>JBCDBQ010000232.1:0-10214 GCA_039183375.1 Pseudomonadota bacterium
ATCACGCGTGCCGGATTCTGACTTCATGATCCTCATGGCCGTCACCGATCCGGACAAGGGTGCCCGCGGCGGCATCACCGCGTTCATCGTTGATAAAGGCACACCCGGTTTCACCATCGAGCGCGAGATTCCGATGTTGGCTGGCGCGCGCACCTATGAGCTAATCCTCGAGAATTTGAGACTTAAGGACAGCCAGGTTCTTGGCGAAGTCGGTCAGGGATTTGCGCCCATGCAAAAGCGCCTCACCGTGCGCCGCCTCGAAATGGGAGCGATGGCGGTGGGCATGGCGGAACGCGCACTCAAAATGATGTGCGAGCACGTCCAGCAGCGCGAAACGTTCGGCGTAAAACTCTCTGACCGTCAGGCCATTCAATGGTGGATTGCCAATGCAGCAACCAAGATCCATGCAACACGCCTGATGGTGATGGACGCTGCGCGCAAAACAGATCAAGGCGAAGACGTTCGCACGGAAGCATCGATGATCAAGGTGTTCTCGCTGGATATGGCGCAGGAGACGATTGATCACGCCATGCAGAGCTTCGGTGCTATGGGCATGACCCGCGAGTTGCCGTTCGCCATCATGTCTCAACGTGTTCGCCTTGCGCGCATCTATGAAGGCCCGACCGAGGTCCACCAGATGGTGATCGCACGCCGGACACTACGCAAATACGGGTAGTGGTAGAGCCCTGGCCGCGCGAGGTCTTTGCGGATCACCCGCGTAGATCACTACGGATCGGATGACCAACAGGAGTGCTAACGTGCTTTGGTCATCTCCAATGTCGACCAGCCCTCGATGCGATCATGGGACGCCAAGGCAAAGCCTAGTGAGCAGTAGCGCGCAATCACCGCGGCTGCCTGCTCAATAAGGATGCCGGATAGCAGCAGCTTGCCACCGCGCTGGGAAACCCTTGCAATGTCCGGCGCGAGGACCAGTAACGGCCCGGCAAGAATATTGGCGATCACAAGCTCGAACGAACGCCCGGGGCTCATCCCACCTCGGCTGACACCGTCGGCGACGCGGTAATCGATCCGCCGTGGGCCAAACCGTCCACAACCGTTCATCGCCGCATTCTCTTTGGCAACCACAACAGATTGTTCGTCGATGTCGGTTGCAAGGATGTCTGCGTGTGGGAGCGCGGTTCGGGCAGCGAGCGCAAGAACGCCGGAACCCGTGCCAAGGTCCAGAACCGTATCAAACCGTTGCCGTCGTGTAATCCGATCGAGCGCCAGCAGACAGCCATAGGTCGTTGCGTGGTGTGCCGTGCCAAACGCTTCGCCTGCGTTGATCAGAATGGAGTTCGGCCCTTGCTGGACATGGTCGCGATCATGGTCGCCATGAACCGTAAACCTGCCAGCGAAAACAGGCGGCAGCGCGGACTGCGAAATCGCCACCCAGTTGAGATCAGGGACGGCCTCGACGCGCGCTGCAGGAGGCGCGATGCCGAGGAGGTCGCCGACCTGTTGGGAAAGAACATCAGGCTCTGGTGCTGCAAACTCGTAGTGCGCCGAGATGGTCCATTGCGGGCCATCTTCGAAAATCGACAGCGCATCCGGTGGGCTATCGACAGCCTCTTCAAGAACCGCAGCGATGCTGTGCGCCGTGCTGCGGTCGCCGAGAACAATTGTCAGCTTGTGACCGCTCATACGGTATCGACGTTCACTTCGCGCGGCTGCGATTCTGGCCCCTGCCTGCTGCCACCGGACTCGCCTTCGAATTCGGTGCCTTCAAGCAGTACACCATCCGGCAGGTTATCAAGCAGGACATCCCACATCGCATCGATATGCTCGCCGGCTTGCTTCGGCGGCAGCGCGTAGAGTGTGCCATCCGGCTGCTCTGTCACAACGCCATCATGCATCAGGCGGCTAAGCGCATCGTCGAGATCGAAGTCCACCTGCACACCGAAGGCTGAGCAGAGATATTGTTCAACGGCTTCGTCGACCGACTTGAGATCCTGCCGCCTGACGGTCTCTTTTGCGAGCACGCTATAGAGAAGCATTTCCTCTTTGACATCTTCCTCGGCAGCCCGGTCGGCCAGCGTGATCATGCAACCGCGATTATCGGCCAGAGCATGAAAATAGAGGTTCTGCGCCATCACCACCATGTAGCGCTGCCGCGTATTGAAGAAACCCATCACCTGGCGGAACAGCACACCACCGATACCAAACAAGGCAGCCGCCAAAGCGATCGGATTGGAGAGCAATGCCAGGCCGCCAGCAAGGAACTTACCCACGGTGCCGATCAGGCCCATGCCGATCGCACCACCGCCGGTCACGCCGAGCTTGATCTTGTCGAACAGACGGAACTTAACCTTGGTGTTCGGGAAAATCATTTCCACGTCTGCACGCGGCATGTTCTTGAACAGCTTCATATAGATGAGGTCGCGGCTCACTCCGTCCGGGATGTGCTTGCTTGCAGCCCGAATGGCCTTCTCGGCCTTTTTTCGGGTGACGGTCCGCGTGCGCATATACTCTTCGATGCGCTGCTCTTCCGACTTTAGTTTGAACAGAATGAACAGGCGCTGGAAGATCGGTACATCGAACTCCTCCTTGCGGAAGAACTTCCGGAATGTGCGCTTCTGGTCTTTCTTTGTCGATGCGCCGCGATAGTAGATCTCAAGTTCTTCAAACGCATTGAGATCGACGTCAAAGTCGAGCCCGTAGTGGCTGTCGCTTGTCAGAATGAGTTCAGCTTCACTGCGGTCAATGCATGTGTAGTTGGCCTGCTGCAACATGTGCCGCATACCGGCCACGACGCGCGCTTGCATCGATGTACGCTCACCGTCGGTATACTGACGTGTCATCAAGAGATCACTGTCAGGGCTGAACGGCTCGTAGGCATGGTCCAGCTTCATGACGGCGGTGTTATATTGCTGCTGCCGCCAATAGGCGAGATAGCGGAAGAAGCGGCGCGCGTCTGTGGAACCGCCGGTTTCCCAGGCCTGCGGTCGCGTCAGGCGATCGAGCAGGGCGAATTTCGTCACTGGGATAAAGGTTTCGCGGGCAATGGCATCGTCAGCCGGAATGACCGGATCATTGGGGTCGACACCGAGTTCGACGGATGTCGGCTGCGGCGCCAAGCCTTCAGGGCCGGATTGTGTGTGATGTGTTTGCTGATCAAGGTGAGTCGCGTGATCTGTCATACTAGCATCCTGGCCAATATCCTGGCCTGAACGCGCGAACGTCGTATCCGATGACATCTTCCGAGCCTCCACTACTTCCGAGCCTCACGTGACGCGGACCGTTTATTCCGTTTCCATTAGCACACAACACCCGGATGACGAAGAGACCGCCAAGCCCATCAATCGTTCACTATACACAGGAAAGGGCTGCAACCTGGCTCCGGTATTCAGGTACCGGCCGATGAATTTCAATCCACGCGCTTCTAATGACGAATTGATGCGGGAATTTGGCACCTGAACGACCAAATGGAGGAATCACAAGCAACGTTAAGGTGGAGATATCGGGTTTCCCCTGGGCGTCGTTCAGCAGTTCGTACCAATTCGGCTTTTGCAGCTGCCGTTTCCAGGTTAGTTAGCTGCATTGGGCGAAACAACTTGTTGTGGCAATGCAAGACCAATCCGAATCCGCGCAGGCACTCGAATTAACCGATGCAGAGAGGCTGATGACGGCCGCACTGGCTGCAGGTGAAACGGCCAACCTGGGCAGCGCAAAAGTCAGGGCTGAAGTCTTGCGCGCCATTGCGTTTGGCCGAGGCTCGCTCTGCCGCCTGACGGACTTTGGCATTCGGCTGAACGATGTTGAGATCGTCGGCTGTCTGGACCTGGATGGCTGTGCCTTTGACAGGCCGATCGTATTGACCCGGGTCTCGATTGCCTGCGGACAACCAACCGAACATACGCCTGCCCTCAGTCTCTGTGATGCCAACCTGAGGCAGCTACGTCTGCATAGTTCGCGGGTATGTGGCGCAATAGCTGCACGACGTGCCATCATCGACAATGGCATGGTGATTGACGAGTGCGCCGTCGAAGGCGCGCTGGCGCTATCGGGCACCCGCATCGGGCACACACTGTCACTGCGTTCATCCGCGGTCGGCGACGGTCAAAGCGCGATCGATGCTTCCGAGCTGATGGTCGACGGATCACTCACACTTCAAGACGGTCAGTTTCGCGGAACTCTTGATCTCTCCCGTTGCCAGATCACGTCCAGTATGAATGCCCAAGCAGCCGTTATCGATATGAGTGCGGCTCCGACCAGGCAGTCTGCGCGTGACCCTGAAGCCTTGATCATGGACAGCGCCTCGGTCGCCGGTGACGTATTGTTGTCGAGCGCACACCTGGGTGGTTCCGTTCACTTGGAGAACGCGAAGGTTGGCGGTCGCATCGAAGCAATTGGCTGTGTCGTCAACGCGCCAACCGGCCAGATCAATTTGAGCGGCATCGATGTTCAAAAGAGTCTCTGCTTCGATGACGCCGATATACGCGGTGTTCTGCGCTTGGTCGGTGCACGAATTGGCAAACTGTTGTTGGCCAATCGGATAAATCTCGACGGCGGCGAGACGGCGATTGAGGCGGATCTCATCAATATAGGCGGTAATTGGGAAATGACCGGTGGCAAGCTCATTGGTCAATTGCGCTGTCCGGGTGCCCGCATCGATGGTCAACTGCGCCTCAGCGACACCAAGATATTTGGTAGCGAGCTGGCCTTGCGTGCCGATGGGATTGTTGTGCGCGGCGGCTACTTCGCATCGCGTTCGCTCATGGTGGGCTTGGTGAGGTTTCCCGGTGCCCATTTTGGCAATCAGTTTCGGCTGAGAAAGGCAACCATCAAAGTGGACTTTGGTGCTGCCCTGTTGGCTTCCGGCGCGCAATTCGATCGCAACCTGGAGCTTGGCTCTAGCTTCGAAACAATTGGCGCTGTGGTTCTGGATCAAGCCAGGATTACCGGTGTATGTGATCTCGACGCCAGTCGCATCCGAAGTGCCGCTGTCGCCCGGCTCAACAGCACGCAGCCGGCCCCCGTTCGCCCGGCCGGAACGCAGGCGGAAGATGAACGCTTTGACGAGGCGGCGTTGAGCTTCGTTGATGCCAAGATTGGTCGATTGCAGATGCCAAAGCGCGGCGAAGACCGACCACGCGGTATCGTCAACTTATCGCGGGCGCATATCGGCGCCTTGGAAGACTGGTCAGCCAGTTGGCCGCCCAAGCTCAAGCGGCGTTTCACAACCAGTGAAGGCCGCGATATCGATCATCTCGTCTTGGACGGCCTGGTTTACGATCACTTGGTCAATCCTGCCGGGCTGAGCAGTGAAACCCACAGTCGGGAAGAGGATCGCGCCGGCACGCGGAGAATGATCTGGCTTGATGGTCAGAGTCGCTTCGATGTTGCGGAACATATCCGGCCACAACCCTGGGTGTGTCTCGCGAGCCGACTGACCGAACAGGGGCTGTCCAGCGAGGCAGAAAAAGTCACGATCGAGCGGCGCCGTCGTGAGCGTTTGTCACACGCATCGACACGGCTTGGCCGATTGGAAAACAGGCTGCTGGACTGGACCGCCCTGTTTGGTTTTAGCCCATTGAGAACGGTTAGTTGGAGCCTTCTGGTCATCCTAGTTTTCGCTGGCGTTTGGGGCTGGGCAGCCGGCAAATGCGAGCAACCGGGTTGCTTTGACCAAAAGGTATTCGTGACAAGCAATCGGGACGCTTATGCGTCGGAACAGTTCGAACGTCTCTATCCAGCCTTCAACTCAGTTGCCTACTCAGTCGACGCGTTTTTGCCGTTCGTCAATCTCGGACAAGGCGACCACTGGCGACCGAATGAAAGCTTTGCACCAATTGCAACCCTTCGTGTCCCCAACCTTCCCGCTTTCCTGACAGGCGCGACAAAAAAAAATGAAATTATGTCGCGTGTGAGCATTACAACGGGCCATATGCTCTACTGGCTGGGATTATTGCAGGGATTGATTGGCATTACTCTAATTTCGCTTTTGATTACAAGCTTCACTGGTCTTCTGCGCGACGCCAGATAGAAGACAAATTTGTATGTTTGCAGTATTTTCGTGATTGGCCGTTGTGGAAAACACGTGCCATGGTATGTTCGCCGCCACACTGATGCCTGGAATGCGCTGCAGTAAGGACACTGAACGGCCGTTCTGAGGACGAGGGGGAGATCGGTGCGTCTAATACTTTTAGTGATTTTGTGGAGCGTAGCTACCGCGGGCACGGCATTAGCAGAATCTGTCGTTCTGCCGGTGAAGTGCGTCCGCGCGGATGGCCAGCTGTTCCTAGAGCACAGTGCTCCAACATCACTACGCATCGTCGGTAGTACAAAGCAGCGTCCCTACACAGTATGTGCTCCGAAGAATGGACGCCACTGCCGGACATTGCAGATCCACAAGTTTGACGTGATGTGCGCGGGGCAGCGGCTTGCCTGGCGCGACGTGGCAGCCACCATCATTCGACAGCGCGGCTCGAAGGCCGTCGTCTCTGAGGGGCGGTTGAAGTTCCGTATCGCGAAGAAGTCTTTCGCGTCCCTCAATGCACATTGCGATCGTAAAGGCGCCAAGTCAGCCCTCTCGGCAAGAGAGCGCAAGCTGACACTTTGCTCGCGCAAAGGTTACGTACCCCGTGAGACGATTGAATTACCGTCCGGCTTCGCGCCGCTTGCAGAACTTGGTGGCCGGATTTCCGAGAAGGCGCTGGTCAGCAAGCCCGTTGAAGTAAAGCGCCAGCGCGTGATTACGGAGACTGCATCAGGTGCAGTTGCTGCGGAGCAGCGGGGCCGTATTCCGCTGGCTGGGAATGAGCCGAGATCATCGAGCACCAAGCCAATTCGCGTTGCGGCCGTCGGAAAGACGACCATGACACTACCTGGTGAAGGCAGTGTGGTTCGGCAGCCGAAGCGCCAGATCTCGGACAGTCCCGAAGCGGCACCGGGGATCGCAAATTCACTAAGGAACGCGACAGCGGCCTTGGAGAAGCTTCCGGTCCGACCAACAATCACCGGCGGAGATGCAGCCTCCAAGGTAGATGAACCATCGAAAAGCGTACGCGTGGCATCGGCAGGCAAGGCAGGTGTCGCCACGTCTTCGCAGTCCAGCTGGTCCGAGACCGTTTCTGACGCCGTTAAGGCCAACTTCAACGCCGTGACTAAGCCAAGCCCGCAAATGCAGCAGTCGCTCATCGCGACCGTCATCGGGCTGGCATTGATCACCAGTCTCATCTCGGGGATTGGCTGGTTTGCGACGCAGCAGATCTTGAGTTACCGCTCGCGGACGTCTGATCCCTATCAGCTCATCCTGAGACGTGAAGTTGTCGACCTCGCGAAACCGGATGCGCAGATGTGCGGTGAGCTGTGCCGGACCGGCCAAGGCCTGATTGGGGATATCCAAGGCCGTGTGGGCGATATCAAGGGCGCCGCGCCATTGCGCAGAGTTCTGTTGCGCGAAGTCCGTGCGATGGAGCAGTTCCTCGCCACAACGATCCAGACCGCTCCAGATGATCCGCGTGAGTGGCGGCGCATGCGCCTGCGATTGCAGCGCGTCGTCACCGACCTCATCCGTCTTAAGGACATTACTGACGGTGCCCGCAGGTCTCTGACGTCGCGCATCATCAGTGAAGATCTCCCGCGCGATAAGCAGGAAGCCTACGAGGTTCTTGGCGCGAATCCTGAAGCCAGCGAAAAGATCCTCAAGCGTTTGGTCGATGCCTTGCGCGCGACCTGGCATCCTGATCTGGCAAATAGCGACGACGATCGCGAATTGCGCGACCGCCGCATTAAACAGATCAATGTGGCCTGGGACCTGATCGCGGATAAGCGCAGCGAAGCTTAGGCACTAGATCCAACACGACAGTAACAAACAAACCTGGCGATCGGGGTACTGGGTCGCCGGCAAGCGACCCAATCCCTCAAAACCTTCTGTGACCCAGGCGATGGTCGCTACGTTCTAGTAGCTCTTGGCAGCTTCGGCCGGTCCCTTGCCACGCACCGCATTGATGCCGTTCTGGCATGCGGTCGCCAGCAGCCGCGTGTCATTCAGCAGCGTCGCGTACTTAAAGCCCTGCTCATAGCGCGTCATGATCGTGTCCGGTCCATCGCAGTGAATGCCCGGGATAAGCCCCGCCTCATTGGTGAGATCCGCAATCTTGCAAATGCCGTCGATGACCTTCTGAGACGTCGGTGCCAGGGTCGCTTCCTCGCCCATGCTGAGCCCCAGGTCTGAAGGCCCGACATAAACCCCATCAAGGCCTTCGACTTTCAAGATCTCAGGTAGATTGGCGATGGCTGTTTCTGTCTCGATCATGGCAAAGACAAGAACTTCGTCGTTGGCATGCTTGACGTAGTCGCCGCCAGCATAAAACGATGCCCGGAACGGCCCGTTGGAGCGGGCACCGAGCGGCGGGTACCGGCAGGAGCTTACCAGTGCCTTGGCTTCTTCCACCGTGTTGACCATCGGACAGATGACACCAAAGGCACCGGCATCGAGCACGCGCATGATGATGCCAGGTTCATTCCACGGGACGCGGATCATAGGCACGGCGTCGGTCTGGCAGATAGCCTGGAACATTGGCACGACACTTTCGAAGGGCACACACCCATGCTGCATGTCGATCGTGACGCTCTCGAACCCGGCGCGCGCCACGACTTCTGCGGACATCGTGTTCGGCAGACCCAGCCAGCCATTGATCGTTGTCTTACCGTCGGCCCAAAGCTCGCGCAGTTTGTTCTTCTTCACGGTGATCGCTCCCCTTTATGTTCCGGTTCGTTTGTCGTGATTGTTTAGACATCATAAGAATTGCCATCATAAGACATAGCTGACCGCGACTGGTCCAGCGGGCCCGCGAAGATATCACGTGCCGGGCATCAGGAAATCGCGGCGGTCGCCATAGGATAGCATGCTTGAGGGCTAATCCCTCTCAATCGGCAGGGTCTCGTTCGTCGCCCACTCGCTCATCGAGTTATCGTAAACCGTCAGATTTTCGTAACCGAGTTGGTGCAGCAGAAACGCATCCAGCGTCGCAGCAATACCGCCGCCGCAGTAAAGAATGATCCTCTTGTCCGGACTGGCTCCGACGCCGGCAAACTTACTGGAAACGGTCGCTGCATCTGCCAGGACTTTTGCTTCCCCGATCTGTAGATCAGCCGCTGGCACATTGACACTGCCCGGTATGCGACCCGGTCGACCGTAGCGATGGGTCTGCCCGCTATGCAGCTCTGCAGAGAGGGCGTTGAGCGTGCAGGTCGCGCTATCGCCGATGGCCGCGTTCACCTCATCGGGTCCAACGAACAGCGATGGCCGTGGCCTGCAGGTTAAACTGGCGGCGTCGTACTTGTTCTCGGCGCTGTCAAGCGGGCGGCCTTCAAGGTGCCACTTGTCCCAACCGCCATCGAGGAGGGCCGCATTGTCAAAGCCGACGCTGCGCAACATCCACCAGATCCGTGTCGCCCACTGCATGTTCTTGCGCGAGTAGAGAACGACCCGTGTCTCATCGCCAATGCCATGCTGACCAAATCTGCGTGCCAGCTCATCGAGTGGTAGCATCGTGAAACGAAACGGACTGTCGTTATCGGAAAGGTCGCCTTGTAGATCCAGAAAACCCGATCCGGGAACATGGCCAGCATCGTAATCAGCTCGGCCGCTCTCGACGCGATAGGGACGACCGGTGCCCTCTTCGTAATGCAAGTAGACCGTGCAATCGAAAACACGCAGATCAGACTGACCGGCATTCTCCGCGAGCCAGTCAGTCGACACAATCTGATCCGGGTACTTGTACGTTGCCGCTGCCATGACGATCCTCGTATTGATAAGTCTTACTCGGCCTAGTATAGCCGACCATCACTATCGGTGAAGACTGAACGGCCCAAAGTTCGAATACGTAGGTCATGTCATGGCAAAACTGGATCAGAAACTGAAGACCCTAGCTCAAAGGATGGTCCATGCCAGAGAAGGTACGGGATTGACGACTGCGCAGTTGGCCCGGCGCATGGGGGTCAAGACAACAACGCTGACGAACTGGGAAGCAGGCGTTTCTGAACCGAGGGCCAACCGACTGATGACATTGGCCGGGATATTGAATGTCAGCTTGACCTGGTTGGTTACAGGCAAGGGCGGAGGCCCGCTGGTGCACACGGTCGACACGGAAATGGACTACCTGCGCGCAAGCCTGCTCGCTCTCAAGGAGCAGGCCGAGACGACCGCCGGCCAGATCGATGAGATCGTCAAGCGCCTCGATGAGTTCCGCGCGGATGGAACAGGA
>JBCDBQ010000233.1:0-10195 GCA_039183375.1 Pseudomonadota bacterium
ACAAGTCAGCTGTGATCCGCTGACCGTCGAATTGTCCAACCGCTCCAAGCCGAATGGCAGCGGAAATCTGATTGCCAACGAAGGCCAATGCAAAGGCCTCGAGTACCGCCGTCGTCTCCATCTCGTAATCGCGAGCAGCGATGCCCACAGCCGCTGTCAATGTCATTGGTTCCAATGTCATTGCTCCCAATGTCATGGCTCCGCGATCAACCGCCTGTGAATTGTTGCCAGGCGCCCACGCCGCCTGATAAGCGGCCCAGAAGCTCCGCCCTTGATCACTGGCCTCCTTGGCACGCTCCGCCGATGGCTGCAGCGCTGCAGAGAGATCTTGCAACTCGGCAAGTTCAGGTTCACTGCGCGCGCGCAAAATCAATGCCAGCAGGATCAAGTCGTTGCGTAGTGCGCCATGCATGATTACGCAGCGCAGCCAGTCTGTTAGTGTGTCCTTGTCGGACACCCACGCATTGGCGACCGCCGTTTCGAGACCCTGGCTATAAGCAAATCCACCGACAGGAAAAGCCGGCGACAACCAGATCATCAACTCACCCGGCATCCCGGAAAGCGTTCTACCAATATTCGTTGAGAGATCGTCCATCAATGGTGGCCATGCTCATGGGTGCCGTGATGATGATGACCGCGTTCCAACGTCCCGTGCCCTCCGTAGGCCCCACCCTCTGGTTCAAATGGCCGCGAAGTGCTTTCTACCGAGCCTCCCAGGCCTTCCACCATGGCAGCCAACACATGATCAGGCAGAATGTAAATTGCGTGCTCTGTGATCTCGGCGGGCGTATGGCGGTTGCCGATGTGCCAGGCAATCCGCATCAGCTCAATTGAACTGGGTGCTGAGATCTTGAGAAGGTCCTCCGCGGCCGCGCGAACGACAATCATCTCACCATCCTCGCTCAAAAGCCCGGCGCCGTTCGGCAGGTAGGTTGTCTCCGCGAGATCGAGAAGGAATGCGCGGCCACAGTCTGTCAGCCAGCGCACACGTCGTCGATAGCGTTCCTCCCGCGGCAGCGTTATTGCAAGGCCAGCTTGCGGCAGCCGGGGATCCGGCGCCAGAACAACAGTGGTTGCACGCAGCATAATGAGACCTCAGAACAAGAAGTAGCGTTGCGCCATTGGCAATTCAGCTGCGGGTTCACATACCAGCAATTCACCGTCAGCGCGAACTTCGTAGGTTTCGGGATCGACGGTAATATCCGGCGTTGCGCCGTTCATCACCATGTCCGCCTTCGAAATCCCGTCGCGCACATTCTCGATTGCGACGAACTCCTTCTTGAAGATGCCGCCTTCTGCGTCTTCCCCTGCACCAAGCCTGGTTGCAATGCCACCATCCTTGAAGGCTGCCTGGGACACGAAGGTTACTGACGTGGCTGTCAACGCCGAGCCGTAGGCTCCGAACATGGGGCGATAGTGGACCGGCTGCGGAGTAGGGATGGATGCGTTTGGATCACCCATCTGGGCTGCCGCGATGGCGCCACCCTTGATGATCATATCAGGCTTGACGCCGAAGAACGCTGGTGACCACAGGACCAGGTCAGCCAGCTTGCCGGATTCGACCGATCCAATGTGCTTCGACATACCATGTGCAATCGCCGGGTTGATCGTGTACTTCGCGATGTAGCGTTTCACGCGGGCATTGTCATTGCCGCTTGCACCGTCTTCCGGCAAGGCACCGCGCTGGACTTTCATTTTATGTGCTGTCTGCCATGTCCGGATGATCACCTCACCAACCCGGCCCATGGCCTGGCTGTCGGACGCCATCATCGACAGCGCGCCAATGTCGTGCAGGATGTCTTCGGCGGCGATGGTTTCCTTGCGGATGCGGCTCTCCGCGAAAGCGAGGTCCTCGGGTATCGATTGATCGAGGTGGTGACACACCATCAACATGTCGAGGTGTTCGTCGATGGTATTGACGGTGAACGGACGCGTCGGATTAGTCGATGACGGCAGCACGTTTGGTAAGCTCGCAACGCGGACAATGTCCGGCGCGTGCCCGCCGCCTGCACCTTCGGTGTGGAAAGCGTGAATGGTCCGGCCTTTGAAGGCTGCGATCGTGTCCTCGACAAACCCACTTTCGTTCAGTGTGTCCGTGTGGATCATCACCTGCACGTCGTAATCATCAGCGACGCCCAGACAGGTATCAATCGCCGACGGTGTCGTGCCCCAGTCTTCATGCAGCTTGAGCGCACAGGCACCGGCCTTGACCTGCTCGACCAGGCCCGATCGGTTCGAGGCATTGCCTTTGCCGGCAAAGGCGAGGTTCATCGGGAAGGCATCAGCGGCCCGTAGCATCATCTCGATGTGCCAGGGTCCCGGTGTGCAGGTCGTTGCGTTGGTGCCGGTGGCTGGTCCTGTGCCACCGCCCAGCATCGTGGTGACGCCGGACATCAAGGCCTCTTCGATCTGCTGCGGACAGATGAAGTGGATGTGCGCATCGAACCCGCCGGCGGTCAGGATCTTGCCCTCGCCAGCGATCACTTCGGTGCCTGGCCCAATGGTGATCGTGACATCAGGTTGTATGTCCGGATTGCCAGCCTTGCCAATTGACTCGATCCGTCCGCTTTTGATGCCGACGTCAGCTTTGATGATGCCCGTGTGATCGACGATCAACGCGTTCGTGATCACCGTGTCGACGGCACCATCGGCACGCCGCACCTGGCTTTGCCCCATACCGTCGCGAATGACTTTGCCGCCGCCAAACTTGACCTCTTCGCCGTAGGTCGTGAGATCCTTCTCAACCTCGACAAACAGTTCGGTGTCAGCGAGACGCACCTTGTCGCCAACCGTTGGGCCGAACATATCGGCGTAGGTCTCTCGAGCAATCCTGAACGACATCAATAATTCCCTTAAAGCTTGCCCATGACCTGCTGGCGAAAGCCGTAAACGGTCTTGGCACCGCTGAGAGCAACAAGTGTGACCGTGCGTGACTGACCGGGCTCAAAGCGTACAGCCGTACCGGCTGGGATATCGAGGCGGAAGCCGCGCGCCTTGTCACGCTCGAAATTGAGCGCCGGATTGGTTTCGAAGAAGTGGTAATGACTGCCGACCTGGATCGGGCGGTCTCCCGTGTTGGCTACTTCAATCTCGATCGTTTCGCGCCCGGCGTTGAGTTCGATCTCGCCCGCCTGCGTCATGACTTCGCCGGGGATCATTTGCGCCTCCGGGTCACCGCGCGACGCGCCGCCAAAATTAGCACTGCCGAGATGGAGAACAACGCCACCGCCAGCAACGATGAGCCAACGCTGACATCCATAATATGCGGATGGGAATGCGGGACGTCCGTCGTATGGGCAATGGCCGCCCCAGACACCAGCAGCATTGGCCCTGTCAAGACTGTCGTCAATGCGCGCATCTTCGTTCTCCTCTGCTTAGCGAATAGGGTCATGGACCGTCACCAGTTTGGTGCCATCCGGAAACGTTGCTTCGACCTGGACATCGTGGATCATTTCAGCGACGCCTTCCATGACCTGCTCACGGGTGATCACGCTGGCACCTGCCTGCATCAGATCCGAGACACTGCGCCCATCGCGGGCGCCTTCAACTACGAAATCGGTGATCAGCGCTATGGCCTCAGGATGATTGAGTTTGACACCACGCTCCAGCCTGCGTCGCGCCACCATCGCGGCCATCGCCACAAGCAGCTTGTCTTTTTCTCTCGGGGTCAGGTTCACGGTATCATTAGCCCTTTTGTAGAATTTCCTGCTGGCGCCTCAGGCAGCCTCAAGTCCACCAAACGCGCGGCAGCGTACCACGGTGCAAGGCCGGAACAAGCTCCGACATGAGACTGCGGACCTGCTCGGTTTTCAGCGCCAGACCGCGCACAACGAGCATTCTGTTCCAGGCGCTCGCGGCACAATCGAACTTAGCCGACGCCACAACCTCACGAACCGCCGACAGTCTGTCCTCGGCATCCGGTGCCAGAAAAACGAGTGTCAAAATGGCTTGCGCGCCGCCTGCAATGGCGGCGGCATTAAGGAGCTGAAACGTCTCATCGCGCAGAAGAACATTCTCGGCAAAAGCCAACTTGCCTTCGCGATGAACCCGCCACTTGTCCCGAAAGAGGCCCTTTGTGAGGGTCTCGCCCATGGCGGCGCGTCCCAACACCAATGTTTCAGCGATGAGCAGGCGCGATGTGTCTGTTATCTCAGCTGTTATCTGCCGTTCCAGGCGGGATTGATCGAAGATAATCGTGTCTTGTGGCAGCCAATTCAGGCCAGCGCCCGCGCCGACGTGAATGCGTGCATCGACCTTGGACGTCGCGCCATCCATCGAACGATAAATGCGCTCCGACGCCTGTGTCGTCACCGTCAGATCCGCACCGTCTTCAACAATGACATCATGAAGAATATCATCACCGGAAGCGATGCCGCCGCCTGTGTTGATAAGCACAGCCTCAGGCGGCTCAGAACGCCGTGGGGAGCGCACCTTGTAGCCATCGCGTTCGCGCGTACTTACGATCCGGCTCTGGCCTAACCGCTGCTTGCAGTTGATAGAAACACCGCCGGATACCCGGACATTACCAAGCCCGATTGGCACCTCGGGCACTCGGTCAGACAGAAAGGTGGCTGCGGACATGATCCTCCCTCATCTCTGCTCGTGTTCCAGATAGAACGACCTGACCTCGATCCATCACAGCGTATGTATCTGCCAAGTCGCGCGCAAATTCGAAGTACTGCTCGACGAGCACAATCGCCATTCCACCGGTGTCGCGCAGGTAGGAAATGGCGCGCCCGATATCCTTGATGATCGAGGGCTGGATTCCTTCCGTCGGCTCATCAAGCACCAGCAATTTGGGTCGTGCCACCATGGCCCGACCAATGGCGAGTTGCTGCTGTTGACCACCGGAAAGATCGCCGCCGCGTCGACCCAGCATGTCTTTCAACACTGGAAATAGCTCGAATATTTCGTCGGGCACATAGCGATGACCGCGTCCCGCCGCGGCATAGCCCGTTTCCAGATTTTCACGCACGGTAAGCAATGGAAAGATCTCTCGGCCTTGCGGGACGATGGCAATGCCACTGCGTGCCCGCGCATGCTGCGGTTGTGTCGTGATGTTCGTGCCCTGCCAGTTGATACTACCGGCGCTGACCGCTTGCTGACCAACGATCGCGCGCAATAGGCTGGTCTTGCCGACACCATTGCGACCGAGCACACAAGTGACCTGTCCGACCGCTGCTTCCAGCGACACACCACGCAGCGCCTGGGCTGCGCCGTAGTGAAGATCGATGTTGTCGACTTTCAGCATCTTCCGTTCTACCCGATCTTCCTCACCGACCCAGATACACTTCGATCACGCGGTCATCGCTTGAGACGGCATCAATGGAACCTTCAGCAAGTACCGCGCCTTCGTGTAGGCAGGTGACCTTGACGTCAAGTGCGCGCACGAATGCCATGTCATGTTCGACGACAACCACTGAGTGGGTCTGTGCAATGTCTCGCAGCAAACTTGCGGTGTCCTCGGTCTCGGAGTCCGTCATTCCGGCAACCGGCTCATCGACTAACAACAACTTTGGATCCTGCGCGAGCAGCATCGCGATTTCCAACCACTGCTTCTGACCGTGACTGAGATCGCCGGCAATGCTTTCACGCAGTCTCAGCAGCCGAACCCGATCGAGTATGACGTCAATATCTGCATCGGCGATCTGATCGCGTGCGCCGAATAGCGCTGACCAGGCAGTGCGTTCGCCAGCCAAGGCCAGGCGAATATTGTCGGCAACAGTGTGGCTTTCGAAGACCGTCGGTTTTTGAAACTTGCGTCCAATCCCGAGCTCGGCGATTTGGGTTTCGTCCAGTTCGGTCAGGTCATGGGTATCAGCGAACATAACCTCGCCCATGTCTGGCTTCGTTTTGCCAGTGATGACATCCATCATGGTCGTCTTACCGGCGCCGTTAGGGCCAATGATCGCTCTCATCTCTCCCGGTTCCAGGTAGAGGGACAGCGCATTCAGTGCCCGAAACCCGTCAAAAGAAACCGTGACACCGTCGAGGTATAGAACGCTATTGGGCTCGCTCATGGTCTACTCCGCCGGCTGGGCAACGCCGTCATCGGCTGATTGCTGTGGCTTGCCTCGTCGCAGGCGTCGGATTGCGTCACTTGCCGTGCCGACCAGGCCCTTTGGCAGAAACAGTGTCGAAAGAATGAAAATGCCACCGAGCGCGAACAACCAGTAGGGTGCCAACGCGCCAGTGGTGAATGTCGTCTTGAGGAAATTCACGACAACTGCGCCGAGGGCAGCACCGGTCAGCGTCCCGCGGCCACCCACCGCAACCCAGATGACTGCCTCGATCGAGTTTGCCGGCTGGAACTCCGACGGGTTGATTATGCCGACCTGCGGCACATAAAGTGCGCCCGCGAGCCCTGCCATGCAGGCCGACACGACGAAGACCAGCAGCTTGTAGTTCTCGACCCGATAACCAAGGAAACGAGTCCGGCTCTCGGCATCTCGGATTGCGACAAGTACTTTCCCGTAAGTCGAAGTCACCATGTAGCGGGACACCACATAGGTCAGCGCAAGCGCAATGACGGTCGTCACATAGAGCGCGTTTCGGGTGCCCTGTGCTTGAATGTCGAACCCTAAAATGTCCTTGAAGTCTGTCAGACCGTTGTTACCGCCGAACCCCATTTCGTTACGGAAGAAGGCCAGCAGCAGCGCGTACGTCATTGCCTGGGTGATAATCGACAGATAGACACCGGTGACCCGCGAACGGAAGGCGAGCCAGCCGAAACAAAACGCAAGTACTCCGGGCACCAGGAATACCATCAAAAGTGCGAACGGGAACATATCAAAGCCGTACCAAAACCACGGCAGATCTTTCCAATTCAGGAACACCATGAAGTCCGGCAGGATAGGATCTGCATAGACACCGCGCGTGCCGATCTGGCGCATCAGGTACATACCCATGGCGTAACCGCCGAGAGCAAAGAACGCGGCATGCCCGAGTGACAGAATTCCGCAGTATCCCCAGACCAGATCAAGGGCCACGGCGAGGATTGCGTAGCACAGGTACTTGCCGAGCAACGCCACAATGTGAGTTGGGACATGGAAGGCAGATGTCTCGGGCAGCAACATATTGCTAGCCGGCACAAGTACCGCTGCCGCCAATAGTACACCGAGGAAAATCCGGCTTGCTGTATCGTTGATGCTGAACAGTGCGCGCGTAATCATGCTTCGACAGCCCGCCCCTTGAGCGCGAAGAGCCCGCGCGGTCGTTTTTGAATGAACAGGATCAAGAGGACCAGGATCACGATCTTGGCCAGCACCGCGCCAGCCCAAGGCTCAAGAAACTTGTTCGTCACGCCGAGTGCCATGGCCGAGACCAAGGTGCCCCAGAGATTCCCGACGCCACCAAACACAACAACCATGAAACTGTCGACGATGTAGCTCTGGCCGAGATTGGGGGACACGTTATCAATCTGACTGAGTGCGACGCCCGCGATGCCCGCAATGCCGGAACCTAGACCAAACGTCATGGCATCGACATAGCCCGTTCGAATGCCCATGGACGCTGCCATCCGGCGGTTCTGCGTGACGGCACGCATCTGCAGTCCGAGCGTCGTTGCCCGCAAGACGATCAACAGCACGGCAAACACAACAAGGGCGAAGACGATGATCCAAAGACGATTGTATGTAATGGCGAGACCAAGGAAATCGAAGCCACCTGTCATATAGGACGGCGCGCCGACTTCACGGTTGGTTGGCCCGAAAATCGTCCGCACGGCCTGCTGTAGAATAAGGCTGACGCCCCAGGTTGCCAGCAGCGTCTCTAATGGTCGACCATATAAGAACTGAATAATGCCGCGCTCGATGGCAATGCCGACAAGGCCTGCAACGGCGAATGCCAGCGGGATGGCCAAGGGCAACGAGAGATCAAAGGCTTCGGGCGCGTAAGCGCGAAACGCCTCTTGCACCGCAAAGGTCGTGTAGGCACCCAGCATGACCATCTCGCCGTGAGCCATGTTGATCACGCCCATGACGCCAAAGGTGATTGCCAGGCCGATTGCCGCCAACAGCAAAACGGAGCCAAGCGAAAGGCCATACCAGACGTTTTGCACGTTGGCCGTCACGGCCAACCATCGCTCTATTTCTGCGACTGCGCCGCGGGCTGCCTTTCCCACATCGGGGTCTTCGGAGTTGATCGCCGGCCTGAGCGCGACGATCGCATCCTGCTTGCCCCTCGCTTTAAGCACCTCGACTGCCGCCAACTTATCTGACTTGCTGGATTTCGCGCTTGCCACGACCAATGCCGCCTGCGTATCGATCAGCGCCTGGCGAACGCTTGCGTCTTGCTCCTTCTCGATCAACCCGGCAATGGCCGGCAGAACTGCGAGATCCTTGTTGCGAAATACTTCGGCTGCTGCGGTTAAGCGTTTGCCTGGATCTTTGGAGCGAAGTTGTAATGTTCCAAGCGCCGCCTTGATCGCGCCGCGGACACGGTTGTTCACGCGGACGCTCTTGAAACCGCTCGGGCGTCCTTCGAGCGGCGCTGCGGTTTTAAAATCGAAATACGATTTCCCGCTACGATATGCTGCCGCGCTCTTGTCTTTGGACAGATAGACCCGGCGCTTGGCAAGCGCCGTCAGGATTGCAGGTGCGTGGTCAACGCCTGACACTGCGATTTCATCAACGGCCTTGATTGTATTGCCGAATGAGCCAGCCGCAAACAGAGTGAGGGCTGCATCTAGCTTAGTTTCGTCTGCGAGTAACTGTTGAGGTTTTCCGAGCAGCCCCCCGGCCGCAAGGACTAGAACAAACAAGATTTTCGACGCAGTCCGCATCCATCCCCCGATGGTGTCGATTTCGACATCCTTGTTTACATGTCATGGGGCCGAACGACGGCCCCATGATTTTAGTCTGCAAGCCGACCAGCGGCTCGACTTTCATGCTGTGCAGCCCTGGTGCACGAAGCGCCTCTTGACGCACTCCACAAGGCACCTGGCTGTCCCTTCATTGTTCGTGCGTCAGACGCCGCCACACTTACCCGTCTTGGTATTGTAGTTGCCGCACTTCTTACCGGGCCAATCACTGATGAGGTCCTTCGAGCCAGGCAGGAAGTCTGACCAAGCATCACCTGGCACCAGACCTTTGGTTTTCCAAACGACATCAAACTGTCCGGTCTCAAGGATCTCTCCGATCAGGACTGGCTTCGTGATGTGATGGTTCGGCAGCATCTTCGATGTACCGCCTGTCAGGTTTGGAACCTCGACGCCGATGATGGCTTCGATGACCTTGTCAGGATCTGTACTCTTGGCCTTCTCAACCGCCTTCACCCACATGTTGAAGCCGATGTAGTGAGCTTCCATCGGGTCATTCGTCACGCGCTTCGGATTCTTGGTGAACCCTTTCCACTTCTTGATGAATTCCGAGTTTGACGGAGCTTCAACCGACTGGAAGTAGTTCCAGGCTGCGAGGTGGCCGACCAGGTTGGATGTATCAATGCCAGCCAGTTCTTCTTCACCGACAGAGAACGCAACGACAGGGATATCAGTTGCTTCGATGCCCTGGTTCGAAAGTTCTTTGTAAAATGGAACGTTGGCGTCACCGTTGATGGTTGATACCACCGCGGTTTTCTTGCCGGCCGAACCAAACTTCTTGATGTCAGACACGATCGTTTGCCAGTCGGAGTGCCCGAACGGCGTGTAGTTGATCATGATGTCTTCGTCTTTGACGCCCTTCGCCTTGAGATAGGCCGCCAAAATCTTGTTTGTGGTGCGCGGGTACACATAGTCCGTGCCGGCAAGCACCCAGCGCTTCACCGAGCCACCGTCTTCGCTCATCAGGTAATCGACCGCAGGAATCGCCTGCTGGTTCGGAGCAGCGCCGGTGTAGAAAACGTTACGTTCACTTTCTTCACCTTCGTACTGAACCGGATAGAACAGGAGTGAATTCAGCTCCTTAAAGACCGGCAGCACAGATTTGCGTGACACCGATGTCCAGCATCCGAAGACGGCCGAGACCTTCTTCTGCGAAATCAGCTCACGCGCCTTTTCCGCGAACAGTGGCCAGTTGGAGGCGGGATCCACCACGACAGGCTCAAGCTTCTTACCGAGCAGACCACCCTTCTTATTCTGTTCCTCGATCAACATCAGCATGGCGTCTTTCAGCGTGGTTTCACTGATAGCCATGGTGCCTGATAGGGAATGCAGGATGCCGACCTTGATGGTTTCCTCGGCTTTGGCGGCCACGCCACC
>JBCDBQ010000234.1:0-10082 GCA_039183375.1 Pseudomonadota bacterium
CTCACCAGCTGGGATCGGAACATACTTTCCACCACGTAGCAGTGTTGAGCGGACTATCGGGATGAAGCTCCATCATCGGGGTCTCCCCTGGAGAGACAGCCATCTCGTTCCAATACTGCTGGCCACTCAAGACCCCGACAGGCGTACCGGCTCTGTTCATCGCATTGCAAAATTTGCGATCGCTGGTCAGAAGCACGTTGACATCGAGTGCTTCACATTCAGCGACGATCCGGCAGTCGTCCACATCAGAATGAAAGGCGTTGAGAGTATTGGTTCGAAAGATGAGATCCGCTGTGCTTGACGGCTTAGGTAGGACTTGAAGGTGCAGCAAAGCCCAGTTTGCGTGTTCACTCAGCCGCTCTTGATCCGGGATCCGAGAGAATTCTGCGCTTACGGTGGGTGTTATGCAAAAGACAGTTTCGGGCTGCCGGTAGAGAAAACAACGCGCCAGTGCAATCTTTTCAGCCGCCGTATTGCCTGTTGGCGGACCGGAGAAGCTCCCAAGCGCCTCGATGAGATAGGACATGGCATTTGAATCTAGTGCCACGCGATTGGTTTCAGCATACATCTTCATCCAATCTGCTAGTCGTCAAGTTCGCCGCCTTAGATCAAGAAACCAAGATCGTTTGGGTTTAGTTTCGGCAACTTTACGCGCAGATGTTCGATGACCGAAAAGTGCTGGCCAGCGTCGTGCGATTTCATCCCGCTGCTCGAACATGACAGATGCTGCAACACCACCAAGCCGTTCAACCTCTTCAACAAAGCTCTTTCCGTGATGCATATTGCGAGCATGACCAGCTTCGTGGATGAGGATCCTCAAAGTCTCGGCACCAAAAGGTTCCGTCCAGAAGCAATCAACATCGATGGCAAGTGTCAAAACATTTGTCTCGCTCCAGTGAGCCAAGAACTTGCCGAACCGTCCACCTGATAGCAGAACGGGTTGACTGCCAATCGCAAGATTTCCCGTGACCGACTGCAATTCCTCCTCGGTGGAATCAACCAATTGCTGGCAGAACCAAACAGCAAATGACAAGCAGTGATCGACATGCGCATGTCCACCCTGCTTTTCAATCCAGCTAAACCGCGGATCGTCCTTTTGGCCGACATCGCGTGAATTGAAACCGAGATCCAGGATGCTTTCAGCAGCCTTGGATTCCGCTCTCTGAACAACGAATTTTGTAGTGCTCAAATGGGCTCGTGCCATGTCGCGGAAACCACTCGACATATGCGCTGTCTTAACAACAAACGCACCGTTGCGTTCGGCGTCATCGTCATAGTCTCGCTTGCCGGTGGATGGAACCGAGCGCACAGCATTTTTACCGAACGCCTTTGCAATGATCTGCTTCTGAATTTCCGGAGCGGTTTCCGCGCCTGCTGCGCCAACCCAGTCAGCCGTTGTTTCCTCGGCAGACAGTTCAGGCAACAGGGTTGGCAAGCATTCTCTGTGAATCTGCTTGGCGTATCCGCTCGCCAAGGCATCGCGGTTCGGGTTCATTGGAACGCGTTGCAGCACGTTCGCATGGTAAGGTACCGACCATTCGGTCGAGGCAACGGGAATCCCCATTTCATAGATGAAGGCTTCTTCACCTTCGACGACTGGAAAAAGTTCGATGGTGGTTTTGCGTTGCGGCTTGCGCCAACTGTGACTTTGCGGATTGTAGACTTCTGTCTTTAAGGTAGCTTCCATTGCATGAGCCGGAAGTTGGCTTGGCAAGCTTCGACCGTTGAGTGATAGCTGAACGTTTCCAGGCACAAGTAAACGATCGAAGTAGTCATCAAATTGTTCGACTAACTCTAGTGGCCAATCAAAACTCATGGAGATGAAAGTACCCGCATCACAAGCCTGGCTTTCACCTTCCTGTGTCACCTGTCGTCCGTTTTCTTCGAAGAAGCAAAGCCGACGTCCTGCACTCTCTATTGTGGCCGAGGTCGCAACGGAGAGGATTTCCTTAAAGCCACGCCCAAACCTTCCTCGCTTCAGATGACTATCAGTCTTGAAAGTCAGGTAGACAACGCGCATAGCCGTGAGATCCGGTATGCCTTCCCCCGTGTCACGGCATTCGACAACAAAACTGTTGCCGTCGTGACGATACGACAAATCAATTGAGCCACCGGTACCCTCAACCGCATCGAGCGAGTTTTGTACTAGCTCCTTCACGAGATGCTCCGGGGGTCTTGATTGATTAAGTGCTGCAAATCCCTCAGTTGAAATCTGAAGCCAACCTGCACCCTCTGACATGTCTACCCCTTACGCCGCACGCTTTCGAGCTTTGTGTTACGGAAGATAGATTGTGAACACGGCTCGAATACGACCAACAGCAATGGCAGTGAAGCAGGGAAGGAGGTCATCAGGACCGGGAGAACATTTCAAGATCAATTAAATCAAGGAGAACCCCACCACCTAGAAAGCCAACAAGCTCAGAGGCGGTGTGCATCGGAACGTCCATGGCAGCTTTCAAGAAGCTGCAGTCACCCGATTTGCAATCAAGCCGGTCCTTCGAAGTACTTCATCAATGCAGCACTATCGGCGCCTCCCAGTCCTGCCGACGTGAGTAATCGATGGATCTCGGCGCAGGTTGCTGTGAGTGGCATGGCCGTGCCTGTGCTGCGTGCCAAATCTTGCACGCTGTTTAAGTCCTTGACCATGTTGTCGATGCGTCCTGTGGGCGTGTAGTCCTTGGCTGCCATCTTTGCCATGAACTCCTGCAGGATTGCACTGTCGGCCCGTCCACCATGGAGCGCTTTGGGGATCACCGAAGCATTCACGCCAGCATCAAGGGCAAGCTGCGTCGCTTCTGCGACGGCTACAAAATTGAGTGCACACAACACCTGATTGATAAGCTTGGTCGTTTGCCCGGCACCACTTGGTCCCATAAGCGTATAATTGGCGCAGAGATCATCCATCACGGATTTAGCTAACTCAAAGTCGCTTCCGTCGCCGCCAGCCATCACAGTCAGCTGTCCAATTGCAACCTTCGGTGCACCGCCCGACAATGGGCAGTCTAGCCACCTGAACCCCGCTTGCTCTGCGTCGGCAGCTAATTGCCGCGTGGCAGCCGGATCGATGGATGACATGTCAATGACCATGGCGCCTGTTGCGATGCCTTGTGCAACGCCACGGTCGCCAAACACCGCAGCGCGCACGATATCAGCATTGTTAAGACTGAGGATTGCGAAGCTACACTGCTGTGCGGCCTCCGCAGCCGTAGTGCAATCTACGGCGCCATGAGCAACCAAGGCACTGCGTTTGCTCGGATCAAGGTCGAAGACGCGAACGACGTGGCCGGTATCGAGCAATCTCTGACCTATGGCGCCGCCCATGACTCCAGCACCTATGAGCGCAACTGTTTGCTTCATCATTAGACCTCGTGTGCTGGAGCTGACAATGAGCCTACCCGCGGTTGTTGATCTTAAATTGGTTCCGCGCCAACTGCAGCAAGTGCTGCACACGCGACCGCGACATCCTGATCCGGAGCACCGGAGCCAACACCGATCCCGCCGAGCAAGATGCCGTCATAGCGGATTGGTAAACCACCCGGCAGACCTGTGCCTTTGCCACCGGTGGCTGTCGCGACAGCTAGGCGGACACTGTCTGGTATCATGCCAGATGGGATGCCATGCGATGCTGCCGTCACAGCTTTCGCTCGGGCGGTATCAAGGCTCAGGAGTTTCGAACCTGTCATTCGGATCTCGCCGAGCGTGACGCCGCTCGCATCAACAATGACAATGCATTGTGGTTGGCCCATGTCTTCAGCGTGCTCGACCCCAGCCTTCAGCATTATCATTACCGCAGTGTGGCTGAGCTCTTTTGTCGATCTGAAGTTAGTCACGTGTTGCCATACCTATCTCGATTGAAGCAGTCATTTGCATTGCGGCTATCATTTTGGACTAAGGGGTCTGAGCCCCGTTACGGTTGACGACAATTCTGTAAACGCTGGTCGTTGCCGTGATGAACAGTTCGTGTTTGGCCCGACCGCCGAAGCAGACATTCGAAACCAACTCTGGAACCAAGACTTTGCCAATCAGCTTTCCATCTGGATTGATGCAGTGGACGCCATCGGCCGCCGATGACCAGAGGTTGCCATCTATATCGCAGCGAAAGCCGTCAGCCGCTCCCGGCTGGATCACGTGAAAGACTTCCCCGCCGGAGAGTCGCCCTTCCGCTGAAACATCGAATACGCGGATATGCCGTTCAGAGTTGGCATCGAACATCGCGCCTGTGTCGGCAACATAGAGTTTCGACTCGCAGGGTGAAAAGGCAAGACCGTTGGGTCCAGCCATATCGCTGATAACAACCGACACGCCGCCGCCTTGAGGGTCAACTCGGTAAACCCGACAGGGAAGCTCTTGCTCGGCGCTGTAGCCCTCATAGTTGGTCATGATCCCATAGTGTGGATCGGAAAACCAAATCGAACCATCGGACTTCACAACCACATCATTCGGAGAATTCAATCGCTTGCCGTCAAAGCTATCAGCAATGACCGAGATCGAACCGTTGAGCTCGGTGCGGGTAACCCGCCGCGTACCATGCTCGCAAGATATCAAGCGGCCCTCGCGATCGCGCGTGTGTCCGTTCGCAAAGTTCGAAGGCTCGCGATATACGCTCGTGCCAATACCGGGCATCCAACGCATGATCCGATTATTTGGAATGTCTGAGAACAAGAGACAACCAGCATCACCGAACCAAACAGGTCCCTCCACCCAATCAAACCCTGTCGCGATCTGTTTGACCGGTGCATTGCCTAAGACATACGTATCAAAAACCGGATCGAATGACTCAAAGAATGTCATGTGCTCTCCCTAAGGACAGGAGCGGTGTGGATTTCGATGCGCTGCGGCGCGAGCCGTCCACCGCGCATCTCGGCAGCACGAATCTCCAGGATGAGCTCGCCGGCATTTCTTCCAATCGCGTGCGCATCAACGGCGACCGTGGTAATTGACGGCACAGCCAGACCGGATACCTCGAACTCCCCAAATCCGGCGATTGCGAGTTCGCCGGGCACAGCAATTCCACGTCGTTGGCTTTCCGTAAGTACACCGAAGGCGCACGGATCAGAGACACAAAAGATGATATCTGTGTCCGGCCAACGTTGCAGAATCTCAGGCAACGCTCGGGCACCTTGAGGCATTGAAACCGGTGGTGGTGCGATGTCGAGCAGACGGTCGTCTGGCAATCCCGCGGCCTTCATTGCCGCGCGGAAACCTTTGCGCCTTTCTGATCCACGTGTGCCTTTATCATCGGACTCACCAAGAAATACGAAGCGGCTGAAACCGCGCTCGATAAGCTTTTCAGTCAACGTACGCGCGGCATTCTTATTCGAAAATCCAACTACATGCTCAATTGGTCTGCGTGGCGTTTCCCAGATCTCGATAACCGGAATCCCTGCCGCTTCAACCATCTTCAGGGTTTCGGGCGTATGACCGTCGTAACATAATACGATTGCCTCGGGGCGGCGGCGCAACATGGCGGCGAGGAGCTGTTGCTCTTGTTCAGGTTTGTACTCGGTATGACCGATCAAAACCTGCAGCCCCGATTGAATGACAACATTGGAGAGTGACGCAACCGTATCAGCGAAGTGCGGGTTGTTGAGTGAAGGCACCATAACCGTCACAAAACCGGAGCGCTGGGATGCAAGGCCGGAAGCGATTTGGTCCGGAACATAACCAAGCTCTTTCACCACCTTGAGAACATGTTCGCGAGTTCTGCGCGATACTGGTGAGTCTTTGCGTAAAGCTCGAGAAACGGTCATCGGAGACACGCCGGCGACGCGCGCAACATCCGACATGCGCAGGCGTGCATTGCTCGACGAAGTCGATCTGCTGGCCCTTATACGCTTTTCTAGTTTCGGACTGGTTCGGTCGTTCAACTTGTTGGGTGCCCCGCAATCAAACCAAATCAACAATCATCGAAATCAGCTCCACAATCATTCAAGCCTGTAGTGTTTTTCCATTGCGTCATTTTGACAATAATGTTAGCGCTATCAAAAAACAAGCGAGTATGAGCTAGCTCGCACTCTGGAGGAAACGGTTGGGAAGGCGCGTAGATGCCCGAAATCCGACTCGAAAGTCTGGTTAAGCGATACGGCGACGAACAAGTTCTGCATGGCATCGACCTTGAGCTCTCAGACAAGGAGTTCACGGTGCTTGTCGGGCCATCTGGCTGCGGTAAATCCACTACACTTCGGATGATTGCAGGACTCGAGGATGTCACATCAGGTGAAATCTTCTTCGACGGGCGACCAATCAGCTACCTCGC
This sequence comes from Pseudomonadota bacterium, assembly GCA_039183375.1. Lineage (GTDB taxonomy): Bacteria > Pseudomonadota > Alphaproteobacteria > Rhizobiales > Hyphomicrobiaceae > Tectiglobus. The sequence goes on from JBCDBQ010000234.1 coordinate 6,257, forward strand.
TCCGAAAGACCGGGACATTGCGATGGTGTTCCAGGACTACGCGCTTTATCCGCACATGAACATTGCGCGCAACATGTCGTTTGCTCTGCGTCTCAAAGGCGAGGCAAAAGATGTTATCGCAACCAAAACTCAGCGGGTCGCGGAGATGCTGCACATTGAGCATCTGCTTGGGCGTAAACCAGCGGAATTGTCGGGCGGGCAGCGGCAGCGGGTGGCAATGGGGCGAGCGCTTGTGCGCGACGCGGCAACGTTTCTATTCGACGAGCCGCTGTCAAACCTCGATGCCAAGCTGCGGCTCAAAATGCGGACTGAACTTGCCGAGATGCGCGGCAAACTCGACAAGAACATGATCTATGTTACGCACGATCAAGTCGAGGCGATGACGCTTGGCGATCGCATCGTCGTGATGTCAGACGGCTACATTCAACAACAAGGAACTGCGGAAGAGCTCTTCAAACGGCCGGAAAACAAGTTTGTCGCCGGGTTTATCGGCAGTCCAACGATGAACTTTCTTGATGCAGAACTCTCAGATGAAGACGGACAATTGGTTGTTCGCGGTGACGGCTTTTCTCTAGTGCTTGACGATAGTCAGAAGGCGCGACTGGCCTCTCGCAATCTTTCAAAGGTGACGATCGGTATCCGGCCATCGTCATTTGAAAAGGACTCTTCAATCGGCTCGCCGATTACCCTCAACATCATCGTGTCCGAGTACCTCGGCGCACAGTCAGTGCTCGTTACGCGCTGTAGCAATGAAGATGTTCTTGTCGAGTACGACAGTGCATCGCCGATAGCGCATGGCGGCACGATGACGTTCGGTGTCAAGCCCGAGGCCATTCATCTCTTCGACGCTGATACCGGTCTGACGCTGTAAGCGTAATAACCAGAATTGGGAGGAAGTTAAGACAATGCGTAGAACTCTCACCGCGCTCTCGGCGCTCGCAATGGGTGGCGCGATTACGATTGGCGGCGCGGTCGCCGATCCCTATGGACCGTACAAAGGCAAGACACTCGTTGTGAATTTCCCGGCGCATCCTCATTTCGACGCTGTGATGAAGGTCTTGCCTGAATTCACGAAAGAGACTGGCATCAAGGTCGAAGTCGACCAGCTGCAGTACCTCGCCATGCGTCAGAAGCAAACGCTGGAGCTGACGAAGCGGAAAGGTGATTACGACCTCCTCGCTTATGTGGTGTTCTCAAAGGCTGACTACGTTTACGCTGATCAGATCGAGCCGCTAGCGCGATTCTTTATGAACCCCAAGTTGGCTGATCCAAACTACGATCCAGATGACCTGATCGACGGCTACCTTCAAAACATTGGCGTAGCTGGTGGCAAGAAGGGTTATCTACCGGGCCCAACCGGTGCCTTGTTTGGCATCCCTTTCGGCTCTGAGACGTCGGTTTTGGGTTACCGCAAGGACATCTTTGAAAAGCACAACCTCAAGGTTCCAAAGACCTATGATGAGCTGTTGAAGCTCGTCTGTGAAATTCCCAAACTCGAAAAGGGCATGGGTGGACTTGCATCGCGCGGCAAATCTGGACACCAGACGAGCCATGCCTTCCTGCTGCACTTGGCTCCTCTGGGCGGTCGTGTCATGGACGGCAGCTGGAAGCCGATCGTCAACAATGAAGCTGGTGTAAAAGCCGGTGAAGCGTTGAAGAAGATCCTCGACTGCGGACCAGAGGGCGCCACGTCGTTTGGGTTTGCTGAATCAAAAAACGCCTTCCTACAAGGCAAGACAGCGATGTTCCTCGACTCAACTGTTGTGGCTGGTGAGGTCAACGACCCGAAGAAGTCCAAGATCGTTGGCAAAGTAGGCTGGGCACCGCATCCGGTTGGCACACGTGCCGGTTCTCAAACTGGTGGATTTGGCATAGCTATACCGAGAAATGCCCAAAGCAAGGAAGCCGCCTTCTTGCTCATGCAGTGGCTGACGTCAAAGAAAGCCGACAAAATGATTGCGCTGGCCGGTGGCAATCCTTCTCGGTTCTCGACACATGCCGATCCTGAGGTGAATGCCAAGTTCCCACATATGAAGGTCTTTGGTGAGGCGCTCAAGAATGCCGATCCAGACTGGCGTCCGATCATCCCACCCTGGGGCAAGATCAACTCTGAACTAGGCACGACACTTTCCAAAGCGATGACAGGTCAAATGACTGTCAAGGAAGCACTGGATACAGTTGCCAAGCGTGCCGAAGGCATCATGAAGGATGCCGGTTACTACACATTCGCAAACTAGCGAACCTGCGTTGGCGGTGTTAACCGCCGCCAATGCTCTTTCTTGAGCGATCGTGGACAGGTGCCAGAACGTGAACCGGTTCATTTCAAATAACATGACGCCATATCTGTTTCTGGCGCCGTCCGTGATCGTGATGACGTTCGCGTTGCTGTATCCTATCGGGTATATGGTCTACGCGAGCTTTCTCGACTGGAATCCGAGCCAACGAATTGAAGAAGCCGAGTGGGTCGGGCTGCGCAACTACATCAATTTGCTCAATGATCCGAACTTCATTGAATCCTTCACGGTAACCATTGTCTTCGCGTCGGTCGTCGTTGTTGCCGAGATGATTATTGGTGTTGGCCTCGCTCTGCTGCTCGATCGAAACTTGCGCGGCATGTCCGTCCTGCGCACAGTCTTCATTTTACCGATGATGATTGCACCGATCGTGGTCGGTCTGATGTGGCGTTACATGTACCACCCGAGTGTCGGCATCTTCAATCGCACACTCAAGGATCTCGGGCTCGCACCTATTCCGTGGCTATCTGATCCGAACTGGGCGTTGGCCTCGATCATCATTGCCGATATATGGCAATGGACACCGTTTATATTCATTCTTTCGCTCGCTGCTCTGCAGTCTTTGCCGAAGTCAGCTTTGGAAGCCGCTCAAATTGACGGTGCAAGCGAATGGCAGCAGGTGATCTACATTAAGCTGCCACTCATGTTGCCAGTCTTGATCATCGCTGCATTGCTGCGATTGATCGATGCATTCAAGGTCTTGGAGGTCATCCTTGTGATGACCAATGGTGGTCCAGGTCTGTCGACCGAAATCATGGCGCTGAGAATCTCGCGAACAACTTCCGAGTTTCAGGAATTGGGTGTCGCGGCAGCGATGTCGAACTACCTTCTCCTGATGTTGCTGGTCCTGACACTCGCAATGTTTCTTTACAACCGATTGGCCGAAGCGCGTCAGCGTCAACTCCGTCGCGTTGCTGCTGAGGAGGCGTAAGTCTTATGGCTCAACAAACGCGGCAGCCGTCGTCAAACTGGCCGTTCTATGCATTGCTCGTGCCACTAGTAATCATGGCGCTCGGACCGATATTTTTGATGCTGACAACGTCGCTTCGCCTCAAGGTGGATATCTTCAGCGATACGTCAAGCCTCTTGTTCTTCCCGACGTTGCAGAATTATGAGACTGTTTTGTGCAACGTGCTTTGGTACACGCCAGAACATGTTTCCTACTGCGATCCGTCGTTTGGTCGTGCACTTGGCAACTCGCTGTTCATTGCCACAGTCTCGACCGCGATAACCTTGCTCTTTGGCTGCATGGCCGCATACGCTATCGTTCGTTTTCGCTTCTTCGGTCGCGGCACTGTCTCGCTCACCACCCTCCTGATGCGAATGGTGCCGCCGGCCGTTCTTTTGGTTCCTGTGTTTGGCATTTGGACGTTCACATTTTGTCTTGGTGAGGACAGCTGTCTCGCCGGCACCACCAGTGGTATTATCTTGATTTACGTGGCGATGAACCTGCCATTCGTTATTTGGATTCTGCAGAGCTTCATTAGCCAGGTTCCAATTCAACTTGAAGAGGCTGCCCGGATTGATGGCGC
>JBCDBQ010000235.1:0-9997 GCA_039183375.1 Pseudomonadota bacterium
CCGATCATTGCCGTTGCCACCACGAATGACGTCGTCGCCAGAGCCGCCGGAGATTCGGTCGTTGCCGTTCCCACCGAACAAGCGGTCGTCACCGGCATTGCCGCTGATCACGTCGTTGCCATTGCCGCCGCGGATTACATCATCACCGGCACCACCCGAGAGGCGATCATTTCCATTGCCGCCATGAATGATATCATCGCCAGAGCCACCGGAGATACGGTCATTGCCGTTGCCACCGCGGATTACATCGTCGCCGGCACCACCAGAGAGCCGATCGTTGCCTCTGCCACCGCGAATAACGTCATCGCCGGTTCCTCCGAAGAGGCGGTCGTTTCCGTTTCCACCTCGGATAACGTCGTCGCCTGCGCCGCCCGAGATACGGTCACTGCCACTGCCACCAAAGACGCGATCGTCGCCGGCGTTGCCGCTGATGGAATCAACACCGTTGCCGCCGCGAATGACATCATCGCCAGATCCACCGGAGATACGGTCGTTGCCGTTACCACCGGCGATTTCATCGTTACCCGCATTGCCGCTCAAGCGGTCAGCGTTCGCGCCACCGCGGATGACGTCATCGCCCCGTCCGCCCGATATCGTATCGGCACCGTCTCCGCCCAGCAGGACGTCGTCCCCGGCGTTGCCGCTTATGCGATCTGAACCCTCGCCGCCGCGAATGAAATCTTCACCGGCGCCCCCAGAGATACTGTCGTTGCCGGCATTACCGTCCAGCTGATCGTCACCCTGACCACCGCGAATAACGTCGTCTCCCGGCCCTCCGGAAAGATTGATTGAGCCATCACCATCAGCGAGATGTTCGTTGGCAGCACTGCCCTTTGCCGACGCGTCTTCTCGGCCCTTTGCATTGTTCTCACCGGCAGCAAGGCTCTCCCCGCCCTCGGCTTCGCTACCCGTCAAGGTATCATCCGAGGCGCTACCCGGGACAACAACCTGAAGCCTGGCATCAGGGTTCTCGGCACCTGCCGTGTTAGATATATTCGCTGCAACTTCCTTATTCAGGATGTCACCAACATTGTCTTTTTCGTCTGCCATGTCGTTTCCCGCTGACCTGCCCCCTCGCAGGCGAGTGCCTGATAGTGATGAGAAGCATAGGTCAATCCCACGGAAACCGTGTTAATCATGTCAGTAAGAATGCATTTAACTCGTTAACCTTTCCATCATGGTAAATAGTACATAAACGGCATTCATAAAACTCTTAGATTGTATGACTATAATTTTATCGTTCTTCTTTCACGTTCCGGTTGAATTTTTACGGTTTAGTTATCATAATTTGACATTAACTAGCCGGTACTATTGACAAATCTGACCTCAGCCAACTGGCGCGGCGGTACGTCAAGTGTTGTTCAGTTGTAAATGAGTGTCGGAACGTTAATAATGGCAATAGCTGGTTTTGCTCCCCAATCCGGATACATTTCCACGGGACGAGCGCACGATCGAGAAGCCGGATTTCCATTATCCGTTATCGTCGTTTCTGCCTCAATCAATATTCTTGGTCTGGCACTTCCACTTGTTATTCTACAAGTCTATGACCGTGTCTTGGCTAATCAATCACTTAGCACCTTATTCTGGCTCATAACCGGCCTGCTCGTTGTGATTGCCGTTGAGGCCGCTCTCAAAATAATCCGATCATATCTTTTGACGTGGTTCGCCACCCGTGTTTCCTATCTCTCTGATACGTTTGTGGCGGCCAATATATTATCCACCCCAGCCGAACGCTTTGAAGAACAGAGCAGTGGCGCCTGGATGGAAAAGTTTGATTCACTTCAACAGCATAATGCCTTTGCGGCTAGTCAATCTCGATTGGCTCTGGCAGATCTGCCTTTTATAGCCCTTTATATTGGCATTATTTACGCCGTTGCCGGACTGCTCTCCGTTGCTGTCGTTATAATTGCATTACTCTTCACGCTTGTATTTGCCTACAAAATTAGAGAACTGAGCGATATTCTTGCCAAACGAGCTGAACTGGACCAACGCCGCTATGACTTCATTGGCGAGACGCTAGGCGGCATTGAGGCCATTAAGTCCATGGCCATGGAGCCGCAAATGGAGCGGCGCCTTGAAAGACTGCAGAAACAGTCTGCGGCCGTTGCGTTCCGGAAGAACCTGCTGAGCAACGATCTTACGACTACGACCAGTTTCATGATTGGTATCATGATGGTGGCTGTCGTGACGATTGGTGCGACGATGGTGCTGAGCGGTGACCTGAGTGTTGGAACGCTCGCCTGCACAACACTATTGGTGAGCCGTCTGGCACAACTTGTCGTGCGTTGCATTCCTGTTTTGATGGAGCGTCAGACTGCTCAGTTTTCGCGAGAACGTGCGAGCAGCTTGTTCGAGCCTGCGGAAGACATTGGTGCATCTACTGGTACATCTGTTGAGGTCTCCGGTCGTGTTCGCCTCAAAGACGTCAGGTTCGGTTACTGCGGTGCCGCGGCTCCTCAGATTGAGATTGACGAACTCGACATTCAACCGGGCGAGGCAATCGGCATCAAGGGCGGCAGTTCCACGGGAAAGTCGACACTTTTAAAGATCATTGCCGGCGAACTGGTCGTACAGAGCGGCACCGTTGAGATTGACGGACACGACATCCACGGCGCACTGAAACCGCAACTGCAAGAGCACATGCGGTTTATTCGAAACGTGCCGCAAATGTTTCGGGGCTCGATCCTCGAAAACATTACGATGTTTGAAAAGGGTGAGGTGATCCTCAAGGCCAAGGAAATGGCGCAGATCATCGGGCTCGACCAGGCTGTGAACCAGCTTCCGGGCGGCATAAATACTGAGATCGGAAGCGGTGCCAGTACGGTGTTGCCAGTCGGCATGCTGCAACAGATCTCATTCGCCAGGGCGCTTACTGCCGAGCCCAAAATCCTTCTGTTTGACGAAGCCAATACCGCGCTGGACCTGAGGGCGGACCAAATCCTCATCGAACAACTGGCCCGATTGAGCGGGCAAATGACCCGGATATATATCACGAACCGTCCTTCACTCCTGAAGACGGCAGACAGAACATTCGAATTACAAAATGGTCGGTTAGTGCCGCTCTAAGCGATCAACTGAGACAGCCAAGGCCGCCCTCAACAAGCCCAGCAAAATCGAGACTCCTACAGTGTTGCAAGCGTATTCAGAAAAGATTGCCCCGAATGCCCCGTCAGTTGAAGACGCGGCTAGTCGCGACGGCGGTCAGGCGTTGCCGCACGCTGTCGGATCAGCAGACGCCTTCCTCAATATCGGCCAAAGTGAAACACTCGGCACTTATGATCATCTCATCGATCAGTCGAGCCCAGCTGCGGCATGCCTGCAGCCCTTCTTAGCCGCATTGAACTGGATTGGTGGTGCACGGCAACTGGCCGAAGCCCTGCCTCATTTCGACAGCATCAGCAGTGTCGATGACCTGCGCGTCGTGCTGGCCAACATGAACATGATCACGGTTCCGCACCGCCTTCGTTTGTCGGAGATCCGCACAGATATCTTGCCGTGTCTCTACCAGTGCGATGATCAATCCTTGTTGGTGATCATCTCGATGAATGACGACGGGCGGCTCTACATCTATGATGGCGAGCAGCGGAGCTTTCGCGACATCGATGCGGATTCAATCCGTGGAACAGCCTATCTGGTGCAACCAACAGAAGCGACACAAGAAGCTTCCAGGGACAACTCACAGGGTTGGACACGCGGTGTACTCAATCGCTTCTCGAGGACCTTTGGTGTTCTCTTTGCCCTGACATTTGTGATCAACTTGCTCGCGCTGGCTTTGCCGATCTACATCATGGCGGTTTACGAGAAAGCCATCGCGGCCAAGTCAGTTCTCACATTGGTCTCATTGTTCGCGGGCGTGTGTCTCGTTCTTGCTCTTGAATTCGTTTTGCGAAAGATCCGTGGTCGGGCCCTGACCTACCTCGGTACACGCATCGAAACACTCATCGTCGTCCGGACTTTCCAGCAACTCCTTTACATGCCGCTGGCCATGACGGAGTCAGCACCAGCTGGCGCCCAGGTTTCCAAGATCCGACAGTTCGAAGGCCTCCGCGATGTGTTTTCTGGAAGCATCGCGAACGCATTGCTGGATCTGCCGTTCCTTATGATCTTTGTCATCGCGATTTTTGCCATCGGCGGCCCGCTAGGCTTCATTCCCGTCGCTTTAATACTGGCTTATCTGGCAGTGGCTGCCACAAGCATCCCGATGATGCGATTTGCCATGCAGCAGCACGCTATGGCAAAAACGCGACGTCGGAATTTCTTGCTGGAAATGACTGAAAACCATGCGACGATCCGGGATTGCCAGGCAGAAGACACATGGCTCAAGCGTTTCAAAGCCCTGAGCAGAGATGAGTATCTGGGTCAGCTTCGCCTACAGAAACTCAGCGCAGTTGTTCAATCACTCTCGCAGTCACTGGTTGCCGTTGCAGGAGCAGCTGTCGTTGGTCTGGGTGCACTTCTGGCCATCGAAGGTGATCTCTCACTTGGTGCCTTGATCGCATCAACCGCGCTGATCTGGCGTGGGCTTGCGCCACTTCAGAGTTGCTTCCTGAGCTTGAGCCAGATCGGTCAGGCAACTGCCAGCATGAAGCAGCTCAACAATCTTCTCAGAATTCCTTTGGAACGTGCGCCGGGATCCCGATCTTCAGACGGCCGGGCATTTGTTGGGAAAATCGAAGCCCGCGATCTGAGTTTACGGTACTCAGACAAGTCCTTGCCGGCACTGCGGGGTGTCTCTCTATATGCCGAAGCCGGTGAGATGATTGCTGTTGCCGGCTTTAGCGGCGCTGGCAAATCAGCGCTCCTGAAGACGCTGGCTGGGTTGCAGTCGCCACAGGTTGGCTCAGTTAAGATCGATGATCTGGACATTCGGCAGTTCGATGCGGCTGAAGTTCACCAAAGCATCGGATATGTGCCCCAGAAACTGTCTTTGTTCTACGGCACGATCGCCCAGAACCTCACTTTGGCTTATCCCTCTGCGTCGCGTGATGACATTGAGCGAGCACTGGCGCTTGTGGGTGCACTGGATGAGGCGAGAAGTCTACCCGAAGGCATCGACACCCGAATTCAAGGAACATCGGATCAGCGTTTCTCCTCCGGCTTCCTCAAACAGATTGCGCTGGCTCGAGCTTTCATCAAACCATCCCAGATCTACATTCTTGATGAACCCAACAGCAGTCTCGATTTTGAGAGTGACATGCTGTTGATGAACTTGCTGCAGCGCATAAAGGGCAAGGCAACGATCATCTTGGTTTCTCATCGACCCAGCCACCTCAAGCTGGCTGACAGAGTCATCATTCTTCAACGTGGAAGCATTGTCGCGTCGGGCCCACCGGACCAGGTTGTGCCTCTTTTGCTGGACCAGACGAAATGACGATCACGACGCAACGAAATTCAAGAATATCGATCGACACGCGCCGCATGGACTTGCGGCAAGTTGGTCACCTAGCTCAGAAGCCGGAAGGACGATCCCGTGTTTAAGTTCAACAAACCAAAGGCTGACGGATCAAGTCCGGCCGAACCAATCAAAGCGCCAAGCGCCAGCCGGGAACAGGACCTGACCTTGCCATTGGCCCTTGAGGACGGACATGTCCCCGGGCTTTTCCGAAACGTTACCTACCTGACGACGCTGCTACTGGTACTCTTTTTGGTTTGGGCCTCTGTTGGTCAGATCCGCGAGCTATCAGTGGCTCAGGGTCAAGTCATTCCCTCTGGCAGCATCAAGCTCGTACACCACTTGGAAGGTGGCTTGGTTGATCGGGTATTCGTTCATGAGGGTCAACTTGTGAACGAGGGTGAGCCGCTGATGCAGTTGAGCCTGACTTCGGCACTTAGTGATCTCAAACAACTGCGCTCTCGACGGGCCTATCTGTCGATCCAACTCGCGCGATTTGAGGCGCTCATCACGGGAAATGAGTTAGAGCTCGATAGCTTCCAAAAGGAACACCCAACGCAAGCAGCTGCTGAGGAAAAGCTCTATCAGACTGAAGTTTCTTTCAGGATGAAAGAACGCGAAATCCTCCAATCAAACATCGCCCTCCAACAAAGTCGGATTAAGTCGCTTCGCAGCGAAATACTGAGCCATGCGCGTAAAGTGAAACTTCACGAGGAAGAAGTGAAACGTGTTGGAGTGTTGCATGGCAAGCAACTGACGACACAAAGCAACTATACGCAGGCCCAAGTCAGGTATGAGAATGCTCTCGGCGAAGCCATCTCGTCGAATGGCGAGCTCAATGATGCCATCGAGAAGCTTAGCCAGGCGCGTTCGCAGCGCAGTGAGAGCAGTGCACGCGCGCTTCAATCTTACAACGAACAGAGATCCAAGGTCACAAATGAACTGGCCGAACTCGACCATAGCATTGTCAAGCAATCCGACCGGGTTAAGCGGCTGAATGTCCGGGCGCCGATCCGCGGGATTGTTCAGGAACTGACCAGCCAATCCCCTGGTGAGGTTGTCAAACCTGGCGGTCTTGTCGCCAAGATCGTCCCGATCGATGTTGACGTGTTCGCCGAGGTTCGACTGGCTCCCAAGGACGCGGGACATGTTCATGCCGGCAACGAAGCCGAGCTCAGCATCTCAACCTATGACCCCAACCTGTTCGGGGTCGTCAAAGGCAAGGTGGTCAGCATCTCACCAACAACATTTCTTTCTGAAGAAAACACGCCTTACTACAAGGTCGTTGTTTCGATGCAGAAGAACCATGTGGGCAGCAAACCGGGCATGCACAACATACTGCCGGGAATGGAAGTGAAAGCCAGCCTGGTCACAGGCGCCAAGTCGCTTATGGCCTATTTCCTGAAGCCAATTCGACAGTCGCTCGATACAGCTTTCACTGAACGCTGATTGTTCTATGATGTAAGCAAGTCAAGCTAGACGTTCCAGTTTACGTGGAGCACTGCTGGGAAGGCGTCGCCAGATCGCGCGCCTTTTTCGCTCTCGCGGCTGACCCGCTTTCAGAGTGCTGTTGGATCATCTCGCTATAGCCAAGGTCTCAAGCGTGTTGGACGTGGCTGGTGCGCGAGCGAGACACAGGTTTCGGTGTCTACTAACTTCGGCACTTGAACGTTAACCCGTTCCGGATGCGAGAAGTCTTAGGTCTGGTACGCCACAACCATGACGAAGGCGACAATCACCGACAACAAGGCAAATCGAATTGCGGTTTCCTTCGGCGTTTCGTACTCGTCGTTGTCTCGATTACGTGGGAGCAGTGGTGCATGCGCGGTGTAGGCCTGCTTCCTATGGAAATCGTTCAAGTAGTAAACGTTCGTGTTGGTCTGCATATTGCTATGATTGAGAGCCATTGACCATCCTCCTATGAATGCGGACTAGCGGAATTGCGTGGCACTGCTTGTGCGTTACTCTCGGCTATACGCCATGCGGATGCGGAACTCCGTTGGCGAGCGTTCGGAGAGCGGAGTTGACGCTATCGATCAATCGTAAATAACCATCAACTTCCTGAGCACATTGCGGATCACTGCCGAGATCAGCGATACGCTTCACGTAGGCCTGCCGCTCAGCAAACAGATTTTGTAGCGTTGCATCGAAACTACCTGGATTAACTGTGCTCATCTCTCTTCTCCTCGTCTTTCTTTGCCAAGGAGGGATCAATTTCCGTGCCAGACTTGAATTGTGCAAAAAATCTTTTTAAATCAGCCACTTCTATCAGTATCGCAAATTGCCAAGGTGTAGCGTTTTGCAAATCCACCACGCTCATTTCGCAAAATGCAACGCACAGCTTGTTCACGTTGCGACGAGCCGGTACTCCCAGCGGAGCATTTGCGCGACCTGCGCGTCCTTCGCGCTGAACACAACATGACCGACCAGCTTGTGTTCCAATGGCTCATCGTGGCTGCTGTTGGCGACGTTGATACGGCCAGTAACGGCCTCGAAGCCCTGACCTCGATTGAACGCCAATCCTACGACGTCGTCCTGATGGACGCTGCTATACCTGAAATGGTCGGTCTGGAGACCACGTGGCGGATCCGCCAAACAAGCGCGTTCGCGCGAACGGTGATGGCATTAATGCTGCTGTTGCAGGCGAAGGCTTCACCTGCCAGAGCTGGTTGAGCCAGAGTTCGAAACCGTGTGAGGCTAGGGCCTCATCATCTTTGCAGTGCCTTGTTGCAACCCGCATGAGAGCGACATTCCCGACCACACCGCTTGGAGCATGCTGATGATGTGGCCGGGCAGATTACGCCTCCATTGAGGGAAGTCTGGACATCGGAGGCAGCACCACGCTACTCGCGCCACCTCTACAATCCATGACAAATTTAGATCGAATTTTACGCAATCCGTGACGGCTCCAGAAGGCGAAGAGTTGCTTGCCCATTCCTTCGGGGGAGCGTCAGAGTCTCCTCAATGCTTGAGCGTCCTATTCTGACTTTCGCTTCATCGCGCCGCTGTGCGACCCGACATGCGATCCACTCGGTGCCGCTGCACCGATACCGGCAACCTGAAACATAACCTTGATCTTGCCGGCTTTCTCAAACTCCAGCGTTGCGTCAAACGGCTGGTCTTTCACGATCGGTGTGTTGAGTTCTATAAACATCAAATGATAGCCACCTGGCTTCAAAACCGCAGTCTTGCCTGGTGGAATAACCAAGCCCTTTTCAAGTCGGCGCATGCGCATGATGCCACCATCCATGCTCATTTCATGGATCTCGACCCGATCCGCGAACGTTGCCTCTGCACTGACAAGTCGATCTGCTTCGGCACCTGTATTTGTGATCTTGAGATAGCCAGCGCCAACCTTCGCACCTTTTGGCGTCGCTCTTGACCACACTTGTTCAAGCCTGAGTTCACCAATCTTGAATTCTTGCGCTGAGACCGGAGCAAATGTCATCAGCGCTGAGAAGGCTACGAGAATGAGGCCAAGTGCGCGGTTCCGAGCCCATTGAAACGGGCGTGTTTGTTCATTCATGTTTGTCATGTCCTGATCGAAATTAGCCGAGCGGAAAGTCGCTGGCACAGCGGCCAGCTCTATAATCAAATGTTTTTGCAGCTCAGACTGAAAATGGCGGATCAAGGCCGCAGCGCACGAACGGTGTCCGATCTGCGATTGTGTCGCCAGGCACGTGATAGACAATGACCGTTGCTCGCGGCGCTTGGAATGCAGCGAGTTGCGCGGGTGCGATGGCCTGATCGGTTGAACCCACAGTCAGGCATATGATGCAGACGGTTGTGGGCGGCTGCGGATCCGGCAGCTCCACAGGATTGCCGTCATGATCAAGAACAATCCTAAGCAATCCACGTGGGGAGCAGATCACAATGACCGGTGACGTTGGCCCTGCCGTCAATTGCAACGACATGGCCATCAACTGATTGTGCCAGCCAGACACGAACACCTGGAAGAGCACGCATGCGATTGCAAAGCGCCCCGTCCATCTCAAATTTCGTGTTCGGTTCTGGTTCAACATAACAACAGCTTGGTCAGTAGAACTTGATTTAACGATACTGCCTGATGTCGCAGCCGATGCGTTTGCAAAGGTTCAAGGCTTAACCCGTCACAAGGGCTTTCAGCTTTTTCAGCTTGAGCGCATCGGGGTCCTTGAACGCAAACGTATCGGCCAGCTTGCCGTTGGCATCCATGAGATACATCGATGCGGAGTGATCGTATGTGAATTCACCATCCGACTCGACGCGCGCGTAGTAGGCCTTATATTTGGCAGCGATATTGGCAATTTCAGCAGCGGATCCGGTTAAACCGATTATCCGAGAATCGAAGTTACTCAAATAGTCCTTAAGCACCTCCGGCGTGTCACGTTCCGGGTCGACCGAGACAAATACGACGTTAAGTCGATCGGATAGCGGACCAAGCTTTGCCATGTGGTTGGCAACTTCCTGAAGCGTGGTCGGACAAATCTCAGGGCAGTACGTAAAGCCAAAGAACAGCGCGAACGGTTTTCCATTCAGTTGATTGCTGTCAAAGCGCTTACCCTCATGCGATGTCAGCTGAAATGATCCGCCGATTGCACTCGAAAGACCCAGTCGTCCACTGGC
>JBCDBQ010000236.1:0-9988 GCA_039183375.1 Pseudomonadota bacterium
CACCGCGACGCAAACTGGTGCTGGCGTCAGCATGTTGTCCAGGGCCATTAGTGAAAGCTACGTCGGCTTCGGCAAGAAGACACTGCTTGCCCACTCCAGCGGCACATCTCACCAAAAGACAAAATTGAAACGAGACGACAATGGCGAAGTTCTGCTTCCGCCCACATTGACCTCAGCGCTCAAGCAGCCAACAGTCCTCTCTCTACCGGAAATCATTGACGCTGACATGCCTCACCATAAGGCGCGCAATCACTTGAATGAGCTGACAGCCCAGTTCGACGTGATCGTTGTTGACCTGCCGCCCGTTAGCACGGCACCGGGCAGATCCACTCCGGAATTCATGCGATTTGCTCCTTTGTGCGATCTGATTTTTCTAATCTGCCTCACCAACGTTACCCCGCGTGAGGAGCTGCGCGATTGCCTTGAGCAATGCGTTATTAACGATGCAAAACTGGGCGGTATCATAATGAATGATCATCAGTTGATTGGCTCCGATCTGGTTGCTTCTTAGAGGATTGTCCTCCGCAACTTTTGTCGTGCTCGTCAAGGCATGATTGCAGGTATGCACCGGGCCACGGTCTCAATAGCCAGAACGAAGTACCCTTGTGCTGGCTCAAAAACTGAATGTTCAACAACCTAGGGTATGGTTGAAGGATGCGAGAAAAAGGCATGATAATCGAACTCATCGTTCTCGGTTTCAATTTGGCACTACAGCGCTGGAAGTATCTTCTTGCTCCCCTATTGATCGCCATCCCGGCGGCCTACTTTGCAGCAGCAAATGCACCAAAGACCTACGAGTCGAGCGCAACCATCTTGCTCAGCCCTGCAATGCAACCAGGTCGACTCGATGACCGACCGCAAGCGTCATCGGTAAGCGCGGAACAGATTCGAACCCTCGAGCTATGGCTGAAGAGCGATCGCATCCTGAGCGAGCTGGTTCGCAAAATTCACGGTGATGCAGTTGCCGATCAGGCGAAGGCGAGAGACAAGCATCTTAAAGACCTTCGCAAGGCTCTCACATTACGGCTCAATGGCCGAACCGTTCTCGAACTGCGCATGACCGATAGCAACAATGTTGGCCTCGGCCGCAAGCTTGAAATCGTACTTTCGCGCCTGATGGAGTCCTTGATCGAACCCGATCGCGGCATCTTAACAGGTGCTCGTCTGCTGATGATGCGCGCCGAAACAGAAGAACGCGACGCAAGACAAAGCCTTGAAGCACAAATCAAGTCAGCCGGGTCGCCCGCACTAGACAACTCGATCAACATTCTTGATCAGATCCACAAGATTAAGATCCAGTTGAACGAACTCACAAGCTATCGGAACAGCCAGGCCAACTCAGGCATTCAGGCTTCCAATCAGGGCACGCTGAGCCAGGATCAAGAGTATCAGGAACTGAACCAGGACCTCGCAGACCTGCGCAAACAGCTGACTGAAGACACAAACCGCCTCACGCAACTTGAGCAGGCCTATCAGTTGTATTACCTGGCCAATATTCGCCACACACAGCTGAAGAGCTCTAACCGGTCCTACAATCGAAGTTACTTGGCAACGATTGGAGCACCCGAAAAGCTCGTCATTGTCGGTCGTCCTTCGGATCCGGTCACCGGTCGCAGTGCCGGAATTAAGCTCGCGGCTCTGATCATCTTTGCTGGGTTAGCATTGGGGATTGGACTGGCACTCCTATTCGAGTACCTGAGCACAAAAATCCGCACGAGGGACGAGATTGAGAGCCTCTCCAATTTACTCGTCGTGGCGCGTCTGCCTCGTCTGCCGAAGCAAGCGAAATCCAGCTAGGTCCACCGAGAACAGGATAGCCATTCCGATACGATTGGCTCGTTGACCAAGTCGCATGACAACCATGAGCAACAGCAATGGATGACGTCGACCTGGTCAATGGTCTCAATTTGAAACAAAGAACTGGTCTATAGGCGCCGGAGGAATAGACATCATGCGCAAACGTCTGGGGCCCGAAATCACTCGCCGGCAGCTCCTTCGACATGCAAAACGCATTGGTCTCTTATCTGCGGCCTCAACCGTCCTGCCACCGCTATCGGCTCCATCCCAAGCGACAGAGCAAGGGCTTCTGCCAATCGGCATGAACCTGTCCGGGATCTCAGACTTTGGTCCCGGCTTTCCGTTCCTCAACTTGATGTGGGGCGCCCGGCCTTGGCTGACACGCAGTGCAAGAGGTGAGGGGCCCTGGTCCACCGGCCTTACTCAGCACCTCGAAATGGACGACAACGGCTACCCGCTCGAGGTCCCATTCAGAGCACCCGGCGTTGCACAAGCTCAGACAGTTTTCACGATTGTCCCGAACACCCTCAAGCGCGGCCGATACGTCCTGCTCTACGATGGTGAAGGCAAAATCTCCACAAACAGCGTCACGCGCATTCTGGACGCACGGCCTGGTCGCATTGAGATCTTCATGGCTCATGGCAGCGACGATGACGTCGTCGAGGTCTTGGAGATCCGCGAGAGCCGGCGCGGCAACCACATCCGCAATATGCGCCTCCTGGCCGTGGAGCACGAACACGCCGACCTAGACCAGAACCCTTTCAGACAAGAAACTCTCGACTACTGCAAGCAGTGGCATTGCCTGCGGTTCATGGACTGGCTTGGCACCAACGGCAGCCTCAATCAGTCATGGGAAAAGCGACAAAGACCTGACTTCTACACGCAGGTTGGGCGGAGTGGCGACCTCATCGGCATGCACGAAGATGCAACGCCAGAGTGGGAGGCACAATGGTCGTCAGGCGTCGCCATCGAGTTGTGTATCCAGCTTGCCAACGCTGTGAAACGCGATGCGTGGTTCTGTATCCCCCACCTGGCTGATGACACCTATATCGAAAAGATGGCAGAGCTCGTGCGAGACACGCTCGACCCATCACTCAAGGTCTATATTGAGTTCAGCAACGAGATCTGGAACTGGCAGTTCATCCAGAGCCATTGGATGTTGCGCAGCGAACTCGCAGCGAGGCTTGTTAAGGATCAGGGTGGCCCGCCGCCATGGGAAGGCGGCGCGACACCGCAACGGTTCCGCAACGGCGTAGCGGTCGATGTGGGAGGAGATCTCCATCCTGAACGCACGGGGGCCCTATTCCGCCGCTGCTTCCGCATCTGGGAAAATGTCTTCAAAGGCAAAGATCGCAAACGCCTTGTCCGCGTCTGTGCCGTCCAGAACGGATGGCACGACACCGCCCAGCGCACGCTCGATTGGGTGATGAAGAATGGCGGCTGCGATGCGCTATCGCCCGGCGGCTACTTTGGTCCGGATGAAAAAATATACCGCGATTGGGAGGCACTTGGCGCAAGCCTCACGGCAGGCAAGGTTCTGTCGGACATGCAGACGTCAATCGCTCAGAACGCAGAACAGCTGAAAGTGTATGCGGAGACGGCCAAGAAAGCCGGCGTCGAGCTGGTCATCTATGAAGGCGGGCAACATATCCAGCCCCTCAATCAGCAAGAAACACCATACAACGCTGCTTTGGCGGCCGCCCAGAAAGATCCCGAGATGTATCGGCGCTACATCGAGCATCTCAAGCATTACGAGAACATTGGTTGCGCCATGTTCTGCGCCTACTCCAGCGTTTCCAAGCAGGGCAGCAGATATGGCAGTTGGGGGCATCTCGAACGATATGACCAACCGCCTTCCGAAATGCCAAAGCAGCGCGCTCTTCTCGACGCGAACAAGAAACTCTGATCAGCGGCCTTCGTACAGGTTACAACCGGGTACGTTCTAATCGGCTGTCACGAGAAGCCAGCAGGCAGCGATCAATCTCGCTTGGTACGGATCCAAGCAAGCTGCCGCCCTCCCAATACCCTGAGATACAGCGGGATCTTCCCGACAGTATATCCGAATGCCATCATTAGCTCATCAAATGGCAGAACATCGCGCCCTGAACGCCACCATCCAAGCGCGACGACGCTGACGGCGACAAGAGCGAGGTTAATAGAGGCCACAAGAACTGCGAGCGCGCTGCCGCCAACGAGAGCGAGAAGTCCCGACACAGCAAAGTAAGCGACAAGTAACAGAACAAAGAACGATAGGGGTGGCACCAGATTATCTGCGGCAAGCACGATGGCTTGGCGATGCGTGCGGAACAGCATCGCATCCTTAACGATTGGCAAAGCATATCGCACAATGGCATTGAGATGCCCCGTCTCCCACCGCGCACGCTGCGAACTCTGGCCTTCGGCGCTCGCCGGGAAGACACTGCTGACGGTCGTATCTGGAAGAAACACTGGCGCTTTACCGTCTCTCGCCAATACAAGCCCCAGCGCCAGATCTTCGACAATTTCAGCTGATTGGAGATCGGCCTTCGAGATCAGCGCCCACGGAAAGGCCATTCCGGTTCCCATGAGTTGGCACGAAAGCCCAAGTTTCTGCAGGCCGAGTGGGCGAACAAAGTTGCGAATACGCCATGCGAAAGCCGCCACACGCATCGAGCGTTGTACCGACCCGACTGGCAGATGCATCTCGTAGTTGGCCTGGACCGGTCGATCCAACTCGGCCGATACTGCAGCCAGCTGATCCAGCGCGCCTTCAGAGAGTTCACAATCGGCATCGACGATGATCACGATCTCCGGTGGGTCCATCTCAAGATGACGCAATCCGAAATCCAGCGCGAAGCTTTTGCCGCGGCGTGCCAAATCGGAACGGTGAACTACTTCTGCGCCGGCGGCCTCAGCAATCTCACCTGTCCTATCAGAGCAATTGTCTGCGACGACAACGAGGCGATCACCATCGCGCAGCTGCGCTTTGATACCGGCAAGCGTCGGCTTGATGACAGCCTCTTCGTTGTGCGCAGGCACCAGTACCGCAACACGCGGCCGCCTTCCGGATGGCCAGGATCGTGCAGGCAACAGGTATGCACAGCAAATTTCGAAGCACAGGACCGCTACGGGAACCGCAAGTGCCAAACCAATTGCAATGAGCAGCAGTGATACAAGTTCGGACAGTCCCATTTCCAACCTCGAAAGCGCGTGGAACAAGGCTCATAAACCTTCTTCATGATTGAATTCAAATTTCGTTCCACTGCGTTCTGATTGGCGCCTGCTGACAAGCTTAACGATTAAGACACGACGTTCACCAACAGTTTCCAACGAATTAACTGAGGTGAAAGCTGGTATGGGCATTGCATCGTTCTAAAACGCCGAACCGATCGATCAAGCTGAGTTGCATGATCTCCATATTCGCCGATGACAATCCGGGCACGACAGATCTGATCTGATGAAAGAGATAGCATTAATCGGCTGCGGCTTCGTTGCAGACCTTTACATGAAGTCGCTGGAAGCCTTCCCGCAGATTAAGGTTGCAGCGGCTTACGATCGTGATCCGGAACGGCTGAAGGCTTTCTGTGCGCATTGGAATGTTGCATCTTGCAGCACGCTCGAAGAGTTGCTCGATCCCGGCCCTGAAAGCCGTCTGATCCTCAATCTGACAAATCCAGCCTCACACTTTGAGATCTCTCACAGCTGCCTGGACGCCGGCTTTCATGTTTACTCCGAGAAGCCATTGGCAATGACAATGGATGACGCCCGCGCCCTCTATGCACTAGCGGAAAACAAGAACGTCATGCTCGCCTCTGCACCGTGCAACTTTCTGAGTGAAACTGCTCAGACATTGGGCCATGCAATCCGCCATGACATGAGCGGCGTGCCCAGGCTCATCTATGCCGAGCTTGACGACGACTTCATTCCACAAGCGCCTTACAAGCAGTGGATTAGCGAGTCCGGTGCGCCATGGCCTTACGAGGATGAATTCAATGTCGGCTGCACATTGGAGCATGCGGGCTACTACCTGACTTGGCTAATTGCGATCTTCGGACCCATTCGCACCGTTGTTGCCGCTTCCGCCGAAGTCCTGCCGGACAAAACTGGCGACGGCGCCATGGCACCTGATTATTCAACCGCCGTGCTCTATTTCCACTCCGGGATGGTTGCCCGCCTCACGTGCTCAATTGCAGCGCCCCACAACCACGGCCTTCAGGTCATTACCGACCGCGGCGTTCTCGAAGTTCCAGCTGCCTGGAACAATTCCGCCCCGGTGAAGTTTCGAAGACGCTTCACGCTGCGCCGCAGACTTGTCAATCACCCCTTCGCCCGACGCATCCGCTTAGCCGGCCCGACCCATCCGAAAGTCAAACGCACCGGAGCTGCCGCAATGAACTTTGCACTGGGCCCCGCTGAGATGCTTGAGGCCCTCGAACAAGGTCGAGCCTGCCGCCTCTCCCCGGACTTTGCACTGCATCTCAACGAAGTCACGCTGGCCATTCAGAATGCAGGCGAGACCACAGGCGCTCAGATCATGACAACGACATGTGAAAAACCGGAGCCAATGCCATGGGCGACGTAACGGCCCCATTTACAATAGCCGTCACCGGCGCCGGTGGTTTCATTGGCCGTCACACTGTTGATGCCGCCATCAAGCGTGGCTGCAACGTCGCGGCAATCGTGCGACCTGAGAGTTCGGTGCCGAACGATTGGAATGCCAGTGACCGGATAACCGTTCATGAATTAGACCTCACCAACCACCAGGACAAAGACAAACTCGCGCGCGTCGTCAGCGAGTGCAAGGCGGTCATCCACGCAGCCGCCTCCCTCTATGGAGACGACGCCGCGCAACGCTCTACAACACTTCAGGCAAACGATAATCTGCTCGAAGCCTTCTCTCATACTGAAGCACCGCACCCGGCCCTGGTTCTTGTCAGCTCACTCGCAGTCTATGACACATACTCACTATCCGAGAATGCCGTTGTCACAGAACGAACCCCTCTAGCAGGCAGCGCGGCAGATCGCGATGCCTACTGTCGCGCCAAACTTGCCCAGGAAGAAGCTGTCCTGCGCGCTGCCACACAGCTAGATTTGCAGGTCCGCATCATGCGGCCAGGTGCCGTCTTTGGTTCTGGCAACCTGTGGAATGGCCACATCGGTCCGACAGCCGGCCCAATCGCTGTACAGCTGGCGCATGAAGGTGAAATTCCAACTTGCTATGTCGAACACTGTGCCGACGCATTGGTTCTAGCTGCGACGAAGCCAATTACTCAGGATGACCGGACTGATCCCTCCGGCACAGGACGAGTTGAATTCATCAATATCGTCGATGATGATCGGCCGACCCGAAACGACTTCCTCGTCGAAATGCGAAAGACGGGTTGGCCCAAGATCGTCCTGCCTGGAACATGGCGTGCCCTGGCAGTCGGCGGCAATGTACTTAAGACCATCGGGCTTGGTCGAAAAGCGCCTGGACTGCTCCGGCCTGCCGTCCTGCACGCCCGCATCAAGCCCCTGCGCTACTGTAATCAGCGACTGCATAGCCGCCTGTCATGGCAGGCAACGGCAACGTTTGAAGAAGCCATGCGCAGTTCTAGCGCGATGGAGGCCTGAACAACTGCTATGACCGACACTGGGATCAATAATCTTCAAGGCCCGATCGCCTACATCACGGGCGAGTACCCGCGCGCAACGGACACCTTCATCCAGCGCGAAGTTCATGGACTGCGACGGCACGGCCCCGAGGTCAGAACCTACTCTATCCGCCGGACAAACATCGAGCATCTTGTCGGGCCTGAACAACGCGAGGAAGCTGCGCGAACTTTCTACGTCCTGCCAGCGGCTCAGTCGCCGTTCAACTTACTACGCAGTCATATGCAAGCGATCTGGTCACGACCAGGCGACTACTTCGCCAGCCTTCGTCTGGCGGTTCGAACCAGCCCTCCGGGCCTTCGCGCTCTCATCTATCAGCTCTTCTATTTTCTTGAGGCGATCGTTCTCGCCGATGATATGAAACGCAACGGAGTGGTTCACCTTCACAATCACATTGCCACGGCCAGTTGCACGGTTGCCATGTTGGCAAGTAAGGCAAGCGGCATTCCTTTTAGCTTTACGATGCACGGCCCGGACATCTTCTTCGAACCCATACGATGGCGCATCGATGAGAAGATCGCACAGGCCAGCTTTGTAGCGTGCATCAGCGACTTCTGCCGCAGCCAAGGTATGATCTTCGCCGATCAAAAGCATTGGCATAAGTTGCATATCGTTCATTGCGGAATTGAGCCGGCTCGATACCACTCACTCGCGCAAAGGGATGCCGGGACCACATCGCCTACGGCTCCCTGCAAACTCTTATTCGTTGGCCGCCTCGCTGGCGTCAAAGGCGTGCCCGTTCTGTTTGAGGCCCTCCGCTCGCTGCGTGCATCGTCGTCTCATATTCATCTGACTCTCATTGGAGATGGCCCCGAAAGAGCGGCCCTTGAGGAAAAAGCACGCACAATGGGACTGCAGGAGTGTGTGACTTTTGCTGGTTATCAATCACAAGCCGAAGTTGCCCAGGCATTCGGCGAGACGGACATTTTCGTCCTCCCCAGCTTTGCTGAAGGTGTCCCAGTGGTTCTTATGGAAGCACTTGCGAGCGCCGTTCCAGTTATCACCAGCCGCATTGCCGGCATCCCCGAGCTCGTCGAAGACAAAGTCAACGGACTGCTTGTACCGCCTGGCGATCCAAGGGCATTGAGCGAGGCAATCCACAATCTCGCGACGTCTCCTGGCCTAAGAACCCAGTACGGACAGGCTGGCCGAAGCAAGGTGCAGGAGCACTACAACATCGAGCACGAAACCAAATGGCTCGCGCATCTCCTTACATCCTACCTGGCTAAAGCTGAAAGCCTTCCCGTGCGCCCCGATACACCCGAACTCGCGACAAAGTTCACCGAAACTCCAGAGATCATTGGCACCTAACTTGCAGCCTATTGAGGAGAATTTCTGCCAGGCCGCGCGCGCCACGAAAACACTTAACCTTGTTCTGCAAGCCCAGAAACGACAACGGGACATTTGTCATCAGCAGGGTTCAGGGATGAAAGACTTCGTGACATTCCAGACAGCATGGCCATTTGACTGAGTTTTGAAGCAAGAGATCATGACAGGAAGCGAAAGCAACCCTCAACAGACATGTCCTCGCGTTGCAGCCGTTACAATTGGGCGCAATGAGGGAGAACGTTTGCGCCGTTGCCTTGCCTCCATGAAGGACCAGTTCGACCACATCGTCTATGTTGACTCCGGCTCCACCGACGACAGCCTCAACATTGCCAGAAAAGCCGGCGTGCAAATCGTCGAATTAGACCTGACCATTCCCTTCACGGCTGCGCGTGCGCGTAACGCTGGCTTCAGTGCCTTGCAGAACTCTGACGCTGAATTTGATTTTGTCCAGTTTGTCGATGGTGACTGCGCCCTGCGTCCGGAATGGAAGCCCGCCGCGGTGCAAGCATTACTGGAGAACAGCAATCTCGGTATCGTGACAGGCTGGCGCTCTGAAATCCATCGCGGCGCAAGCATCTATAATGCGCTTTGTGATTTTGAGTGGCGGCGACCAGCAGGAGACATTCAAACCTGTGGCGGCGACATGATGGTCCGCCGAACGGCCTTCCAAGAGGTCGACGGTTTTAACAACACTGTTATTGCCGCTGAGGACGATGAGTTCTGTGTCCGGATGCGTGATGCCGGATGGCACATAAGGCGTCTTCCGGTTGAAATGACAATGCATGATGCTGACATGCATTCCTTCACCCAATGGTGGCGGCGGGCGGTGCGCAGCGGACATGGCTTTGCGCAGGTCGGCAACCTGCATTCGGAGTATTTCACGAAAGAGCGTTTGCGCGTCTGGTTCTTCGGCTTCTTGTTGCCGGCCATCGCCGCACTTGGCAGCATGATCAGTCTGTGGGTTCCGTTTGGCGTCGCACTCGTCTACCTCGTCTCCTACCTGCGCACTGTTCGCGGACTGCAATCAAACGGATTGCCAATTTCAGAGGCCGTGACGCACAGCCTGCTCCTCTCACTTTCCAAGTTTCCGAACCTCATCGGAATTCTGACGTTCTGGTGGCGGCAACTGCGTGGGCACAGCATGCGCCTCATTGAGTACAAGTAGCCAGAAACTCGACCATTTCGAAACAAAGCACGGTAAAGTCATGAGCGTTAAGAAAACTCGTACAGC
>JBCDBQ010000237.1:0-9926 GCA_039183375.1 Pseudomonadota bacterium
AGGCGGTCTTCGCGCGTCGCCTCTGAACGCTCCTTCAAGCCATGCAAGTTGCCGCCGGAGCAAAAGAAGTCGCCAGCGCCGGTCAGCACGATGGCGCGAATGCCATCATCTGAGGCAGCCGCATCGACGGCCTCGCGAAAGCCAACGTAAAAGTCGGCTGAGATGGAGTTGCGCGAAGCCGGATCATTATTGGTGATCGTGAGCACGCGGCCATCGCGCTCGACAAGAATTCGTTCCGACATCAGGCTGCCTCGTTTGCAAATTTCTGGAACCGTTCGAGATGATAATCCGTATCGCCTAACTGGTGATCGATCATGGTCAACCGTTTGGCAAAATGCGGTGCGGAGTATTCCCAGGTCATCGCAATGCCGCCATGCATTTGAATAGTTTCCTCTGCGACCAGTCGGCCGACACGACCAATGAGGTTCTTGGCAGCTGACGCATTGCGTTCGCGCTCAGCCCGTGGTGCCTCCAGCGTGCCGGCTGCAAGCATGACGCCTGAGCGGGCCTGTTCGATCTCCATGATCATGTCGACCATGCGGTGCTGCAGTGCCTGGAAGGCGCCGATCGGGCGACCGAACTGCTTGCGCGTCTTGAGATAGTCGAGTGTCGTTTCCTTGGCGATATCCATTGCGCCCAGGGCCTCTGCGCAGAGCGCAATGATGCCACGTGCGTGGGTGGTCTCAATGGTGGCAAACGCCTTACCGGCCTCCCCGATCAAAGCGTCGCCAGTAACGGCAACATTGGCGAGCGCGACTTCGGCAGCTCGTCCACCATCGATTGTGCCATAGCCCCGACGTGAAACGCCAACCGCGTTGCCATCGACCAGAAACAGCGCGATGCCGTCCTCATCGTCACCATTGCCGGAGACGCGGGCTGAGACGACCAACTTGTCTGCCGTATCACCATTGAGTACGACGGCTTTGCGGCCATTGAGGCGCCAACCGTCACCTTCCTTGTTGGCCTGCGTTCTCACGGCTGAGAGATCGTAACGCCCTTCCGGTTCGGCGTGCGCCAACGCCAGCAATGTCCTGCCGGCCATGACGTCTTCAAGCATCGTCTTTTGCGCATCGGAACCGGCGAGCACGATCGGGCTTGCACCAAGGATACCGGTGGCGAGAAACGGCTCGACAACGATCCCGCGTCCCAGCGCCTCGAAAACCACGGCGATGTCTTCGCCGAGCCCGCCAAAGCCTTCGACCTCAGGCGGCAATAGCGCTCCGATCAGTCCCAGCTCTGCCAACTCGTTCCAGGTCTTGCGATTGAAGCCGTCTTCGAGATCCGCATTGGCGTGGCGCGTTGCGATATCGTAGCGATCGGCAATGAAACGGCTCGCCGTATCAGCCAGCATCTGGCGCTCTTCAGAAAGATTGAAATCCATCGTGAGATTGCCCTTTAGAGCTGCAGCATGTGTTTGGAGACGATGTTGCGCTGGATCTCGTTGGATCCACCGAAGATCGACAGCTTGCGATTGTTGAAGTAGCTGCGTGCATACATCATCGCGCCATCAGGTCCGATCGGTTCCTCGTTGTAGCCATCGTCGAACGCTTCCGGCACGAACGGCATCGCGTAGGGCCCCACCGCGCGGCGCAACAAATCGGTGATCTCTTGGCGAATGACCGTACCTTTGATTTTCAGCAACGATGATTCTGCTCCCGGTGCCTTGCCTTCTCCGGCAGCTGCGACCGTGCGCATATTGAATACTTCCATCGCCATCAGATCGATTTCGACCTGGGCGACGCGAGCAGCAAACATCGGATCGTCGAGGAGTGGCTTGCCATTCTTCTTCTGCGCGCGGGCGACCTTTTTGAGGTGATCCAGGCCCTGCTTGGAAAAACTCACGCCGGCAATGCCGGTTCGCTCATAGGTCAGCAAGTACTTGGCATAGGTCCAGCCCTTGTTTTCCTCGCCAACGCGGTTCTCGACCGGGACCTTGACGTCCGTCAGGAAAACCTCGTTGACCTCGTGCTCGCCGTCCAGCGTGATGATCGGTCGGACTTCGATGCCTGGCGTGTCCATGTCGATGAGCAGGAACGAGATGCCCTCCTGAGCCTTTGCATCCGGATCAGTTCGGACCAGACAGAACATGCGATTGGCATGATGGCCCAGCGTGGTCCACGTCTTCTGGCCATTGACGATGTAGTGATCACCTTCACGAACAGCGCGGGTCGACAATGATGCGAGGTCGGAACCTGAGCCCGGTTCGGAATAACCTTGTGCCCACCAGTCTTCATCGTTGAGAATTCGCGGCAGGTAGAAGTCCTTCTGCTCCTGGCTGCCGTACTTGATCAAGACAGGGCCCAGCATATTGACGCCGAACGCGACGACACGCGGTGCGCCCGCTGATACGCATTCCTCTTCGAAGATGTGCTTCTGGACGGCTGTCCAGCCGGCGCCGCCATGCTCCGACGGCCAATGCCAGGCGAGCCAACCGCGCTTATTGAGGGCCTGGTGCCAGGTGACGAAATCCTCCTTGCCGAGGCGCTTGCCTTTGCGGACCTTGTCGCTCAACCAACCCGGTAGTCCGCCGTCCTTGAGCCATGTGCGTACATCGTCACGGAAGGCCTGTTCTTCGGCCGTCAATGTCATGTCCATCGTCTAAGCCTCCTTTGCGGGCCGTGGCTCAGTTTTGCTGAGCATTCAACCGGCCAAAAACTACTCAGTATCGCGTCGATTGTCATGTCCATGCGGATGGAAATGACAGCAGCAAACTAGACCGTCTCAGGCGCGCCCCACACCGAAGTGACCTGTGATGACAGGACACCGCCGTTGCCGTGAGCAACCGACAGCTTTGTACCATCAATCTGGCGCTCGCCGCAGCCACCGCGTATCTGGCGAATGGCTTCGATCATGACAAACAGGCCATACATGCCTGGATGCACGCACGAAAGCCCGCCGCCATTGGTATTGACCGGCAATTCGCCACCCGGCGCGATGCGACCTCCGCCGACGAAGTCCTTGCCTTCTCCCTTTGCACAGTAGCCGAGGTCTTCGAGGAATAGGATCGTGTTGATGGTAAAGGCATCATAGAGCTGCACCGTGTTCATGTCGGCTGGCTTATAACCCGCCATCTCGAATGCGCGCGGACCGCTTTTGGCAGCCGCCGTCACTGTCAGGTCCGGCATGCCTGAGATCATGCGATGGTGATGTTCCATGGCGCAACCGAGCATGTGGACCGGCCTGTTCGGCCCGTCCTTGGCGCGATCGGCACGCGTCATCACGATTGCCGCGGCGCCGTCAGTCACCAGGCAGCAATCAAGCTTGCCGAGCGGATCAGAGATCATCCGTGCATTGACGACATCTTCGATTGTTAACGGACCGCGCTCGAACGCCTCCGGATTAAGCTGCGCCCACTTGCGGGCCGCGACGGCAACTTCGGCGAGATGCTCGCGCGTGGCGCCGTACTGATACATGTAGCGCGAAGTGGCGAGCGCGTAGGATGTGATCGGGTTGCGTGGGCCATACACCGTCTCAAACGGTGGCGGCTCAGAAATCGAACGAAAGCCTCCAGCTGTGCGCTGGTTGGAACCGTAGGCGATAACCGCGACATTGATCAGTCCGGCTTCGAGTGCCATGGCAGCATCGAGCACGTGCATCATGAACGATGAACCGCCAATGTTCGAGCCATTGGAATAGGCCGGCTGAATGCCGAGATGCTCAGCCAATGACATGTTGGCCATCGCGAAAAATGCACTGGCCGCGAATACACCGTCGACTTCGGCGAGCGGGATCTCTGCATCGGCGAGTGCACCGTGCACCGCTTCAACCATCAACTCCATGGCGTTGCGGCCATGAGCTTCGCCAAGGCCCGCGTGAGCGAGACCGACACAAGCTGTTTTGCCTCTAAGAGCGTGAGCCATTGTTCGTTACTCCTTGAGGCTTATGCAGGTTCGAAGACGACAGCATCGGTTTCGCCGATCTTGTCGATCTTGGCGCGCACTTTCATCCCGATCTTGACGTCCGAGGGTTCGATGCCGACGACCTTGCTCATCATCCGAGGGCCTTCTTTAAGATCGATCAGCGCGATATTGTAGTCACCGCCTCTTTCCGGCCGCTGGCGATTGACGGTGGTTGCATAGACCGTGCCTTCGCCGCTCGCTTCGACCCATTCGAGATCAGCTTCCCCGGTGCCAGGATTGAGCGTGCGGGGGTAGTGCACGTAGGCACCGGTCGACTTGGAGCGCTGGATCATGAATTTGCCTTCAGCGATGTAGTCCAGGTAGCGCCGTTCCGGGCCGGGCCCGTCGAAGTAGCCATCGTTGGTCACTTAGTTTCCTCCCAAACTATTCTGCAGCTGCACGCGAACTGGAACTGCCAAGACTCAGCCGCTCACGGGCTGCGAGATACTCGCGCTCGAGACGATCAACGAGTTCTGCCGCCTTCGGCACGGACTTAATCGCACCAACGCCTTGGCCGGCGCCCCAGATGTCTTTCCACTTCTTGGGCTTCGAGGTGCCACCACCGAAGTTCATGGCTGATGCATCGGACGTCGCGAGGTCGTCCGGATCCATGCCGGCGTTGCGAACGGCGCCTTTGAGGTAATTGCCGTGCACGCCGGTGAAAAGGTTGGTGTAGACAATGTCGTCACCGCCACTCTCGGTAATCATTTGCTTGTAGCCATCCACCGCGTTGGCTTCTTGCGTCGCGATGAAGGCCGAGCCGATATAGGCGAGATCCGCGCCCATCGCCTGAGCTGCCAGGATGGCATCGCCGCGGGCGATCGAGCCGGAAAGCAGCAATGGCCCATCGAACCACTCACGGATTTCCTGGATCAGTGCGAACGGTGACAAGGTGCCAGCATGCCCGCCTGCACCGGCGGCCACAGCGATGAGACCGTCAGCGCCTTTCTCGATGGCCTTGTTCGCAAAGCGATTGTTGATGATGTCGTGCAGCGTGATACCGCCATAGGAGTGCGCTGCCGCGTTGACTTCTTCGCGTGCGCCAAGAGACGTGATCATAATCGGCACTTCATGCTTCACGCAGATATCGAGGTCACGCTGCAGACGTTCGTTAGAGCGGTGCACGATCTGGTTGACGGCGTAAGGCGCTGCCGGTCGGTCCGGATTGGACTGGTTGTGGCGATCCAGCTCTTCCTTGATGCGTGTCAGCCAACGCTCCAACTCAATGGGTTCGCCATCCTGTTCGCGCGCATTGAGCGCCGGGAATGCCCCAACCATGCCGGACGTGCATTGAGCGATTACCAGGTCAGGATTGGAAACGATAAACAGTGGCGCGCCCACGGCCGGAATGCGCAGGTTCTGCAGAATAGGAGGTAGTGCCATGATCAGTTTCCTTCATCAGGTTATGCCGCTGCCCCTATCCCGAGCACTCTCCCAATGGCTAATGGTGAGAGGGTACTTGGATGGCAATTTTGTCTGTCGTCATTGTCCCTCGCAGGACTGGCAGAAGTCCAAAAGTGTGTCCAGCACTCCGTCGATATTGTGGTAGATATCAGTATTCTGGACACGATAGACGCGGTACCCCTCACCTTCCAAGTGTGCGGTTCGCACGGCATCACTCTGCTTCTCGTGTTCCGTTGCGTGAGTAGCACCATCGACTTCAACAATGATCTTGAGCTCTCGGCAAAGGAAATCCACGAAGAAGGAGCTGACAGGCGCCTGCCGAATGAACTTCAATCCGCCGAGCCGTCGTCCACGAAGCTTTTGCCAAAGAGCGGTTTCCGCTGATATCGGCCGCGAGCGCAACGTTCGCGCTCTTTCCGTTTTCCATGGCTGCGGACCACGCATCGCCATCTCCATCGAACCTAAAAGGGCAAGTTCTCCCTCTCCCTGCAAGCGGGGAGAGAGTCGGGGTGAGGGGCGAACTACTGCGCAGTGCTCGCGGCTGCCCCTCTCCCTAACCCTCTCCCCATACGGCTGATGCCTATGGGGAGAGGGGACTAGCATCACTTCGAAAGAACAAAGCGGCCAAGTGTTCGGTCATCCTCTCTTCACGATAAGAGCATCCAGCCCAATCGCACCCTTTGGAAGCGCGCGAAGCGGGTTGATTTCAATACTCTCAATGGCCTTGGCATGCGCGGCAGAAAACACCGATAGTTTCGAGATCGCATCGCAGAGCGCACTCAGATCAGATGGCTCCGCGCCACGGGCACCCTTCAGTAGTTCCGTGCCCTTGAGTTCATCAATCATGCCCATCGCTATTTCCGGACTGACCGGTGCGCGGCGGAAGCTGACGTCCTTCAAGACCTCGGTGAAAACACCGCCAAGCCCAAACATCACAACCGGTCCAAACACCGGATCAACCTTCACGCCCAGAATACAGTCCACGCCCTCGGCCGCCATGGGCGAGATGAGCACACCATCAATTTTGGCATCAGGTTTCGCCGCCTTGGCGTTGGCAACGATCTCATCATAAGCTGCGCCGGCGTCCGTGGCAGCAACGCCAAGCTTCACGCCGCCAACATCGGTTTTATGCAGGATATCCGGCGAAGCAATCTTCATGGCAACCGGACCGCCGGCTGCTGAAGCGGCCGTAGCCGCCTCATCACTTGACGTGGCGAGTTTATCCGTTGCTAACGGCAGACCGAAGTTAGCCAGCAGTTCCTTGGCTTCCTTCTCACCGAGGTCGCCATCGGGAAGTGCCGGAAGAGATGGCACGTCAGGCTCTGCCGGACGACCTGCCTTAAAGGCAATGCCAAATGACATCAACGCGGCCATGGTGGCCACGGCACGGGATGGATCCTCAAAGCAGGGGAAGCCTTCGTCCTCATATTCCTTGCAGATTTCAGGTGGCGCGACGAGCGACTGCATGAAGAGCTTGTTTTCCTGCCCTTCCATCGCTTGAGCGAGATACTTGCGCAGCACCGGTGATATTTTTGGCGAGCCCGCGACAGATGTCCAGAAACCGATCAAGGCATCGTAATTGCCACGATCGAGCATCAGCTTGGTAAACTTCGGCACCAATGTCAGGTCATTAAAGAACTGCGCTGTAACATCGACCGGGTTGCGCGGTGCTGCAAACGGCACAAGCTCCTTCATCTCTGCCTGAGCATCAGCCGGCATTTCCGCGACGTCGAGATCATAGTCCGCTGACGCATCCGCCATGAGAACACCGCCGCCGCCTGAGACCGTAACGAGACCGATGCGCCGACCGACCGGATAGATCTGTGGCCGGCAGGCGTAGGCAATATCGAGCGCTTCTTCGGTGGTGCGGGCGCGATGGGCACCGCACTGTTTCAAGACCGCATCGTAAATGACATCTTCGCCGGCGAGCGAGGCAGTGTGCGAACTGGCGGCAGCGGCACCAACCTCCGATCGACCAACCTTCATAAAGATGACCGGCTTGCGTTCAGCGCGCGCAATCTCCAAACCTTCGACGAGAATGTCACCGTCCTTGATGCTTTCGGCGTAAGCGCAAATCGCTTGGACGTCTTCTTTCTCGGCCAGCAACTTGATCGCCTCGGCGACGTGGACGTCGCACTCGTTGCCGGTGGTGATCCAATAGGTCATGTCGAGGCCGCGCAAATGCGCCAGGTAGAAGATGTGGCTGCCGTAGGCACCTGACTGGCTGGCAATGGCCAGACCACCCGGGTTGGGCTGCTTGCGCTCGATGGTGGTCGTGAAGGTTGGATAGAAGTTGATTGCGGAGTTAAATACGCCGAGGCAATTCGGACCGATGATGCGGACGCCGCTTTCCCTGGCAATCGATGTCAGTTCATCCTGGGCCTTCTGGCCTTCCTCGTTCATCTCGCCGAAGCCGGACGAGAAGATCATGACTGTCTTGGCCTTCTTGGCTGCGGCGTCTCGGACAACCTGAACCACGCCTTTTGCAGGAACAGCAACCAAGACAAAATCTACCGAACCGTCGATGTCATTCAGTGATGGATAGGCTTGGAGACCTTGGACCATATCCCGGTTCGGATTGACCGGGTAGATGGCGCCCTCGTAACCGAGGTTCTTAAAGAATGACAGCGGGCGACCGCCGATCCGCGAAGGGTCGTCAGAGGCGCCGACGACGGCAACTGAGTTTGGAGTAAGGAGATCGTCAAGCTTGGTCATGCGTTCGTCTCGTCGGTTCAATGTCATTTTCGTTGAGTGTCTTGCAGTAAATTAGTGCCGGCACGCCCGCGACCCCGTCGTCCTCGCCGGCTTGCTGCACGAATGTAAATCCGGTCCGCTCATAAAACGCGATGGCGTTGTCGTTACCCTGCAATACCTCAAGCCAGATGCGGCTTCCCGGCTCGTGTTGCGCTTCGACGTGATCGAGCATCGCACGTCCAATACCACCGCCTTTCAAGTCTGGCTCGACATGGAGGCGGTCGATATAGGTTCCCTTCTTGGGGTAAGCATAGCAGTGGCCGACAATCTGTCCGTCACGCGCGGCCACAAGAAATGTGTCGTC
Source organism: Pseudomonadota bacterium (assembly GCA_039183375.1). Lineage (GTDB taxonomy): Bacteria > Pseudomonadota > Alphaproteobacteria > Rhizobiales > Hyphomicrobiaceae > Tectiglobus. The sequence continues at coordinate 8,362 of JBCDBQ010000237.1, forward strand.
CGGGTTCTCGGCCTGTTGCGCAAACAGGGGGGCGGCGTGCCGGGTCTCGATGATGCCCCGTGTCGTGTCTTCACCGATGAGAGGCGCATAGGTTGTAAGCCACGAACGATTGGTCAAGGCGCGGGCCGCCTCGATGTCATCGCTCGATGCCTTGCGGACCTGCACCTCGTTCATCGTCAGACCGTCCCAACAGGCATTGTCGGCGAGCCAACGGCACCAGGCAGGCGCAACGGCGGAGCCGTGAGAAGGAATCGGTTGCGATTATTTTCGCGCAGATAGGTGCATAGCTCCGAGAGATACCAAATCTCACCAAGATGGATGCCGAGCTTGAACAGGCAGAGCTCGTGGATCGGCAACATCGCGCGGCGGCCTTCACCAGTCGCGCTCGGTGTGCGCTCTACGGCATAGTTATCGGCAATCAGAACCGAGAGACCGCTATCGCGGATCCAGTTCTGCAGTTTCGGGTCGCGGCCCTCCAATGCTGCGCAGGAGTTATGCAGGACGTCGTGATCGGGATCTTTGTTGCGCTCCAAAATACGTGTCGAAAAGCCGGTGTGCAGGCAGACCATATCGCCTTCTTCGACGACCACGTTCTGCTGTTTCATGACCGCTTCGAGGCCGTCGAAGTCAACATCGGATTTGGCATCGCCGTAGACCGCGTGAAGGTCGATCATCACCGCGCGACCCTGGACGCATTTCTCAGCCATGTTCTCGATGCCGAGCCGCTTGGCCTCCGCGCTGTCAAGGCCACCGCAGTCAGAACAGGTCGCACCGCCGATGATGTCTTCGCCGCCACGCCAGCCATTGTAGAATACGTGCTCGGCTACACCGTCACCATCGGCGTCGAACTGGTGTCCGACGTGAGCCAGGGCATCCCACTGTGTCGAGTACTGGGTATGGATCAGGACACGGTCATCGTTGACGACATCAGTGAGGTCATCATTCCCGAGCGCCTCTTGCAGCGGCAGCAAATAGCGGCGGACACCATCGGGTGTCTTGGTCGGAAAGCGCTCCGGCGGCAGGCGTGCCGGATTGAGTATATTGCCACCCGGGTAGTCGAGCGGCAGTGACAGGCAGAACGTACGGCCTTCCTTGACCTCGGCAATGCCCTGCAGAACTTTCTCCTTGGTGATCAGGTTGAGGCGGCCGCACTGGTCGTCCTCGCCAAAGTCCCCCCAGTTCGACCCTTCCGGTCTGTTCTTCCAACGCTTTGCCATTGCCAACAATTTCCTACTTTCGCAACATGTCCGCCTGTTTCGATTGTCTCACTCTACCGTCTTTCAGGACACAATCGAGACAGCATCTAGCTTCGAAGTTTCTCAACTCGGCGTATGGACAGGCAATCCGAGCAGGGCCCGACGCTTCAACCACATGGTCGGGCGATAACGATCCTCGCCGGTGATGGCATGCAGCCGGTCCAGGACCTGCAGACAACGACGTGGTTCAAGATCGGCTGCGAGTTCCAGCGGCCCGAGCGGATAGTTCAGACCAAGCTTCATCGCCAAGTCGATATCGTCCGGCGTCGCCAAGGCGACCTCGGCCATGTAGCAACCAAGGTTGGCAAT
>JBCDBQ010000238.1:0-9899 GCA_039183375.1 Pseudomonadota bacterium
CAGTCACAAAACACGTCGAGCAGATCTTCCAGAAGCTCGGCGTTGAGAACAGAACTGCTGCCGCCCTAGCGGCATCCAAAGTTCTGCGGCAATGAGCGGATGATCTGTGCCAGGGACTGCGCGTCGTTGCGATCGTTCTTACTGCGGCTCATCCAGGCCTGGCAATGACACTACCATAAGTATCGACTTCGCATGGCTGACAATGGCAGACCACCGATGGGATTCGCCGAAAGCTAAGGCATTTGCAATGCTCACAGCATGAGAACCACCGCTGGATCCTAACCTCAGGCATGGGCCGCCGAACTCAAGCGTTTCAGATGGGGCACACCACTCCTAAACGAGCCAATCTTCCACTTCGAGTGGCTTCGTTCATAGGCGCTGGGTCAACCAACGGAGACCTATCTGCAGATTAAAGGATCGCGGTGCGCCCTTGAGCGATCCGCAACCAGCCTCGCCTCTACACCCCTTTTTTGCTGAGCGCGCAATAAGTCCCGATCACGCTCCAGCGGCCTTGCGCATGATGGAGGCACAGCGAATATATGCACTCAGAAGTGCGGCATGCGGTGTAAGCCCTCCGTTCAGCGCATCACCATAGACGGCCCTGGCGGACTCGATCGCCAAGTCAGCACCTTCAACACCTTCGAAGGCCTGCCGCTTGCATTCCATAGCCGCGTCGAAGGCCACGGTCGCGTTATCGGTCTCGTGCAAGCTCTTCGAGAACCGATCCATGATCATCACCATTTCCGCTTCGACAACCGAAGCGGAAAATGCCTCGGCGAGCTTTTCCCCAGCCGCCATGCGACCGGTCACACCGTCAAGGGCCCTCATGGCAATCAGTGTGGCAGCGCCATCAGGCCAACCAGCATTGGACGCACCGCCTACTGCGGCACCAACGACAAAACTCGTTACGTCCTGAACATCTTGGGCCTCATCTCCCATAGGTCACCTCCGACAAGCCATTCGGCCTGATTAATTTTCACTAGGCTTTCGGTGATCTTGAACTCAAGCGATCGACCTAGCCAGCCTCCAGCCCATCCACTAGTGATGATGGCGATGGTGGTGATGTGGGTGGAAACTGAAGATATGCTTCAACGCATTACCGACGCTATGCGCGGCATGTTCTACACCATGTACCGCACCGTTTGCCGCGTGAGCGACCCCGTGACCTATGTTACTCGCTTCATGGGCGACGGCATGACCTGCCTTTTCGATACCAGCTGTATTGATGTGAATGTTGATATCGAAATCGAGCCCCAATCCGAGGGCGATATCTCCGCCGATGCTCAGGTTTAGCTCGTGATTGGCATATCCCGCACTCGCCGAACCGCCAATTCCCACCTCTCCGACACTGCCACCGACGGCACCGCCAACGGATGTGCCATGCGTGCCGACCTCTCCGCTCACCTCGCCTTCAGCTCCTGCACCGGCCATCGCTTCGCCAGACACCGACGCACCATAGGCGCCATGACCGTGCTGAACATCGGCAGACCCTTCGGCAGTTGCGCCAACGGCTGCAGTGCCATCGGCGCCAACGGCAGCAGAGCCGACCTTGCCATCAGTGCTGGCACCCGCCTCACCGAAAGCACTTACACCAGCGCCAGCCGAGGCCGAGGCACCGGTATCGGCCTTGTCGCTATGGACGTTGCCCCCCAGGCCGGACTGGGCGTTTACATACCCATCGGCAGATACTTCACCCGCCTTGCCCGCAAGCGACGCACTGCCGTCTACACGGGCTTGTGCGCCGATGGCACCGGATGCCGCGCCTGCGCTGTGCTGGGCTTGCGCGCCGACGGATGAATGCGCGCTGATATCGGCACTTGCGCCGCCATGTTGCGCATGTGCGTCGGCGCCTGCCGTCGCACCATCGGTCGCGTGCCATTCCGAGTCGCTGCTGTACACATTTGAATTTGCTGAGTTATTGCCCGCTCCACCAGAGGCTGCCTCAAGCTCATTCAGATCAATCTCTCCTGACAAGTCGTCGAGAGGATCTTTCTTCGACTTTGACATCGTAGTCGCTCCCATGTCGAACACACCAAAACGATAAACCCAATCGGATTGCGGGTAAAGGTAGTCCGATGGCCTTTACTCGCGGGTTCCTTCGGTTGCTTCCGGCGCTATTGGTGCGTTTCTGTAAGATGACATGCAAAAGTGGCCCCAACCCTGATAAATTGGTTCAGAAGCTTCCCAAATGGGTTTGGTAACGTTGGTCGCGTAAGAGCCAGGAGGCCTTGGCCGCCGTCTATGTTCCCCTCAGTTTTGATCCTGGCGAGGCTTACCAGTTCGACTGGAGCCCTGAGATTGTTCTGATCAACGGCGCTTCAATGACCGTGAAGGTCGCGCGCATACGCCTCACTCATCGACGGATGCCTTTTGTGCGGGCGCATCCACGCGAGACTCGAGTGATGGTCTTCGACGCAGATGGCAAAGCGCTCGTCTTCTTTGGTGGGGCCTGCGCGTGGTGTATCTATGACGATGTGAAAACGGTGGTGGATATGATCTTCGTCGGGAAAGACCGTGCTTACAACCGGCGCTTCCAGCATACCTGCGGTCATTGTCTGGTCGATCCGGATGTCTGCACCCCAGTTTCGGGCTGGGAGAAGGGACAGGTTGAGGACCATGTGGGCGTAATCCGCCGCCGGTTCTTCTATCTGGTCGACCTGATGAACAAGCTCGACGGTGAGGCGCGCGCAGAGCGGCAAGGGAGGACCGCTGATCTGATCTCCCGAACCTTTGCTCAGACAGACCTTAGAAGCAAGCTCTATGAACGCATGTTGATCATCGTCACCACCAACCTGGTCTTCGGTGAATGGCCTAGCGTTTGCACAGACACCAAGACGACAACGGCTCTCCTCGACCACCTCACTCATCATTCCAAGATCGTCGAGACCAGTAACGAAAGCTGGCGACTCAAAAACAGAGCGTGCACTTATCAGCGTCCCGGCTGGCCCGCCGCCGCTGCGCTATGTGAGGGCTATGCAGCGCAGGCGCGGGCAAGGCAAGCACGAGTTCGACCGGCTCCACGCCGGGGAGGGGCAAAATAGGATGGCGATAAGGGGTCATCATGGGACGTCGATTGAGACTGTTTCGGCCGCGAGCAATTCTGCAAAACGCCCGCCATTGGATGCGAGATCGCTGAAGACCCCTGTTTCCACCAAACGCCCTCCCTCGAGCACGACTATTCGGTCGCACCGTCTCAGCGTTTCAAGACGATGGGCAATCGTGATGACAGTGATCCCCATGGCATCAACTGCATCTGAGATCCGCGCCTGAAGATCTGGGTCAAGGGCGCTCGTCGCCTCGTCAAGGATCAGCACTCTGGGTTGGACCGCAAAGGCGCGGGCTAGGAGAACGCGCTGGATCTGACCACCCGAAAGCGTCGTCGTCGAGTCATTGAGAGGGGTTGCAAGGCCCAACGGAAGATTGGCGACATCCTCCATAAGGCCCGCTTTCGCAAGCGCTGCTTCGACTGCGGCGTGATCCAGCGCGTGTCCACCGGCAACATTCTCGTAAAGGGTTCCGGGGAACAGTCGACCGGATTGACCAACGGTACCGATCTGGCGGCGCAGCGCACGGTCATCGAGGAAAGCGATATCCAGCCCGTCAAACCGCACAGTTCCCTGTTCAATCGGCGCAAGGCCGATAAGTGCTTTTGCCAATGTCGACTTTCCAGCCCCAGAGCTGCCGACAAGTCCAACATGCTCTCCAGCGGCGATCGACAGTGAAACATCTGATATGGCCGCAGCCCCACCAGGGCGGTAGCGTACCGTGAGGCGCTCACATTCGACTTGACCTGCCAGGGTTGGCGGCGGCGCACCCAGCGAGGTTGGCTCTGGCGAAGAGTCCATAAGAGGTCTGATCATTCGATACTGCACGGCCAACATGGTCGCTTGTTCGAGCGCGGCCAGAAGCGACGATACGGCGGAGGCCAATCCACCCGCGGCAACGATGAGGATCGCTGGCTGTGCATCGCTCGCTACTCCTCCGGCCAGAGCCATCGCGAAAATTGCCGCGAGGGTAATGGCACTCGAAGCAGATGCGCCCAGTGCGTTTGACACTGCACCAATCCGATCGCCTCTCAGCATTCTGGATCGCGACCCGGCAAAGGCCTGTGTCCATTTCAGATACATCCGGCTTTCAGAGGCCGTCGCCCGGATCGTCTCGATCATGCTCAGCGTTTCAAAGGCCGTTACCATCCAGCTTTGAAGATGGCCTCTTGACGCAAGGATTGCGCGAACACGCTGGCGCGCGACCGCCAAGCCACCAAACGCAAACAGAAAAACCGTCGCCGCTAGCAAAAATGCACTGCTGGGCGATGATGTCGCCACGGCGGCAACGCTTGGTGCTGCTATCAGCAGGCCGGACAAGGACCCGATAACCAGACCCCAGACACCTCGATGCCAGTGAGCCAAGGACTCTGCTGAAAAAGCATAGATCGGTGCTGGCGGCATCTGCACGCCATTGCGCTCCATTTGAGAGGCTACCCGGACGGCTCTGTCGATCGCGGCCGCCCGAACGAAGTAGCCTGTACGACCCTCATAGCGCAGTTCGGCAATTCCGGCCGCCAGTCGTCCCAACAGGTTAACCACAAACAAGGTGCTGAAGAACAAGACCATGTTGAGCAAGAGAACGTCATCATTCTCTGGAATGACTGAGTTGAACAGCGGCCCGCTTAACAAGGGAAGCGCTGCGATCCCCGATCCTGCAATCACCGTAAATACCGCTAGTGATCCAAGGTCGATGGCTGATTGAGGCATCCCAAATTTCAACAACATGTAGGGAGAGAGGTGGCCATCTGGGAGCGCGGGCAGGATTGCGTAGGCGATTTCCTCGAAATCGACTGGATTGAAGCGACGCAATGAACGAAAACGCCAACCGTCTTGGGCCGAGGCCACGCGCCAGCGGCGCCCGGTTCGTTGAAGGAGAACGGGTTCTCGACCCCCCTTTGGCAGGATTCGCAACGCCAACAATGGAACAGGCGCGCTGCCAACACTGTCAGCGCTCAGGCGCGTCTCACGGGTAATCAGTCCGGAGCTGCGAGCAATGCGGACAATCGCATCTCCATCGGGCTCCTGCGGCCTCGGCTTCTCGACGATCCGCTGACCAGCGCCAACAGCTTTGGCCGCCGCGGCAACGGCTTCGGTCAGTGTTGGCGTCTCGCCGTCGTCCAAGTCAACGGCGTTTCGGCGAAGCAAGCGGCGAAGACGGTCGTTCGCTTGGGAGAACTCCTTCGATGCAGAGCTTGGCTCACGCATGTCGTAGAGCCTTTGCTGCATCAAGGGTTTTTGCTTCTCCGGCCTCAATCACGACGATCGAGTCACAGCGGGTCATCGACCCTTGGCGATGAGTGACAAGGAGCACCACGCCACCGAACGATTTAAGAGACGCCATGACCGCGCGTTCTGTCTCATTGTCAAGGGCACTTGTGACCTCATCCAAGACTAAGACATCCGGCTCGCGCGCCAAAGCGCGCGCCAATGCCAGGCGCTGGATCTCGCCACCACTAAAGCACGGATTATGGCTGCTGACCTGCGCTTCAACACCTCCCGCGCGGCTAACAAAGCCAGCCGCTCCAGCCAACTCCAGGGCATTCGCAATTGCCTCGTCTGAGATCGATGAGTCGTACATCGTGATGTTGTCTTTGATCGAACCGGTGATCAGAGAACTGGATTGTGGGACATATTGTAGCCGCTTGCGGAGGTCTTGGTGGCTCCAGGAATGCAAGTGGCGACCCCCAAGCCGCACCGCGCCTTCGGTCGGCGAGAACATGCCCGCCGCAATCTTCGCCAGCGTTGATTTCCCCGAACCGGATGGGCCCAGGATACCCGTCACGGTCCCCGGTTCTAGACTTAGAGAAACATTCGCAAACAAGGGTGCAGATGCTTCGTAGGCGAAACTCACATCATCGATCTCGAGGACACTCGACCCCAATGGGCGCGTGCGGAAGGGCCGTGTGTTCGGCCCTACTATCGGATCGAGCGGATAGTTTTCGATATCATCGAGACGACTAAGAGGCCCGGCCGACTGTTGCAGGGCGCAGACATATTGGGCTGTTTGAGAAACAGGCCCGGCTGCAAATCCCGCTAGCACCTGAAGGGCCAGAAGATCCCCCATCGCGATATCACCTTGCATCGTGCGAAAGGCACCAGCGCTGAGAACGGTGATGGCGATCAGTAACTCCGACGCATTGGGACCCAATTTGGCAAGGATACGATGTGTACCGAGCCGTTGTTCCGCGTCGAGAGCCGCCTCCTCGGCATTCATCCAACGCCGAGCCAGGAGGCTTTCTTGTCCCAAACTTCGATAGGCGCCAAAGGCCGCGAACCCCGATGTCGCGACGCCGCTTGCAACACCTTGCAGAACGTTTGAGAGGCGTGCCGAACCGGTCATGCGGCGTGACAAACTGGCGATGATCAAAGCGTTGGCGAGCGCTATCCCGGCCACCACAGCCCCCAATATTGGGTCGTAGAGACCGATCACGCCGATATAGGCGAGACCGGTTACGATCGTTGGAGCTAATCCCGCCATCGGACCGGCAATCGTGCTGCCAATCTCTGCACCAACACGCAGCCGCGCCACCAGCTCTGAGGCATCGCGCTGAGCGAAGAACTTCAATGGCAGCAACAGCAGACGCTCAAATGTGCGCGCAGAGACGATTGCGGAGACTTTGGCCCGTAAAGCGGCAACAATCCTCGCCTGCATCCACGCGATTCCAGCTTGCATCAAAATGGCAACCGCGAGTGCCAGAACAACGGCGATCAGCCAGATCGGACGCTCCTGTCCAATGACGTATGTTGAGAAGGTCGAGACGGCGCCCGACGCAACGAGACCCGGCACCACGCCGATCAGTCCAAGCAGAAAAACCAGCCCCATTCCGTCCCAAGACCCAGAGCTCCATTTCTTCAATGCGCTGAAGGTTGATTGCCTTTTGCCACCCGGTTTGAAGTCGAGCTCGGGTGCAAAGGCCAATGCGATGCCAGTGAAGCAGCGGCCCATTTCCGAGGCATCGACGGATCTGCGGCCAACCGCCGGGTCGATAAGGTGGAACCGACCGCCACTTATTCTCTCGAGCACGACAAAGTGGTCAAAACTCCAATGCAGGATGGCTGGCAAAGGAAGATCCTTGAGCGTTTGCGGCTCGCGCCTAAGCGCCTTTGTCGTCAGCCCATATGTTTCAGCCGCGCGCGCGATGGCTGGAACGCTCGCGCCATCGCGGCCGACACCGCAGCGTGAGCGAGCCTCCTCGAGCGCCACGTATCTCCCATATGCGCTGAGAACCATTGCGAGGCAGGCGGCACCACATTCGGCCGCTTCCATCTGCAGGATTGCTTCGGCACGATAACGCAAGGTTCGTCGGCCTGGGCGCATCAAGGGCGACTCCCACCGTCGGCTTCAGGGCCTTCCAGAAGGCGGTGAATAGCCGGGATCGCAAGTGCCATAAGCCTCACGTGATCAACAGTGATCCGGGCCGTGATCGGCGTTCCAGCGCTCAAAGTCACCTGCTCACTCCCCGTAGAACTCCACTTATAGTCGTCACTTTTGCCATCCGGCGCATCAAGGGCGATACGCGCGGCAAAGGTTGGGCCAGAGCTTGCAACGTCACTGACGAACGCGTCGTCACCGATCTCCGCCGCCAATGCCTCGTTGGACACCGGCACATCCGTCACCGTCCTTACGGTGCCAAGCAGTCGCGATTGGTCCGAAATTGGAAGATCCGCAGGGGCGACGCGTACAGGGTCACCGATTCCAACTTGCTTGCCATCCTGGAGGCGAATGAACGCCACCGCTTCCAGTCTTGGACGTGAGCCACTGCCGATGGGTTCAATCTCGGCCAAAACATCGCCGGCAGTGACAAGGTCGCCAACTCGGATATCGATGCTCACGATACGCCCGTTCGAGTTGGCGAGAACCGAGGCATCTCTCTCGAGCGCTTTCGCGAGCCGGGCTACTCTGTCCGCTAATTTATCCGTGTCTAGCTTCTCCTCCAAGGCCGCGCGCTCCCGCTGTGATCTTGCCGCCTCATGCTCGACCGCGAGGGTGATCAGCTCAGCCTCAACATCGGCAAGTTTATCAGCGACCTCGGCGCGAAGAATGCGCGCCTCGGCGACTTTAACAGGGGTCACAATGCCATCGTTCCGGAGGATCTCGAGATTTCGGATACGCTCGTCGAGCCACTTGAGGCGTTCCCTCAGGCTTTCAGCACGTTTGTTCGATGCCTGTTTCCGCTTGGTGTAAGACTGGCTCTCTGCCTTGTCGTCCAAGGCCCGCAACTCCCGCAGGGCCTGGTTGTCCTGCAACTGCTCCTCCAGTGCGAGGCGTTGCTCCTCGAGTTCGGACAATCGGTCGGGCAGGTTGAGGACTGCGATCACATCGCCAGAAGAAACCTTATCACCGGTTTGAACTTTGATGCTTTTGACAAAGCCGCCAACTGGCACTTTGACCGCACCAACCAGTGTTTGCTCCGAGTAGACCAACACCCCCCTGGCGGGGACATGGATTGGGACTTGGACGAAAAAACTCCAGACCAAAGCCAGTGCAATCCCACCCACCAATGCCGCGGTCGCAATTCGTGTCGCAGAGCCCGTGACCCGCATGCTGTGTTGCACATCGGCACTCCGCTCGACCGCATCAAGCGCTTCTTTCCTGAAGAGTGGTGGCGTCATTCTTGCGTCAGTCCTTCTCTCCCTAACCTATCCTCCTTTAGCATACGGGAACACGCGATCACCAATCGCTTACGCTAGACCAAAATCGTTTCAACCTGAATCAGGTTGGAAAAGAATTTTGGGCCAGAGTCATATGCTTGAGCAAAAACGGGCGCAATCGTCACGACGGTCGCACGGATTTTGGTTACATCTCAAAGCGTGGCAGTCAGTTTCCTCGAATGTTTTTCTTTTCAGGCTGCTAAGGTCATTTTGATGCGAACCAATCGATGGCCGGACTTCAGCTTCGGCGATTGGCTGGCTCGATCTGCTGAACGGATGAACCGAAACAAGCTGGCAGTCGCCCTGGCCAACAAACTGGCGTGGATGGTCTGGAGTATACTGAGAAACAACTCGGCGTTTGACGCGCCAAGAGAGGCGATCGCCCTCGGTGACTCAACCAGATTGATCCCGAGGAGTTCGAGGTAGATCGAAAGCATGGAATGGAACACTTACGCCCCCAGAGTCTGACGCCCCATTCGGTCATCTTGGACCTTGCCGCTCATTGGACCACGGAGCGCGCGTAACCCCAGCAAGCCCACGACCTGCCTGCCGATCGGTAGGCCGGATACATATGAGCGACTTCTCAGAACATGCTAGAAATCATTTGCGAACAGCAGCCGGTACATACTGGGCCGGGCTCTGTCATCCGTCGAACTTCACAGGCATCCGGTACGTCGGCCCGAGTCTATAACCGTCAATAGACAATGGATTGGCTATCTGGTCTGCATTCCGGGCTCTGCGCCTGTAGGACGCTTGAATTCCTGTTGCCAGATCGCTATGTCAGCGCCTCGAACATCCGAGGCACCTGCAATGATCGAAGTCTTGAACATCGCGAAGTCCTGCTCCGCCGCGGCCCCCGCCGCAGCGACAGACTACGCATGGTTTACTGAGATGCCTCTCTGATCTGATCCGGGAGGCTGCGGCCTCCCCTTGGTTCCGAATGATTGAACCCCGGGTGGCCAATGCCTCCGGGGTTTTTGCATTCCGGGACCGGGAGATCCCCGATCTCGACACCGAATTGGCGCGTCAATGCCAATGGCCGCCCCGGTCAGGCCAACCGGGGCGGCGTCGTCAAAAGGAGAAAGGACGATGACGAAACTGCATGTGAATGTCGGCACAATTGGGCATGTCGATCACGGGAAGACCACGCTGACGGCGGCTCTGACGCAAGTGCAGGCAGCCCGGTTGGGTGGCGATGCC
>JBCDBQ010000239.1:0-9865 GCA_039183375.1 Pseudomonadota bacterium
CCCCGCGATCCAGCTTCCCGTTCGGCGTCAACGGAAAGGACTCCAGAACGAAAACTCGGGAAGGAACCATATAAGACGGCAAAAACAAACCACAATACGACTCAAGAGCCGCGCCCGAAAGATCACTGGCAGACCTCGCCGCTGTTACGAACGCGCAAATCGATTGGTCTCCATGAGGCTCTAAACGGATCAGGGCAGTGGCATCCAGCACGTCCGGGTGGGTGCGCAATCGCATAGCTATTTCGCCAATCTCAACGCGATGGCCGCGCAACTTCACTTGATCGTCTTCTCGTCCGTGGTACACGAGGCCGCCATCTGTCCACGCGCAGAGGTCGCCGGTTCGGTAAAGTCGTTCGCCAGGTTTACCGAAAGGATTGGCGATGAACCGCAGCGCGGAAAGCGATGCTCGGCCAAGATATCCCCGCGCCAGGCCAGGCCCCGCCACATAGAGAGCCCCGATCTGCGACTCATCGCACGGTTTCAACATTTCGTCTAAAACATAGACGTCGAGATCAAGTAACGCTTCGCCGATCTGTCCGGAGGGACCATCGCGGGCGTTGGTTGAATCGAGTGAACAATGAGTGACGTGAACGCAGGTTTCCGTGATGCCATACATATTCACGATTGAGGGGCCGTCGGTGCCGTGCCGTTGATACCACCCTTCCAGACGTCGGCTGTCCAGGTCCTCACCGCCCAGAATAACTGTATGAAGAGATCCAGGCAAAGACTGGTGTTTCTCGGCGAAATCTTGGTCAAGAGCAAAAAAGACAGTCGGCGTGAGGTTCAAGATAGTGACGGCCTGATCGTGAAGTAGTCTGACGAAGTCCGGAATTGAACGAGCCTCGTCCTGTGACACGATCACGAGACGACCGCCGTAAAAAAGAGCTCCCCAAATTTCCCAGACCGAGAAATCAAAGCCGTAAGAATGAAACAGCGTCCAGCAGTCGTCAGGTCCAAAATCAAAGTCGCGCTGCGCCGCGGCAAACAGCCTTACCACCTGGCGGTGTTCGATGACGACGCCCTTGGGCTGTCCTGTAGACCCGGACGTGTAGATGACATACGCGGCGTTGTCTGGGGTGAGCTGTACGGTTCTTTCCTTGTCAGTGGGGCTAATGGCCGGTCGCGCAGCCAGATCGCGCTGCACTATCGGATCGTCTAGGAGGATAGTACCAGACGGGAGCCCTCTCGAATCGGCTGTCACCGAGATCGCAGCGCGTGGCGTGGCGTCTGCGAGGATGAACTCCACCCGCTCCTTCGGGAGCGAGGGGTCGAGCGGCACATAACAAGCGCCTGCCTTAAGCACACCCAGCATTGCCGCGATCAAGTCAAAGCCGCGTGGCAGCTTCAAAGCCACGACGTCTTCGGGACCGATACCGCGAGCAATCAAGGTCCAGGCGATACGGTTCGCGGCCGCATCAAGTTCGTCATATGAGAGCTCTTTGTCGTTCTGGTACAGTGCGACATTGTCTGAGCGTAGCCGCGCCTGATGTTCGAACAGATCTGGGATGGTGTGTTTTAGGGTGACAATGTACTGGTTCCGATCCGAATGCCCGGGACGATTATTTCGGTTGTCCTCAGTGCTCAAATTACAATCGGACATCCGGGCATTTCCAATCTGGCAATAGTCAATACGGGCCGAGTCGTCGTTTCAAGAAATTCCTAAAACTGTTGAATCAATCTTAATCAGTTGGGAGAAATGTCTCAACTCTACAAACCTACTGTAGGCGCGAATTCATCCAGAGCTGCATAGCAGTAGGGCATTTTGGTTCCGGGATGCGGTGCAACGAGCATAGGAATGCCGAATATGCCGGAGAGTTGCTCGGGGGTCATGATCTCTGCAGGTGTGCCTTCGGCAACGACGCGGCCGGCGCTCAAAGCGATAATCCGGTCGCAGTACTGGGCGGCGAGGTTGATGTCATGGAGTATCACAATCGCGCCAATTTTTGTGTCGTGGCTCAATCGTTTCAGAAGACTCAGGATTGCGTGTTGATGTCCTAGGTCTAGGGCGGATGTCGGTTCGTCAAGCATAAGCATTTCTGCTTGCTGTGCGATCAACATAGCTACCCAGCATCTTTGTCGTTCTCCGCCCGAGAGATTGTCGAGGATTCGGTCGGCAAAGGTGTCGGTTTCAGTTATCCGGAGCGCGCGGTCGACGGATTCGGCGTCCCTATCGGTAAAGCGGCCGAGTGCACCGTGCCATGGATAACGCCCGATCGATACAAGTTCGCGAACCGTCATACCGGGCGCCGCAGGCACGTTTTGCGGCATGTACGCTATCTTCTGTGATACGGAGCGAGTCGATAGTGACGCCAACGCATCTTCACCGTAGCTCACTTGGCCGCGGGTTGCAGAAAGCTGTCGGGCGAGAATACGCATCAGCGTCGACTTCCCGGAACCGTTTTGTCCGACAAGTCCAGTCACGACTGAGCCGGGAAAAGTGCAGCATACACCGGCGAGTATCCTACGCCCTTCGACATCGAATTCGACATTCTTGGCTAGTACGGATGGAACACTTTCGGTCATTCAAATCTCCAACGACGTTGAAGCAAAACAAGTAGGACAGGACAGGAAACAATTGCTGCGGTAACGCCCGTTGGCAGCAGAATCGGGAAGGCAATAGTACGTGCGGCCGCATCCGCTAGAGCCATCAAGAACGCGCCTGTCAGGGCGCTTGCGCCGATAGCGGCTGTAGTATTGGAGAGACCCAGGTAGACCACGATAACCGGGGCCATGAGTCCGACGAAAGTCAGTGGTCCGACAATCGGAGTTGCGGCGACGGTCAAGAGCGCGGCAAGGACCAATAGGGCTGACCTTGCCTTCTTGGTTGGGACCCCGACGGATTGGGCGGTCGGAGCCCCGAGTGGGAGGATAGTCAACCAACGGGTCATTACCAAAACTGGGAGAATGAGAACCACGGCGGCTACGAGGGCAAATTGTGCCTCTGACACGCCGACTCCGCTGGTTGAACCTGCCAGCCATCCAAGCAGCAAGATAGCGTTTGGATCGCCTGTCGCAGACAACACGCCGACGACCGCATCGATGAGCGCGGTCATGGCGATTCCGGCTAGCAAAATGCGCTCAGGTGCGAAACCTGATCTTCGAGCCAATGCAAGGATCAACACGAGAACTGACAAGCCGCCAAGGGTCCCAACCAAGTATTGAACCCCGGTGCCGAATGCACCGAAAAAGAACAATGCTCCGGCAACGGCCAAAATCACTCCAGCGCTGATGCCCAATATCTCAGGGCTAGCCATGGCATTGCCAGTTAACCGTTGCAAGATCAGGCCAGCGACCCCTAGCATAGCGCCCGCTGCACAGGCCGCGCTCCATCGGGGAACCCGCCAGGGCCAGACAGCCTCGAGATCGGAAGGACCTAGAAGCTGCCACGCGCCAAACGGACCGCGCCCCACGAAAAGGGTAAGGCCCAGAGTAAGGACAATCGCGATCAACACCACACTCACCAGACTCTGCGGCAGTACAGATTTGCCACCTATGCCAACCGCCAAGGCTTGGGGCGGTGCGATAAACCGCAGTCGCGGTAACATGAACAGCAGAAGCGGGGCACCCAGCAACGCAGTCACCGCGCCCGTAGGAAGGAACGCAGAGGATTGGTCACCGAAGACTTGCAATGCGGCGTCGGTTAGCCACAAAAGCATAGAACCAAGCACCCCAGACCAGACCAACCGGTCCCGAAAACGCCGCGCGCCGGCAAGACGTGCGATCATCGGGGCACATAGCCCGATAAACCCAATCACGCCGACTGACGCAGTCACGAAAGCCGACAAAAGCACGGCAACGGCAACGGCGAGCAGCCTTAACCTCGCAACGCGCACGCCTACGGATCTACTGCTTTCGTCTCCGATCTCCAGCACCTCAAGCGCGCGCCACAAGAAAACCAGTGGCAGAAGGCTCAACGCTATGCGTGGTACGAGTTCGAGAAACGGTACCCAACTGATCTGACTGAGCGATCCGCTGCCCCAGACGAATAGCCCAACCAGGTATCGGTCATTCGCAAGGGTGATTATCACGGAAACAGCACCAGCAAAAAGGCTTACGACCAGCCCCGCTAGAATGACGTTAATCGAGGAAAAGTTGCGGCCTCGGCTCAGAAAAACGACGACACCCAGGGCCGAAAGGCTGCCGAAGATAGCCACCAGATCACGCCCGATACCCAAGCCAGCTGGAATAAAGGCCCCAGTGATTGCGAGTGAAAGCCGCGCTCCGGCATCGACGCCGAGGGTTGTGGGCGAAGCGAGTGGATTGCGCAAGACTTGTTGCAGGATCGCACCCGAAAATGCCAATGCAAAGCCACATAGGATTGCCATCGCAAGACGCGGCAGAACAGCATGAAAAAGTACCATCTTGCCGACATCATAGTCTTTAGGCGCCGATAGACCGTCGCCACCGAATGCACGGCTGACAAGGACCGCGCACAGTGCCAGATTCATAAGCAGCAAGGGCACAGCAAGATGCCAGGGGCGAAGTTCTCGCGATCCCATGTTTATGTCGACCGGCTTTCAAGCTCGTCGATCAGCAGATGGCCAAACCTCAGCGCGGACGGAAGTGCCCCGAACATAAGGACAGGTGGAAGAATACTGATCCGATCGAAACGGGCAAAATCGAGCTGCGACCAAATCGGACTTTCAGCCAACCTTGGCAAGACACCGGCTGGTACCGGATCGAATGTTACAAGATGCGCGTCGCCAATTGTGGCGAGTTCTTCAATGCCGACCATGTCAAAGCCGAAATAGCCGACTTCGCGGTTCCAAGCGTTTTGCATCCCGAGCCGGGACAGAACATTGTGAAAAAGGCTGGCGGGGCCATAGACGCGAACGTGTCGGGCATCGACAAAGGTGACAACCAGAATGGGTCGGGGCGGCAGAGATGCGGCGCGCGCTGCCAAATCGCCTAAGTCAGCCGCGGTCTCGGAAAGAAAGCGGCTCGCCTCGGTATCTAGGCCTAGGTACGTACCCAAATCCCGAGTAACGGACTCGCGCAGCGCTAGCGGAGCACCGGTGTCTTCATAGATTGACAGGTTGATTGTGGCCGCGATCCGTTCGAACTGCGGGGCGAAGCGCTGCAAGAACGGAGAGATCAGAACAACATCAGGGGACAGGTACGCCAGAAGCTCGAAGTTGATCTCTTGCTGAAGACCAAGGTCGGCGGTTGTGGCAGGCAAAGCCGGTTCGACGACGAATCGTGGCCAGTCGGCCGCGGCAACCACGGCAATCGGATCGTGCCCGAGGACGATCATCGTCTCGGTCAGAGCCCAATCGAGAGCTGCGATGCGTAGCCCCGGTGATGCCGACCATGCCGGTCGAGCCAACAGGGCCGGCGCTGCAAGCAAGAGTGCCCGCCGTCGGAAATCAATGTTCCTTGAGTCCTTGTCTGGCACGTAGATTGACAAATCGGCGTTTCCCCCTGATAGACGCTCGGTTCATTGTTGTTCGAAGAGATATCTGGACTCAAGAGCCGTAAAGGTCAAATTTTGTCGTCAGCGGTTATCTCGGTTTTTCTAGCGCGGGACCAGATCAATACGTTTGCATTTCACATTTACTTACTTGATCATATCATCTTGGATTAATGAGGTATGCAGCGGCTGTGCTTCCGCGCCAGCCGACTGCGTGTTTGAAAGTAGGGGAAATATTCGTGAATCCATTTGACGATGAACACGGCACATTTCTTGTGCTGATTAACGACGAGGGCCAGTATTCCGTTTGGCCGCATGCTATGGACGTACCGCCGGGATGGACTCAGGTGGGTCCGACCGGGCCGCGCGCAGATTGCTTGGCCTACATTGAGGAGAATTGGACGGACATGCGCCCGCTGAGCCTAGTGCGGCAGATGGAGGAGGATGCGTCCATTCGTGCTTCGAAGAGTTAGATATTGCGCAACCGCTTGCCGGCTCGGTCCCGGCGGCGACGTACAACTGTTATTCTAGAGAATAGGTAAAGATGGACGAGACAGAATTAGAGTCACCGCAAGTCAGGACTATCTTCGAAGCAGTTTATGATGTCTTTGCCAATCCAGCGAACTGGGAAGCGCTGTTTATCAATTTTGTGGCGGGTGTCGTCATTTTACTTCTGACTTACTTGGGCGTTGAGCGCTGGATCGATTGGCGGAAAGAGGCAGCGCGCAAGAAGTTGTTCAAACGGTTGGTGCGTGAAACGCTTTCCATTGCATCATGTTGCGAGCGTTTGGTTTCCCATAGAGAAGAGGCCACAGACGTTCATGCACCCGTTCTGAACGACCGCTTTCTTTCCAATGTTGAACTCGCCTATATTTCCACTTTTCAATTTAATGAACAGCTGGCGATATATAGTGGAAATTTGGATCATAGAAAGGTAGAGCAACTCTCAAAGATATCATCAATTGTCTCCCATCTTCGGTCTGCTTTGAACAGCATTCGGCAATATGATGAAAAGTTTATTGCTGGTTTAGAATTCTACGCGCCCGATGATCCGAGTGATGAGTACGCGAGCATCAGTCCTCAATCATTTGTGCCGGCAAGTCAGTTCAGGACATACGATGAGACGGAATTTGGCGTGCCTTACAAGTTATTCACAGGACTTGAACAAAACGACCTCGATCGAGACGAGAATTGGCGCTTATTCTTTGTAATAGCGTGCCACGACATTCTTTGGAATGCGACGTTGGCAACGCTGCATACCGAAAATTTCGCCACGTCTTTCAAGTATTCTATGCAGCAAGTGGAAGCAGAACTCCTTAGTGAGAGACTCACTACACATGAAGTTTCTGTCCAGCGGGAAAAAATAGAAGAAAAGCGGCGCGCAATTGTGGAGGACGGTTTGTATCTCGTTCAATACGTTATTCGCCCCGGTACTGTTACGCGGAAAGCGGCACTTTAGGCTACTACGACATGGGCCTTTTCATAGCCGGCAAAGTAATTCGAGGCAGTTCGTTGCGGTGCCTCGGACAAGCTTACGCGCTGAAATCGCTGCAGCATTTCCGTCAAAAGGACACGTAGTTGCATCTCCGCCGCATGCCGCCCAATGCAGCGATGGATCCCGTGGCCATATGCAAGGTGTCTGCGGGCGTTGACGCGTCTGATGTCGAATTCATCTCCGTTTTGAAAAAGCGTTTCATCGCGGTTGCCAGAACAATACCAAAGCACAACTCGGTCCCCCCGTCTGATGTGCGCTCCGTGAAACTCGATATCTTCTCTGGCCGTTCGCCGCATATGCGCCAATGGCGTCTGCCAACGGATCACTTCCTGCACCGCGTTTGGCACAAACCCCGGCTCTTCACGCAGCTGCTCCCAAGTCTCCGGATGCCGGTTGATTGCCACGACAATTGCAGACGCGGCGCTGCGAGTGGTCTCACCGGCGCCCACGATTAGGCTGACGGTGCCCATGAAATGATGTATTTCATTTAGCAGTTCTTCCCCGTGGAGTCCTTGACTGAGCAGAGACAGGAGGTCCGTCGCGTTCAAGTTGCAACGTCGCTCTTGCGAGGCATGCCGCAAGAAGGCATCGAAGCTCGCGAGTTGGTTTTCGCGGCTCTGAAAACGTGCATTGGTGGGGCTCTCTGCTTCGAAGTCAACAAGCAAGTTCGACCAGTCGATTAACCTTGCAACCTGCTGTTCGTCTAGGTCAAAGAGCGCCCCGATCATCCATGGTGTTAGCTTTGCTGAGACATCCTGCACCCAATCGATGGGTTCGCCCAAAGGCAAACCAGCAAGGAGCGATCCAATGTGTCTTCGGCAACCTTCTTCCAAGTCGGCAAGTGCGGTTTTTGAGAATCCAGGTGCGACGACTCTTCGCCACTTGCCGTGATCCGGTGGGTCCGAGACCATGAATGCCGGAAACCGGAAGCTCTCCGGGATGTCGCCGATGATTACGTTGTGGCGCGACGAAAACCGGCGATGATCCGCATTGATAGCCTTGATATCTGCTGCTCGTGTAATGGACCAGTAGGGACCGAATGGGCTGTCCGCGCAGAAGTGAATCGGATGTTCTTTTCTTAGACGTGCAAAAAGGGGTATATGCGAGCCCTCGGAGAAACGGCGGATATCGCTGATGTCCAGTTGGTCCAAATTCACGCCTCGAGCAAGGCTTTCTGCGCTGGTCTCATGCGCTTTCAATACGGTCTGTATCGACATCCACTCACCATCACTGACGTCATCGGGTGCGTCTTTCATCCAGATGGTTCTCTGTTAATAAAAGACCCGTCGCTATGTTTGAAAAGGATTGCATCGATACGCCGACTTGTCCCTCTTTAGCCAGTTTCTCCACCGCCGATGATTGTCCTCGAATATGATAGTTGGTCGTTAATTGTCTCTAGCGGAAACCGACAATGACCTCTACGTATTCTTCGGGCGGCCGCACAGGTCGACGCTGACGCCTCAGACCAGAGAGACGAGATCGGATTGCAAGCGCTGCGCCACGATCTCAGTGGGGCCGGATGGATCTAGCGCAAGGGCTAGATGATGGTCTGGCGTGGGCCGATAGAGCCTGATGTGCCAGTTCAAGTTCTCCGGCGCAGATAGAACACGTGCCGATGCGCCGGAACTGTCGATCTGCAGGGCGACGGTGTCCGGTGCCATCGAAAATCCGCGGCCGCAGGCTTTCAGGCAGGCTTCTTTCGCGGTCCATAACGCGAGGAAATGGTCAAGCTGCTTAGTCTTGGACAACTCGCCAAAGTCCCGGAGTTCCCGAGGGTGCAGTGCTGTCGCGGCGAGATCCTGCAAGTCTGGCATTGTCTTTCGAAATTCGGCATCGACACCACAACCCATGTCATGCGTCACGACGCAAGCGGCCAGTCCTTTGGTGTGCGTTAGATTGAACCTGAGGCCCGAGGCCGCTCCCACTGGGCCGGCGATTTCAGGCCGACCGTTTTGGCCGGGCGCAAAGCACCAGGCGTCTGGCGATACGTCGCGATATTGAGACAAGGCAATGCGCACCAAGGCGTGAGAAAGCAGGAACCGCATCCGGTCTTCGAAGAAAAGAAACTGATCGAGTCTGGTGCTTTCACCTGCATCCAAAAGACCTATGAACCGCGATGCCGTATCAGGATCGGGTGGTTCGTTACCTTCAACTATCCACAAGTGGGCGGCGTTGTTTAGGTCCGGTGTTGCACTGCTCAGCGAAATACCCAAAGCGCGGGAGGTTGGAAAGCTATTTCGATCATGGTCCATGGGGTAATTGGACGCAAGTTTCGCGCGGAAGCAACAACCGATCTATCCCATCCACGCATCAACAATTGTTGAGACATGGGTTCTAAGTGGGTTGACATATGCCAACGGTCAATCATCGCGCGTTGTTCGATCTCGACCCGTGTTGCATTCCGGACGGATGCTGTTTGCTGTGCAAGTTAACTGCTGGCGGCAGCTCTACAAAGCGATCCGGAAACACCGTCTCTCAGATGCGTCAGCACGAACTGGACGTCGGCATTTTGCGGTATCAGTTGCATATCCAAACAACCTCGTAACGCCGGTCGATTACTATGGCGCGAGCATATATGATGGAGGATCGGACCGGCTTTCTCACTGGATCAAGGTCTTAACCAATGGAGATGTGCAACTCGTGTGCATACCAACGCGAAGGCCCGCAATGTGATTGAAAGCAGTCACTTGCGCAAACGCAGCGAATTCACCCTTTGTCCGCGACCCGGACTTTGATCTGTGTTCTGTAAAGGTCAGGTTTTGCTCGCCGTAGCTGCCCGTTCAACTCGCCGTCGCTCATAGTACGCCTCCATCTTTGAGGGCCGTCCAGGTGGCCGTCGTCCCGTCTTCTTGTAATGGTTCTTCGCGCTGACCGGTTTGACCTTTGGCGGTGGCGCGGCTTTCTGCTGTTCTTCTTTAATGTGTGCCAGAACCGCGCTGAGATGCTTGTTCTCTGTGATC
>JBCDBQ010000240.1:0-9833 GCA_039183375.1 Pseudomonadota bacterium
GTCATCCATCACGCGATTGACACCGTCGACATCCGGCGTCTGGCTTTCGATCTCAACCCAGCGGCGAATGCCCTCAAGCAATTCCGCTTCGCTCTGCAAATGCATGCTTAATTCCTGTTTGTTTTCCAGAAACTCCAGACACCAATAATGGAACGGATTGGGGTTCGGCGCAAATGACCGCTTCAGGATGATTGCTAGCCATTAGAACGCTGAGCACATCCGGGCCAAGTACTCGGCACTAATCGACTGACCCTATCGAAATTGTCGTGCGTTGCATCAGGCGTCGATACTTCACTGTATCATAAGGCGTTGCCCGATGGATCGCCGAACGATTATCCCAGATGACCACATCGCCCGTCTTCCAATGGTGGCTGAACGTGTTTTCCGATTGGATGGCAGCATCGCCCAATCTGTCTAAGAGTGCGCGCGCCTTATCGAATGGCCAACCGACGATGGATCTGGCATGGGCACCGATCAACAGTGACTTGCGTCCGGTTAAGGGATTAATCTGAACAAGAGGGTGCTGCACCGCGGGCATTTCCGCGCGTTCTTTATCTGTGAACTCAAAACCAATGATCTGACGTGAATAGATAATGTCGTGCTCGACCTTTAAGTCGTCGAGTTCCTTTTGCTCGGCTTCTGACAGCCCCTCATAAACTGAACGTGTTGATGCAAAATCAGTGGCGCCACCTTCAGCCGGCACCTCGCGTGCCGACAAGATCGAGCACAGTGATTGTGTTGCCTTGAAAGTGCTATCAGCATGCCACAGCATGTTGGCCTTCTGATACATCATGCGACGGTCATCCGGCGAAATGGTCTCACCGGTTTTGATGTCAATGTTGGACTGGCGCGCAAATGCTGTTCCACCGGCTGGGTTGGTCGAGATCGTGCGCTCAAGCGGTCCGAAGCGCTCGCTGAATGCGATCTGTTGATCGTCATCCATAGGCTGATCCGGCAACACCAGGACCGAGTAGTCTTCAAAGCACTGGCGCAAACGGGCGAATGCAGCTTCATCGAGTTCGCTGACATGACCGATGCCTGTGACGCGCGCTCCAAAACTGGGATTGATTTGCTCGATATTCATTGACATGTCCAACCTTCAGATAGGCCCGATGGCGCTATGGATGCCGATGCCAGTCCGAACTTCTCAGCCAAGCGTGCCACATCGCCACGCAGTTTGCACCGACAGGGCTTGTCTGATGAGCGATATCCACCCGTTGATGGACACCCGCCGGAGCGCGTGCCATCCCATGACATAAGACAAATATATGCAAAGATGCAGTCATGACAGACATGCGCGGCGACGGATCTGAAATTCGTTTGCCATTCCCACAACCCCAATCTCCCGGAGAGATCCGAGAATTGGCACCGGGCCTGCTATGGCTTCGCATGCCGCTACCGCTGCGGCTGAACCACGTCAATATATGGTTGCTCGAAGAGAGTGACGGCTGGACAGCTATTGATACCGGCCTACACCATGACGCGACCTATGAGATTTGGGAAAAGGTTGAAGGCGAGCTGTTTCGTGGCAAGCCATTGCGGCAACTGTTGGCCACGCATGGGCATACCGATCACTGCGGTGTGGCCGGCTGGATGGTGGAAAAGTTTGGCGTCCCGTTTCTGACAACCCACACCGAATGGCTCGCTGCGCGGGTCCGCATCATCGATGAATCACGACCAATTTCAGACCGCACGAAGCACTTTGCGAAGGTCCATGACTGCGACGAGGCGATGGTCGAGAGCTTCATTGCCCACCGCAAGCTGATGGCGCCCATGTTGGCAGAGCAACCGCGCTCCATTGTTGAAATCCGAGAAGGCCAAACACTCCGCCTCGGACAACGCGACTGGCGCGTCATTGTTTGCGGCGGCCATGCAGATGCGCACGTCTCTCTTTACTGCGAAAGCGACGGCATTCTCATTGCCGGTGACCAGATTCTACAACGCATCTCGCCGATGATCGGCGTGTTTCCTGATCGCCCACGCGGCAACCCGTTGCGCGACTATCTGAGTTCACTTCCGCGGTTTTTCGATCTCCCGGGCGATCTGCTTGTTCTGCCTGGTCATGGTGTACCGTTTTACGGCCTGCATGTGCGCACACGCGAGCTGATGCAGCATCACGAGGAACGGCTAGCCGAACTCATGACACATCTGGATGCACCGCGCTCGGCAAGCAGCTGCACACGGCACCTGTTTGAGCGCGCCGTCCAGGAAGGCCAGTCCCGGCTCGCGTTAGCCGAAACACTGGCCCATCTCAACTATCTGGTGCACGACAACCAAGTGGACCGGACATTCAATGCTGATGGACAGTTGATGTTCATGCGCACAGAGACGGCGGCCTAACAACGGAAAGAGCCATGACGGACAAAGCCCCTGTTGCAGTCGCCATTGGTGCAGGACCTGGAATCGGGGCCGGATTTGTGCGCAGGTTTGCAAAGGGTGGCTATACTGTCGTCATCGGTCGACGCAACTTGGACAAAGCCGCGAACTTGATTGCCGAAGTGGAGGCTGCTGGTGGTCGCGCCGTCGCGATGACTATCGACGCACGCAGCGAAGACAGTGTCTCGGATCGCTTTGCAGAGATCGAAAGGAACATTGGTCCGATCGAAGTGGCTCTCTATAACGCCGGAGCTAACACAAACAAGCCTATTCTTGAAATGCAAAGCGATCTGTTTGAGAAGGTTTGGCGGCTCTCTTGCTTCGGTGGTTTCCTCATGGGGCGCGAAGCGGCTCGTCATATGGTCCCACGTGGCAAGGGTACTATTCTCTATACCGGCGCCACAGCCAGCATGCGTGGCGGGCCCGGCTTTTCAGCATTTGCCAGCGCCAAGTTTGGACTACGAGCAGTTGCGCAAAGTTTGGCCCGCGAACTTGGGCCAAAGGGCATCCATGTTGCCCACGTGATCGTTGATGGTGGTGTCGACAGCGAAGTTATCCGGGAGCGCCGATCGAACGCCGGTCTGGACAACATCGACGGCACCCTCATTGATACTTACCAGATTGCCGAGGCCTATTGGATGCTGCACAACCAGCCGGCATCCGCCTGGACCCACGAAATCGACATTCGAACCTCGGTTGAGAAATGGTGACGAACATGACAACTCCGGCAGAAGGTGAACGCGTTGTCTGGGGCATTGTTTCTCTGCGCGCGATGCGTGTGCACTGGGCATTGATCGAACTCGGTCTCGACTATCGCACTGAGCGTGTCCAGTCCCGGACCGGCGAGACACAGACGGAAGCATTCACCAAAATGCACCCCGGTCAGAAAATACCGGTGTTCCAGGATGGCGACCTCACTCTTACCGAGAGTTCCGCCATTGTTACCTATCTGGCAGACCGTTACAGCCGGCCCGGCAATCGACTTATTCCAGAGGACCATGTTGGCCGCGCGCGCTTCTTTGAGTGGAACTCGTTTACGACGATGGAACTTGATGCGACGACGCTCTACGTGCTCCGCCGCCACAAGTATCTGCAAGAGATTTATGGTGACGCTCCGGCCGCGAACAAAGTGGCAGGCGAATACTATACGCGGATGATCAACTCAGCCGTGAGTAAGATCGATGACGGCCGAACCTATCTTCTCGGCGAGGAATTCAGTGGCTCAGATATTATTCTGGCCACCTGTCTTGACTGGGCACTGCGCTACGAAGTCGGAATTCCCGACGCCTTTGCCGCTTATCGCGAGCGGGTTATGGCCCGTCCGAGCTATGCCGCAGCCCGTAAAGCAAATGAGTCACCATGAGTAACGATGGCGCCAATAGCCTCAAAGGTCCAATGAACGGCTACCGGGTTGTTGATCTCACGAGCGTTGTCTCGGGACCGGCGACGACGGCCATGATGGCTGACCAAGGTGCCGACGTTATCAAGGTCGAAGCACCCAGCGGCGACGTGCTCCGGCGCGGACACAAGTATGCTGGCAGCCATGCGCCAAGTTTCATATCGTGCAATCGCGGCAAGCGATCCATCACGCTGGATCTCAAGCAAGAGGCGGCACGAGACATTGTTTGGAAGTTGCTCGAAACGGCAGATGTCCTTGTTCAGAACAATCGACCGGGTGCGATGGAGCGTCTGGGGCTAGGTGCGGACGAGGTTCGCGCACGCTATCCACGTTTGATCTATGCCTCGATTAGCGGTGTCGGCGAGACCGGACCTTACTCCGGCAAGCGGGTTTACGATCCGATTATCCAGGCCCTCTCGGGGTTGGCGGACATTCAGTCGGACCCGATCAGCGGTCGTCCCAAGATGATCCGGACATTGATCGCCGATAAGATCACTGCGGTCTATACTGCGCAGGCGATCACCGCCGCACTCCTGCACCGGGAACGCACCGGCGAAGGCCAGCACGTCCGCGTGTCAATGCTCGATGCCGTTGTTTCCTTTATATGGCCGGAAGGCATGGGGCCATTTACAGCTGTCGGCCATGAGCAAGCGAATGCGCGCAACTCACCGCACGACATGATCTTTGAGACAGCAGATGGCTTCCTCACCGTTGGGACGGTCTCCGATGCCGAGTGGAAGGCTTTGTGCCAGGCCTTGGAACATCCTGAGTGGATTGAAGACCCTCGCTTCCTGACCAACGCTTTGCGTTCGCAAAATCGTCAGGAGCGCCTGCGTCTTATCGAAGATACGCTGAAAGGCGGCGCGACAGAGAAATGGTTATCCGCCTTCGAAAAGCACGACGTTCCGTGTGCTCCAGTTCAGCGGCGTATGGCGGTTCTGTCTGACGCCCAGGTTCGGAACAACCAGCTTATTGTCGAGATGGACCAGCCAAACGTTGGTCCTGTTCGGCAGGCTCGACCGGCAGCGCGCTTTGAGGCATCACCGGCAGCGATTGCCGGTCCTGCTCCTGAGCTTGGCGGCCATACGGCAGACATCCTTGATGAGCTCGGGCTCACGCAATCAGAGATTTCAGCGCTCCGCAGCAAAGGAGCTCTCGGCAACCAATCGGAGGAAGCATGAAAGTCCATCACATACCCAACACACGTTCGATCCGCGTTGTTTGGCTGCTCGAAGAACTTGGGCTGAGCTACGATGTGCAAAAATATGAGCTCAAGCCGGCATCGCTGCGCACCGAAGAATACACCAAGATCCATCCTATGAACCGCGTGCCCTCGATCGAGGACGGCGACATCACGATGTTCGAGTCCGGTGCCATCGTGCAGTATGTCCTTGCCAAGCATGGCAATGGTCAACTCTCACCGGCCGCCGATGAACCCAACTTCCACAAGTACCTGCAGTGGTTTCACTATTGCGAAGGCATGCTAATGCCACCGGTCAATACGATTGTCGTCCAGACTATCCTTCTACCGGAAGAGCGCCGCGATCCAGCTGTCCTGGCGCAGGCCCGGAAGCTGCTGACGCGGATGTTGACGGCGGTCGAACAGGAGTTGGAAGGCCAGGATTTCATCGCCGGCGATTTCAGCGGCGCAGATATCATGTCCGGCCATGCCTGCATTGTTGCCAAGCGCCTCGGGGCCGATGTCTCCGACAAGCCGAATGTGTCGGCCTACATTGATCGTCTGACAGCGCGACCAGCCTACCAGAAGGCGATCGCAGTTTGATAATTTGATTGCCATTGGCAGCGCTCATCCTGAGGAGAAGCTCGTTATGAATCAACCCGCAGACTCCGTTGCACCATCAATGGAAAATAGCACCAATGACATGCTGGTCAGCCTCGAGGACGGTGTGCTGACTTTGACCTTCAACCGGCCGGCGGCACGCAATGCCTTGACGCCATACATGCTGGAGACCATGGCCTCGGAGCTTGCCGCCGCTGAGCTCAACCCTAAGGTAAGATGTATCGTGTTGACGGGTGCCGGCGGAGCGTTCTGTGCGGGCGGTGACGTCAAAGCTATGGCTGCCAGTCATGGCAGCGGCCAGACTATTGACCACAACGTACGGATGGAGAAACAGCGCCAGAGCCACCGTATGACATCGCTTCGGCTTTATGAAATGTCGAAGCCAACGATTGCTGCCATACCTGGTGCCGCGGCTGGCGCGGGCTTCTCATTGTCTCTCGCCTGCGACATGCGCATCGCGGCCGATACCGCCATCATGACCAGCGCCTTTGCGAAAGTCGGCCTGACCGGGGATTACGGTGGCACCTACCTGCTCACGCAAATCGTTGGAACTGCGAAGGCGCGTGAGTTGTATCTCCTGGCTGACCGCATCGACATGGCTGAGGCTCAACGACTTGGCATCGTCAACTGGGTGGTTCCAGCGGATGAGCTTCAGGCCAAGACGAAGGAGATTGCGACACGCCTCGCATCAGGCCCGAGCGTTGCGCACCGCCTCATCAAGGACAATCTCAACAGGGCCCTGAAGTCCACCTTTGCGGAATGCCTGGATATGGAGAGCGCAAACATGCTGTCGGCGCGGATGACAGAGGATCATAAGGAAGCCTCGACCGCATTTGCGGAAAAGCGCGCACCTGTGTTCAAGGGACGCTAACTCGGGGAAGATCTGGAGCTGCGTCGCCAGCGCTACGATGCACTCGGCAGCGCGCTCAATTCCTCCGCCAGTAGGTCGAACACGAGCCGCACCCGGCGGCTTGTGTTGACTTCGCGGTGGGCGACCAACCAGACCGGAAACTTAAACGGCTCAAGCCAGGGCAGGGCACGACGCACCTTCGGTTCTGCGTCGCCGACGATCGAGGCCATCACTCCGATGCCCAATCCCTGCTTGGTCATCTCCCAATGCACCAAGTGGTTGTTGCACACGATGGGAAAGTTCAGGTTCCCGAGGCTGAGGCCTGCCCAATTCAGTCCCTCTAAGAAGTCATCATTGTTGTCGAAGCCCAGGAAGTCAGCCCCAGCGAATTCTTCAGGCTTCTGCGGGTCTCCAAGTTTCTTGAGGTAGCTCCTGGCGGCGTAAAGATGCGCGGTCTCGTCCTTGATCTTGCGTGCAATAAGATCAGGATCGGTGGGCTGGCCGTTTCGGATTGCAATGTCGGCTTCTCGCCGTCGCAGATCACTGACATTGTTCGAAGCGACAACTTCAACCGTTATTCCAGGATGCAGCCGGCGCAGTTTCTCTACAATTTTGGGCAGCAGGAACACCGAGAACGTTTCGCTGGCGGTGACACGCACGCTGCCTTCAACGGCCTGTGCCTGACCGGATGCGACCCGGGTTAAGTGGTTGGCTGCATCTCCCATGGTGCGGACATGTTCAAGCAATTCGAGACCGCTTGGCGTTAGTGTCAGACCGCGACCGGCTCTCTCGAACAGAACGACACCCAACTCCTGCTCAAGCGCGCTCACCTGACGACCCAGCGTTGGTTGGGTCATATGGAGCGCGCGCGCCGCGGCAGAGAGTGAGCCTTCCTCCGCCGTGACAAGGAAGGCGCGGGCCCTATTCCAATCGAAATTGACTGATCTCCAATCCATGCATAAATGCATATTAAATAGGTGAAAAATGTCAATTCACATTCATTTCGTACTGCTTTAGACGGCTACCCAACATGAGCAGTTTGTTACAAGGAGTGCCCAAACATGGAGATGACCATGCCGCAGGCCGCAAAGTTCTGGGACCGTTGGGCTGAGCGCTATTCACGCTCGCCAATTACCGATGAAGCCTCTTACCAGCACAAGCTCAAAGTCACACAGGGCTACTTCACGCCGGATATGGAGGTTCTTGAACTCGGCTGCGGGACAGGTTCCACAGCCTTGATCCACGCGCCGTTCGTCAAGCACATTCGAGCGACAGATCTATCCTCAAAGATGCTCGATATTGCGCGAGCCAAAGCCAAATCAACGTCCGTTGACAACGTTACGTTCGAACAGGCCAGCGTTGAGACAGTCAAAGCAGCTGATAACTCGGTCGATATGGTTTTGGCTCTCAGCGTATTGCATCTGCTTGAAGACAAGGATGCGGCCCTGGATAAAATCTACCGGATGCTCAAACCGGGTGGGCTGTTCATCTCAAGTACGGCCTGTCTCGGCGATACGATGTGGTATTTCAAGCTGATTGCGCCGGCCGGAAAGCTACTCGGACTGCTGCCAACGCTACGAGTTTTCACGCAGGAGAACTTGAGACAGGCTCATATCGAAACCGGATTTGCGATCGAACAATTCTGGCAACCAGCCAAAGGCAAGGCGGTGTTCATGGTTGCCCGCAAGCCCGGCTGACAGACCGCCAAGCAAGCGTCTCAGCCCGATCTAGGCAGAGCGTAGCGCTGCGGCTTCCCGCCCCGCAATGCGACCGAAAACGGCGCCGCGCAAGACCGACGTGGCGCCGGTGTAGGTGCCGTAATAGATCCCCATTGTTTCACCGGCCGCGTAGAGCCCTGGCATAGCTTCGCCGCTTGTATTCAGCACCCTCGCTTTGGGATCAACCTTGAGGCCGCCGAAGGTAAAGCAGTTGCCGCACATCAGCGGATACGCCTTGTAGGGCGGTCGATGGATGGGTCGTGACCAGTTTGACTTCCGTGGTGAAAGGCCAGCCGCAGTTGCAAGCCCGTCGGTTTCCAGCGGCTTGAAGTTATCTGGAGACGGACACGCCGCGTTGAATTCCGAGACCGTAGCTGACAACTGTTCGATGGGCACGTCGATCTGAGAGGCCAAGTCCTCCAGGGTTTCAGCGGTGACCGGCGGCACATCCGAGCGGACCGCCCGTTGCCAACCTGGCACATCATCGATGCTGCTGTCGAAAATGATGTAAGCGACGCTGCCTGGTTGCTCGAAGACCTGGCGCGTGATGCTTTCGTAGGTTGCATCGACGGTCGCCGGCGCCTCATCAACAAAGCGATGACCGAGGCGGTTGACCAGAATGCCGTAGTTAAAGATCAGCAGTATGGGCTCCGGCGCTCCGGAGCGCGGATCAAGTGGCTCAGCATGGAACAGACCGTAGTCACCACACGGCGCCGCGCCTGCCTCCAATGCCATTCGGACACCTTCACCTCGATTGTAGTAACCTCCACGTGCCACTGGTCTGAGATAGCTTGCGGCGGGACCGATGTAGCGCGCCAGCATCTCAGGATTTCCTTCGAAGCCACCACACGCCAGGATGACTGAAGAGGCCTTGAAGTTGATTTGTTGGTTGTCCTGGGCAGTCGCCCTGACACCCATCGTCTTGCCGCCCTCGTCCAGGAGCAGGCCACGTGCCGTCGTCTCGTAGTGGACATCAACACCTGCAGCTTCAGCAGCCGGCGCCAACGCCTCGACCAGCGCAAGGCCGCCACCGATTGGAGCCAGACGGGTTGTGCATGTCGTGATCAGATAGCTTGGCAGAAAATCAAACCTCACACCGAAGGACTTAAGCCAGTTCAATGTTGGCCCGGCACTCTCGGCGAAGGTCGAGATGACATCAGGATCGGTGAACGGTAGAACTTTAGCTAACGCGGATCGCTCATCAAAACTGCTAGCCGTTTCCTGCACCAGGGCTGGGTCAAGATGATAACCGGCGTTGGCTGCAAAGTGCGTCTCGAAGTCATCGGCGACTTCGTCTTCACTCTTCATCCGCATGAACGCTTCAGTCCAACGCGTGTTGCCGCCGCGGTCTTCGATGGGAGCACGTTCAAGGAGGGCGACCTTGGCGCCCTCCTGGGCCGCCGTTACGGCGGCAGAAAGACCTGCAATGCCGCTGCCGACGACAACAACGTCAGACTGAACTTCTCGCGCTTGAGCGGCCATTCCATTCTCCCCGACAGTGCCAGCCGCGAACCGTACCGCCGAGGAGGTTTGATTGCTAGATTGATACGAATTTGATCACAAGGGCGAGGGCGGAGGCGACGCCTAGTACAGATGCAATCCCCCAGTGACGCACCAAAAGCAAGTAGCCGCTAACCACAGCGAGTGCGACGACGCGCCAGTCGAGCGTGAGCAGGTCCGGTGCCCAGA
>JBCDBQ010000241.1:0-9796 GCA_039183375.1 Pseudomonadota bacterium
GTGCGCATCGTGACATGTCGACGACGATCCAGGCTGCCGGTGACGCGATCGAGGCCGCTTTAGTCGAGTTTGACGGGCAGACGCCTGATCAGATCCGCAAGCAGCGCCACGATCGTTTCTTGGATATCGGCCGCAGCCTTTAATTCATTTCCGGCTTAGCCGGATCACCCTGCCTGCCCACTCCCCCGCCCGACCGCCCAAAACCATTGTCAAATAGGCGGTCGAGCGAGGGAGTGGCAAGGCCCAGCTACATCTGAGATAGTTCGGCGTATACGCGTTCCGGCTCAGCCTAATGCTCTGTAGATGATGTAAATTCCCATTGAGAGTAAGGCCCAGAACAAGGCTTTACGGAACGTGTCTTCCGACATGCGCTTGCGCAGTTCCTGGCCGGCGACCATGCCGATCAGGGCCGGGATTACGCCTAAGCACGACAGGATGAGAAGATCCTGCGAGACGAGTTTCTTCTGGCCGAGCGCAACAGCGAGAATGGCCGTGGAAACGGTGAACAGGATCCCCATCGCCTGGACCAGCTGGTCCTTATTGAGTTTCAGCGATTGCAGATAAAGGACACCCGGGACAACGAATGAGCCCGTCATACCGGTCAAGACACCATTGATCGCCCCTATCACCGGCGACAGCCAGGTTTCGTGAGCTGTGAGATCCGGCACTACCGGCCGAATGAGGCCGCTGCCCGCATAGGCGATCAGAAGTGCTCCGAAAAGTGCTGACAACCATGATGTGTCCGCGGTTGCCAGAACCCGGACGCCGAACCAGGTGCCAACGCAGACCAGGATGAGCAAGACGGCCATACGGCGCAGAAGTGCCCAGAATGACCCTCCGACGACGGCCTGCCAGCAATTCGTGACAAACGACGGCACCAGGAGCAGTGCCATGGCCGGCTTGAGCCCGATGGTTGCGGTAAATACAGCCAGGGTTACGGTCGGCAGGCCTAGTCCGACTACGCCTTTGACGACCCCCGCCAGGAAGAACGTTACCGCTGCAAGTGCGAGAATTTCAGCCGACCACACGAATCTGCCCCCGAATTCATGATTAATGGATCAGAATGAGTATAATTCGACCCATTCTGCACTTCCTCGATTTGCTCGCAACGAATTGATTTCAATGCCCTTGTTGGGCCCGATTCAAGGGCTAGTTAAGCTTGACAACAGACGGGTGTCGTAGCCTAAACTGAAGTTCGAATCAGATCCTTAACGGATCGTTAAGATTCCACCGTTAGGGGTGCTACGGGTGGATATGGGGGCCAGGGAATGAGCCTAGCTCGCCCAGAGCGTTTAGCGAAGATTGTCAGGGGGCCAGCACTGGTTTTTGCGGCCGCTTGTTTGGTGTCGGCTTGCGCAAAAGTCGAACTGCCCAAACACCTGAAGCCAATCTCCACAGATTCAATGATGTTGCTGGGCAAAAAGCGGATGAACCAGCACACGCCGATCTTTGTGCGGGTGTTCAAGGAAGAGTCCGAGCTTGAAGTCTGGAAGCAGCGCGCCGATGGCCGCTT
Organism: Pseudomonadota bacterium; assembly: GCA_039183375.1. Taxonomy (GTDB): domain Bacteria; phylum Pseudomonadota; class Alphaproteobacteria; order Rhizobiales; family Hyphomicrobiaceae; genus Tectiglobus. The sequence goes on from JBCDBQ010000241.1 coordinate 1,514, forward strand.
CTATCACTTCAAGACCTATCCTATCTGCACCTGGTCCGGCGGATTGGGCCCGAAAATCAAGCAGGGTGACAAGCAGGCGCCGGAAGGCTTCTACACGGTCAACCGGCATCAGATGAACCCGAACTCGAAATTCCATCTGGCGTTTAATCTTGGCTATCCGAATGCCTATGACCGTGCCCATGGTAGGACGGGTAACTTCCTGATGGTTCACGGCAAGTGCAGTTCAGCTGGCTGCTATGCGATGACCGACGGACTGATGGAAGAGATCTACGCCATCGCGCGTGAAGCGTTCATCGGCGGCCAGCAGAAATTCCACGTCCACGCCTTCCCGTTCCGGATGACGGAAGCCAACATGGCGCGGCACCGTAAGAACAAGAATTATCGCTTTTGGACCACGTTGAAGCAGGGCTACGATTACTTCGAGTTCACGCGAACACCGCCGAAGGTTGCCATCTGCAACAGCCGCTATCACGTGAATGTCGACTGGCGTGGTGGACGTCCGAGCCCGACAGGTGCTTGTCCGAGATTTGAACGACCGGCTGTTGTGCCGTTCTGGCCAACGCCTGGTGAAGAAGAAATCGCCAACCAGCGGATTGTTGTTCAAGGCCCAAAGAAGCGGGTGTTTGCGCACCAGCGCTCATTGGACCGATCAACTATGTATGGCCTGACCAAGGTGCCTTCGCAGCAGCGGTCGTCACGGGTTCAGCCAGCGAAGGAAAAGCAGGATCCGATTGCAATGCTGATCCGCCTGACGAAGGCTCCGGCGCAGAAGTAAGCGGCATCTATTCTACTCAAATCATATTTGATGATGTCAGCGCGCAGCAATGAATTTGCTGCGCGTTTGCGTTTGTATAATTTAGCAGCATTTACTTTGCGGGGCCGGCCCGGTGCATTGGGCGTTCATCGCATTTTGCCAGTCCAGGAACGGTTTGCAGGCAGCGCGATCCTCTTCGAGAACGATCACAGCACTCTCACCGATTTGCGTGAGTCCGGCAATTTTCAAACGACGCAATCCTTGATTGTTCGGTGCGTACTCGACCAGAAGCGGAGCCGTTGCAAGGCCCGGCAACATGTCATTGCTCTTGCCGGCAATGGAGATGAATTTTGCCACTGGCATGTAGCTTCCGCCTGATCCATCGAGCAGTTGCAGGACGGTCTCGGCCCAGGCGTCGGTACGTCCTGCGCAGTCGATGCTCTTGATGCTTGCCTGCTTGAATTCGGTAACGTGATAGCCGCTACCAATGTCGTCGCTGCCGAAACGAAATGACAGGGTGTGATCGCTGAATGGCTCCAGCTGTTCGAGCAACCTGGCGAGGGTCATGGCCTCGTTCCCGGCAGATTTGTTCGTTGCGGGTGCCTCCGGCTTTGCTTCAACCTGCTCGGTTTGCATGGCTTGCTCTCCGTAAAATTTCTATATTTCAATAATTATTGAAATAATAAGAACTGTCAAGTGCGACGGCTGAGCGAACTCGGGCGAGGGCTAAGCGGTGTACGCGTTGTCGATGTTAGAGATTGGCGATGATATGCGTCGCTCTAGTCCATAGTCGGACGGCCGGAGCGCATTTTCTTGATTTCGCCGCGCCGCCCTTTCTGCTTAAGGCGTCGCTCCTTGGAGGCCTTGGTTGGGCGCGTCTTGATGCGCGGCTTGGGAACAACTGTCGCGCGTTCAATGAGACGGATGAGACGTTGGCGGGCGTCCTCGCGATTACGTTCCTGGCTGCGAAACCGGTCCGCTTTCATCACAAGCACACCTTCGTTGGTCATGCGTTGTCCGGCAAGGCGCTTGAGCCGTGCGCGCACCGGGCCAGGTAAGCCAGGCGACGCGTCAACGTTGAAACGCAACTCGACCGCCGTCGAAACCTTGTTGACATTCTGCCCGCCGGGGCCTGATGCGCGCACAAAAGTTTCGTCGAGTTCCGCCTCATCGATGGATATGTCCTGAGTGATCTGGATCATGTCGCAAGCTTATCTGATTTGAATTACACTTTGGTCAATTCTTTGCATCGCATCCAATTTGGCCGAGGAGCATCGACATGGCGCGCGACACCATTCTGTTTGATATCAACGAGACCGTGCTCAACCTGGATACTCTGCGGCCAAGATTTGAAGCGGCGTTCGGTGATCCCGGCGTCACCGCGACCTGGTTTGCAATGCTGCTGCATTCATCGACTGTTTGCGCGCTGACCGGTGTTAAGACAGGCTTCGCTGAGCTTGCCGGCACTATGGTGGATACACTTGCAGCTCGTCGGTCTGTTACGGTTTCTGACGCCCAGAGGGCCGATATTCTTGGTGGCTTTGCCAGCTTGAAACCGCATGACGATATCGTGCCGGCATTACAGACGCTGAAAAGCGTTGGTTACCGCACCGTAGCATTTTCCAACTCCTCGCTGAAGCTGGTGTCCAGTCAGATTGAGAACGCTGACCTCGCAGAGCATTACGATGAGATTGTGTCGGTGGAAGAGACCGGCAGCTTCAAACCGGATCCGAAGGTCTATCAGTTTGTCGCCGACAGAGTCAGCCGCTCACTCAGTGACCTCAGGCTGGTTGCGACGCACGACTGGGACACGCATGGTGCCATGACGGCCGGCATGTCGGCCGCCTATATTGATCGAACGGGCGCGCCTTACCATCCGCTTTATCGACGGCCGGCTGTTTTCGCGACGACTATGGGCGATGTGGTCACCGGCATAGTAGCGGAGGACGGTCGGGGTTAATGTGGCTGCCTGCACTCATGTCGCTTCGAACAACTCGGTTTGGCGTTTAGGTCCGCGATCTCTCAACAACGAGTTCCAGATCAATCGTGACGATCGGCTTCTCGGCCGCATCCGACTTGGACGGGTTGAATATCTCGATCTGCTGTCCGCGCGTCACCCATAGCCGGTTGAGGCGATCAAAATCGGCCCACTGGACGTCCTCTAGCATGGCTTGCTGCGGCTGAGGTTTGTTCTTTTGGTCGACCAGAAAATACTGATAAGAATCGAAGCCGCCACGCTGTTGCCAGTCATCGCGATAGCGCGCGAGAAGACTTAGCTTGCCGCACTTCTTCCACCAACGGCCAGCTAGCATTTCCCAGCCAGCAGTTCCTCTCCATCCGTCATCGACTATCTTGATGCCATGGGCAGCATCAGGGATCTCACCGAACGTATCGGAGACATAGACCTTGGTACCGGAGATGACTTGATTGTTGATGGGCTGCAATTCCTTCCTACCATGATACATGCCGCTAAAGATAACGAGGCTCTTGTCATCTAGAAATACGCCACCACCACCCCAGGTATCATCGTGCGGCAGTAGAAACTCGGCTGTTATCTGAGGCGGCTTACACATCGCCGTCCAGCAGTAGTGCTGATCGGCAAACGTGGACTGATGGCCGCCCATGACGAAGTAGACGAAATGATCGCCGTTGGGGGACAGGCTGCAACGGCCAGGGTAGAAACGACCAGCAAATCGCGATCCAACTTCGAACCTTGGTCGTTTGCTTTTCCCCTTGCCATCGCCATAGTCACAGGTGATTAGCCATGTTTCATTGCGTCGACGCCGATAGAGAAAGACAGCCGTGTTCGCGCGCCTGGCGAGGTAGCCACGAATTTTGGGTTCACCCAGTTTGGTTAGAGCTTGAGTTTTCGGCATCGCAGACGTTCCCTGGGGTCGCGTGATATGAACAATGAGAGCTGATGCTCCATACATCATACGTCGTGCGGGCCGTGATTGCTTGACTTAATGGCAATTGCGCCGGGACTTAAACTAAGCTTGTTCGTCAGGCCTTAGTCTTGCAATCGGCTTACAGGCGTGGGCGGGTACGGAAGCGCGCTGTTGTGGAATTGGTGCGATTGCGGTTTGGACGGGTTGCCCTGCGTACGCCGCCACGTCTTGCCTGGCTCTTGTTGCGGGGTTCCGTCTTGAGCTTCTTCTTTGCGTCTGGGGATGTCACGGGTGCGGGCGATACCGGCAACTGCTTTTGCGGAGCTATGATCGGCCCAGTGATTGGCCACGCCTCTGTCTGATTTTCCCCGGCTGACGTCGATGTCATTTTTGTTGTCGGAGTTTGCTCATGCTCACTTTGGGTGGACTGAGGCTGAGGGTCTGTCTCGCGCGCCAGGTTGGATCGAACTGCGTTTAACGCGCGCTCGGCCTTTCTCCGGCTTTCCTTTTCACGGGCAAGATCTCGGACCAACACGGCGATCTTTGTTGCGGCGGATCTCTGCAGTTGCTGATGTCGCAAGAGATCCTCACTCAGCGACTTTACCTTGGCTTCAGAGGCTTCGCGCTGGGCGCGCGCGCGGATTGCAAGAGACTTTGATTGCCTTGCTTCTTGCTCAGCTGCCATCCGTAGGGCTTTGCTGTGACCCAGTTGAATTTCTGCCTCGTCGTCTGCCAGGGACGCGGTGCTTTCCGCAGCTTGTCTCTTTTGTAGCTTTGTTGCCATCTCCTGTGCCCGGAGCTCGGCCTGCCGGCGTTCGGATTGTTCGAGGGCAATCTGGCGACGGGCGATTGCGATTGCGTTCTCGGAACTTAACTGGATCTGTCGTTGCCTCTCTAGTTCCTGACGCGCTCGGTCTGCCGCTGCCTTTGAATGGGCTATGATCGATTGGGCCGCACGAAGTTGTCGTTCAACGCGTTGCAGCCGTTCCTGATCGAGTTTGGCTTGGCGCGCTGCCTGCTGTTGCTGCTCAGCCATGTGGGTGTAACCGAAGTATAGACCTGCTGCTGCAAGACCAACTCCAAGTGCTGCGACTGTCGCTAAAAACGCACCTGATCGGTTTGACTTTTCCGGTTGGCTGGGCAGAGCCTGCGGCGGCAATTTTGCGCTGCTGCCAAAGAACCAGATGACACCCTCAGGGTCGCGAACACCGAAAGACCTCTCGTGTTCCTCATCGGGAGGGTTGTCGAAGACAAGCGGGGCCTTGGTGCTTGAGAGGAATGCCCATGCAGTCTCGATGTCAGCGACCAACACATAACAGGATTGGTTCTCGAGCCTGCTGTCGCCCGGCGATTGTCCGCTCTCTGTGGGTGGGATCTGGCAGACGTCGACCTCTGTCGCACCCAACTGCAATGTGATCACACCATTATCCGCAGCACTGTGCGCGTTCTCTAACTCCTCCAGCCCGAAGTTTTCGGTGAGCCAGACAACGGCGTCCTGCAAATTGCGATAGTAGACCGTTTGTCGGTCTGCGTGCTGTTCGGCGTGTGAGGTGTCCATCACGGCCTATCCCGCCTCGCCCTTGTGTAATCTTTAACTGACCTGTTCGCCGCCAACCTGCGGCATCTGCAATTGCCTTTAGTTCTCTTTAGTTCAGGGGAACAATGAGCGACAAAGACCCCTGCAACACGTCAAAATCAGAAACTCCTAAACCCTCGTAAGCCGCCACGCCGCGTAGGGCTAAGCCGTTGGCCGCATTATAGGTCGTCCCGACTTCAACCCGGCCCTGCCATGGGTCCTGGCTGAATACATTGGCGACAGCAATTTGTTCGCCGGCAGATTCATAGATCCAAATGCCGTGCAAACCGACATAGGTTTCGAGGCTGCTGCCATGGCCAAGTTGAAAATCATAAACAACATCCGAGCCGACGGTTACTCGGCCAAACGTCATGGACTGCTCAGTGACGAAGATACCGTTGCTATCGGAATAGCTTTGCTGTCGCTGCCAGACATGATTGAGCTGGGCACTGGGGCGTAGTGAGAGCCGACCCGATTTGAATTCAGTCGATGCGCGCAAAGTTGCGTGGGTGCGATCGGTCACAAAGTCTGCCGTGCTGTTGCCGGGCAGATCCGCGTCATGGTTGGCCTGCCCCCAGGTCACCCGGCCGTCCACGTAGATGTTCGATGGCAGCCGCAAGCTGGCGTAAGGACCAATCATCCAACCGTTGCTGTCGGCGGCCAGGCCGCTCACACGCGAGTCGGTCGACATCTTGTCGAAGCGTGCCGTCACACCAACAAGGAAGATCTCGTTGGGCAGGAGATCTATGCCAATTGCAGCTGCCTGCGCATTGCCGTCGCTTTGTCCGTCGCGCCGGTCTTCGTAGCGCAATCCGGCAACCCGGCCCCAGGCATTGAAGTAGATATTGGTTGTATTGTCAGTAGGTGCGAAGCCCAACTGCATCGGGGCGGACACGTCTTTGTTGCCTTGTGGCACGGACGTCTTTTTGCCTGCAGCACGTTCGCCGCCCCCGATCGACGTATCGATGAGAGCGCTACGATTGAGGAACCGGCTCATTGCCCGCTCAATGTTGCGCTGATGCCAGGATGGAGGAGGCGTCGTTGTTCTCACTTCCGTCTCAGACATGTCCTGAGCGAAGGCCGTGCCAAACATGGCAATGTAACCAGCGAAGATCGCAGTACAGAAATATCTAACGCAAACAGGCATTGACGCTACTCGTCGCCCCAACGCAAAAGAGTGTGAGCAGGGGCTACTTCACAAATCTATCAACAAGTTATCCACAATATATGCAGGGCCGGAGCTGCACGTCCAGATTGCAATGATTGTGATGACAACGTGTTGGTGAACGCATGTGATGCGTTTTCATCCAGCCAACTGAGAGCTGCGATCGCATCTGACTATTTATTATTGTTTAAATTCAACAACTTGTAGTTTTTACTTCACGGTCCTTACGCAAGTTTGAGCCAGGAGGTCCTGACGCACAGGAAGGGCTGGACTGCCGGTTGCACGATCAGATCTGCGGCCTGCTTGGCGACATGGGTTCCGCCGTCAGTTGCGATGCGTATTACCGACCTGACTGTATGGAAAAGAGGTGAGCTTAGTGGCAAGGCCACTGCTGGCCGGGCTTTAGGCCGTCTGGCAGTGCTGTCTTGGTATCTCCACAGGCAAGATCAAGCTGAACCTGGCTCAAGCCCTTGGCGGCTGAGAGATCAACTCCTTCCAGACGGGTGCGGAAGAAATAGGCGGATGTGAAGTCAGCGCCTTCGACCGAGGCTGATCGCAAGTCTGCGCGGGCCAGATTGGCATATTTGATGTTCGCGCCCAGCAGCTTTGCGCCGCTGAGGTTGGTTCGTCCGAGTTGCGCGCCAATCAGGTTCGCGTTGCTGAGGTCGGCCGCCTGTAACTGGGCGCGGTAGAGCTCAATCTTTTGCAGATTCGCCGACCGCAGTTTGGCGCCGTCCATGTAGGCCCGCATGCCGACAGCTTTCTCCAAATTGGCACCGCTGAGATCAGCCTGGCGTAGGATCGCCTTGGAAATGTCAGCTCGTCTCAGACGTGCTTTGTTCAGCTTTGCCTTCATGAGGTTGGTGCGGCTGAGATTGGTCCGCTCGAAGTTTGCCCCACGCAGGTCCTTTTCCTGAAGATACTTCGCGATCTTCTTGCAGCCAGACCAATCAACGCCAGCGCTGGCGCTGCTCTTGCATCCGTTGTAGTTGGGCGATGCGAGCAGTGATGATGACAAAGCAAGAACGCCAGTTGACGTGAGCGCAACAGCGCCAGCAATGATCCGCAGTTTCATCTTGAGCTCCCCCGAGCATTCTATGAGTAGTCTTCGACCGCTAAGACTGATGGCTATATCCCGAAACGGCAAAAACTCATCTGTGCTTGCAATTAGCGTTCTGTTTGCCGATGAATGGCTGCCGAAGTTCCCAAGTTCTATTCTGCAGCCTACAGCTAATTGTTTGTGTTAGTTTTACGTTGACCGTTACAAATGAATATTAATTCCAATTAATATTCTTATATGAGTTTTCGCTTGCCCAAGATTTTAGTGCGCTAATGATCGTGGAGGTTCGTTGGATCTAGGGTAGGTCTAACGTCGCCGGCATCGGGATGAAAATGGTTCGCCGGAATTTACCGGAATCACATTCGGCCATGCGCGGCGAGGCATCTGATGGCTTTGTCGTGGCATTGCATGGCCAATGTTCACCGATTGCTGATTGAACGTGACTGGCCTTGCAGGAGTATGAGTTCACAATGCTGCGTGAATAGGTGCGCCTCGGTCTGGCTTTGGAAGAACGGACTTTGAGATGCGCATTGGTGGCAAGATCTATTTCTTCGTGGAAGGCGTTTCTATGGTTTCAGCAAAATCCCCTCAGGTTCGTGACGTGCTGTTAGCAACCATCGCTGCGCTCTTCTTGTTAGGGTCAACTGTCGCCCAAGCGCAGGAATCGCCTGCCTTACCAGACTATGTGATCAAGAAGTACGGTTCCCCGCCAAGTATCCCGACAGGTCCACTTAATAAGGAACTGCAGGCTGCAGTGAAGGTTGCCTTCATCGATAGTTCCTCTCAGTCGGCCTGGGGGAAAGAGCAAGAGGCGGCGATTGGAAAGATCGCGAAGTCCAA
>JBCDBQ010000242.1:0-9725 GCA_039183375.1 Pseudomonadota bacterium
GATTGAGGCCGTCTGATCCGAGACACTTGGGGCCGCCGAGAACATCCTTCGGCGGCCTCTCTTTTCGCGAGATACCGAACACTCAATCAGCCTGTGTTGCAAGCCATGCCGACACTCGAACTCATCCAGATCGGCTTGACCATTCTCGCACTGTTTACGCTTTGCACTTACACTTACGCGCTCATTGTTACGCTGCTGGCCGCCCTACTGAACATCAAAGTCAGAGAAGTATTGCTCGGCTTCGGCAAACCGCTACTGCAGTTCGACATCCTTGGCCGCACAATCAGCATTTGCAGTCTGCCGCTCGGCACCTCGGTCAGTTTCGTCGAAGGCGAAGCAGGTTTCGATGGGCTGTCCAAACCATACAAATTGATCTTCCGAGTCACTGGAGAGATCATCTTTCTTGCAGCCGCCTTTCTCTATGTGTCTGACAGGGTGGTTGACCTCCCGCAGCAGGTTATCGGCACGGTCTTCGCTCTCTTTCATTCACCTTACGATACGGCACGCGCCGTTGCCGGCGATATCGTACAAATCATAAGAACTGAGAGTGCCGGGACAATTGTGGCGTTGGCCTTCGCTCTGCAAGCGGTTATCAATCTTCTGCCGATCCCTCCACTCAATGGCGGCCTGTTCCTGATCGAACTCCTCGAATGGATCACCGGCACAACCATGGAACTCCTGCGAAGCGGACCAATCGTTCTTGTCTCACTGCTGGTCATTATCTATGCCTTTGGCTGGGTCGTCGCGGGTTTCTTTCTGATTTGAACACAGAGAGCACAGGCCAGCAGCACCTCATCGTGACCAATAAACAGAACCAGGGAATTCACGTGTCAGAACCCTCTCACCCGTTTTTCAATCCTTCGAAGCGACCGCACACCGATGGTGACTTCTCGCGCGACGAAGTCCGGCTTGCCAATCGTAACCCTGGAACGCTGCTCGAAACCCTGCGCTACGACCTGACACCCACCGGTCTGCACTATCTCCTCATTCACTTCGATGTGCCGTTCGTGGAATCGGCTGAAAACTGGACACTCAGTATCGACGGTCTCGTCGACAATCCGGTCAAGCTGACATTGCAAGAGCTTCAGGCTCTACCGCAGCGCTCGCTCAAGGTGACGCTGGAATGCGCCGGCAATGGTCGCGCCGGCATTTCACCGCGCACACAAAGCCAACCTTGGCAACACGAAGCTGTTGGCACATCCGAGTGGACCGGCACACCACTTAAGCCATTACTCGAAAAAGCTGGCCTGTCGGCCAATGCCGTCGACGTCGTCTTCTATGGTCAGGATCGCGGCTTTGGTGGTGGCATCGAGCATGACTACGGCCGAAGCCTGTCCCCGGCGCAGGCCTTGTCGGACGACGTCCTTTTGGCGTGGTCGATGAACGGTGCACCACTTCTCCCCCAGCATGGCTTTCCGTTGCGCCTGGTTGTTCCGGGTTGGTACGGCATGGCCAGCGTCAAGTGGTTGGACCGCATCGAAGTCATCGACAAGCCTTTCGACGGTTACCAGCAGAAGGGCACGTATGTTTACAAGTCAGTCGCCGAAGATCCCGGAACGCCCGTGACGACTATGCTTGTCCGTTCGCTTCTCGTCCCGCCCGGCATGCCCGATGTCTATACGCGCAGCCGTCTGGTCGACAGCGGAAAAGTTGAACTCTTCGGCCGCGCCTGGTCGGGCGCTGGTGTTGCAATCTCAAAAGTCGAAGTTGCAATTAACGGCCAATGGCAGGACGCTGAGCTGGATCCAGAGATTGGTAGATACGCATGGCGCGGCTGGCGCTTTGACTGGGACGCAACGCCTGGCGAGCACGAGCTGATGTGCCGGGCAACCGACGCCAACGGCAACACCCAGCCTCTGACTGCCAGCTTCGACATGACCGGCTTTGGCAATAACTCCGTTCAGCGCCAGGTGGTGACGGTGAGGTAGCCTGATCTCGTAGCCTTCAGGCCGTCATCATACCGCAACTACAATTAAGAATTATTGCCGAATATTATAGTGATTGATGGCGGCTGCCAAAAAGAGAATGTAACCGTTGAACTCACAAATCTCCTCCCAGATAGTCCTGCCATAGATGTCGTCAAGCAAGTGTCCCATGGCCAGAAAAAATGCAGCTGCGGTAAGTACCGCAGCGCGTGGGTGCAGGATCATCGCGATCCAATCTCGCAGAAAATGACGATTTATGTACATGTAGATGCCGATACCAAGCACCATTGCTAGAAACACTGGATCTCTCACATATGCGGACGTCAGGACCTGAAGGTACACAGGCAAGTCCAGTCCACGAAAATCTAGCTCTCTAAAGAAGAATGCGCCCGAAGCGCCTGCGAGAGCTATGGCAGCTGCTCTCGTCGCATCGTTCTGTCGGGCCGCAGCCGACAATAGTACAATCGTCGTCATTAGTAGGACAACCAATTGCAGGTTCTCTAGAAGTCCATTCTCTGCGATGACAATTGAAGGGTAACGCTCTGCCGCTCCAATCAGAGCTACATTAGTTGCACCCACAAGAACTATAATGGCGACAATCGAAGCTTGAACGGTCATGGATGCGAATTGTCATCCATTGTTTCGCCCACTGCAAGTGTTCAAGTCAAATAGCCGTCGAGCGGTCTCTTAGTTTGCTTAATGTCGACTCTCTAGGATCTGCAGTAGTTGATTAGCCAATGGATTTATTCACGCTCCAAAGCTAGAACTTACCCAAAGCCAAAGCCCGATTGCGAGAGCCACGCGTGCGCTACTGAACGCCCATCAACACCATCACCCGGTGCCATGAAATGTATTTGGTTGTTGGAAGAAGCCCAGCACCAGACAGCGGTCGGGCGAATTCACTCCGTGGAAAGCATCGCGCTCGCACTCGGCTAACGAAGTGCCGTTCGCCCTTCGGATGGCTATTCTTTGTGTCCGTTGATAAGCTCGTCTACGGGGCTGCGATGTCTGAGGCTGTCAACGTCCTTTAGTCAGTTCGGGAGAGATGAAAATGTCCGATAAGAAAAGCACGGCTGAATCTCTTGTTGCCAGTGGTGATTCACGTCCGGAAATCAAACATCTTGATGACATGGATTGGGAGATGAACCGGTTTGGCTTGCAATGCAAGTTTCCCTTCCATCCCAATCCGGAGCGACCAACCGAGCCAAATGCAGGCGTAATCAAATTCGAGCCAGGATCGGGCTTCGTCTTGCACCGCCACGACTTCGCACAGGTCTGGTATGTCATCGAGGGCGAATGCCGATATGGTGACGACACGCTTCGCGCAGGAAGCGTTGTATTTCATCCCGACCCACACTTTGAGCATGAACTCTACACTGAGAACGGATGCTCGATTGTGTTCCTGCAGTATCCCGGTCCAACAACTGGCGGAAAACCTCTTTACGACGGTCGAATGAACCTCGAAAAGGCTGAGAAGCCTGAAGAGTTCGATCTCAGGGTCTGACAACTCGCCATAAGCCTGCCTGGCCTAGTAGATTAGACCTTTGCAAAACGAATTGCGCGACCGCCGATGGCCCGCGTGGTTCAGAGGAAAATGAGCATATCGTGTCCGCTGCTGGAGTGTCTTCCGCCGTGATCGGCTGTCGTCAGGTATTTCTGAAATTGGCCCGGAGCAGCCATCGATCCGAAGCCAACTTACCTGAAAGGGATGTCTCCTCCCGGCGAGAGCGGACATAGCCGTCTGCAGCTTTGCCAAGAAGCTTCGCAAGTGGATAGATGAGCTGCACGGGCAGTAAGATCAGTTGGTGCTGCAAATGTCTGATTTGGAGCGCGTTGACGCCAGTGCTTGGGCTTTACAGTCATGTCCCAAAGCGGCGTGTCTGTGGTCGGGCGCAAGAGCAACCGCAAGAAGTCCGTTTTGCGTCGTATAAAGTGCCTTTTGACAGTCGAGGACTAAGAGGAGCTTTCCAGACAGTGGAGTCGACCTGGATTCGAGCTGAAAATTATACCTTCAACATTCGCAACCAACAGAAACTGAGTTCAATTGCGCTCGGCCAGCACCTATGTGATGCGGGTCAACAAGCCGGCGAGCAAGCGCGCACGCTCAACGAGGCTCGTAACCTCAATGTGTTCCTCGAGAGTGTGGGCACCGCTGCCACGGACACCGAGAGAATCGAGGGTCGGTATTCCCAATGCTCCCGTAAAATTGCCATCCGATCCGCCACCTGAACTTTGGTGGGTGAGGTCAAAGTCGAGTTCGCTACAGATGGCCTTGGCTAAGTCATAAAGTGCCATTGTGCCGTCGTTGGGCTCCCAGACAGGCCTCGTAACCCCTCGTACCACTTCGATCGTCACATCATTTGCCTCGCCAGCATGCGCGAGCATCTGCTCAATTCCGCGATCGAGATCCTCTTGTCTTTTTGCCATCGACAAGACTTCAGCTTCGCACTCCGAGGATACGCAGTTGACCCACTGGCCGGCATGAATAACACCAACACTAAAGGTGCAATCGTCCGTGGTCATCTCTTCGATCTCAAGGATCTTTCGTGCCATAGCGGCGATTGCCGACCGGCCCTCTGAAAGCCGTGCGCCTGCGTGACTGGGGCGGCCGATTGTTTTGACATTGAAGCGTGCAATTGCGTAACGCCCAGTGGTTGCACCTCCATTCTCCTTGGCAGGCTCCGGCACGAGCACCGCTCTGTTCTTGCGAGCCTCCATCTCAATGAGTTCGCGTGTCGAAGGCGTGCCCACTTCTTCGTCCGGAGTGAAAAGTACGGTGATGGGCAAAGGCGTATCAATGCCGGCCAGCGCAAGCTGCTTGAGCGCCTCAACAGCAACAAAGTTTCCACCCTTCATATCTTGGATACCAGGGCCATAGCAGAGACCATCTTCGATACGCCAAGGATTGCTCTGGAGGGTGCCAATAGGGTGTACGGTATCCAAATGGCCAGAGATCAAAATGCCAGGCTTACCGAAGTCCTTATGCGGAAAACGTGCACGCACAGAACCACCAAACCCCATGCGCCCTGGTATACGCTCGATTTCGGCACCAGCTGATGCGAGGTCATACGCCGCCAGATCCATCATGCGATCGACCGCGACGGCATCATAGGTTGGGCTTTCACATTCAACCCAAGACTTCAAGCCGACTAGCATCGCATCAGTATCGAACGGCAGGGTCATGAACATCTTGCAACAATCCTTGAATCGTCTTTGCGGGAGATAGGTGGCCGGCTGTTCAGCCTACCGCATTTACACACAGCTAGGTCTGTTCGATCAATTCATTTTCACAACAGCGAAGGGCAGATTATGCAAGGCGAAGTTAGTTGCGCATCCAGGATACCTCCAGAGTATTGAGAGGCATATTCCCGATACCATCGAGGATCTGAGAAGCCTTTCCGTTTCAACTTGGCCGAATGTTAAGTCAAACATGCCAAAAGTAATCACAGGCTGCAGCATGGAGCGGATAGAAATTGCTAGTCCTAATGGAGTTCAGTTCTGTAACTGCTGATCCAAATTCTTCATGGTACACCCCGGTAAAACTTAATCCGAGTAAACCAAACTCAAAGCCCATGCATCCGCATCAGTGCACCGAAGTGTTTCTCCGCACTCCAATCAAGTTGTTGCATCATCTGTCGATTGGTTTCACGAATTACGTTGTCAGGCAAAATCTTGAGCGGTTTGCCAGAGGACTGCGCGATTGCCTGCTGGCGGCAGGCACGCTCCAGGTAATAGAGTTCGTCGAACGCGAGAGCCACTGTTGGTGCGCCGACCGAGACACCGTGATTATCTAGGAACAAGATGTCGGCATCGGGGTTTTCTTTTTGAGCCTCTGCAATGCGCTCGCCCTCACTCTCATCAAGTGCCAAGCCACCGAATTTGTGGTGTGCCATGCGGCCCCAGAACCGTACAGCGGTTTGATGTGCCATCTCAAGGCGTCCATCTTCCACCATTGTGATCGATGTCGCGTAAGGCATGTGAACGTGCAAGATGCATTGATGTCTTGGGTTTGCTCTGTGGCCTGCAATGTGGATGTTTCGAGCCGTCGCTTCCACCTCGCCGTCGCCCTCGAGTACAACTCCACCGCCATCTATCATCAGCAATTGATCAGGGCGCATCTCGCCCCAATGCACGCCGTATGGGTTGATCAGATAGCGTTCGCTGTCACCCGGGACAACTACCGAAAAATGATTGCAGATGCCTTCGTGATACTCAAACTTTGCAGCAAGCCGTAGCGCAGCTGCTAGTTCGCGACGTAGTGTCGTTAAAGTTGCTTGGCTTTCGCTTTTTCCAGTCGTGGCATTCATATTCAACCCTCCGGAGTCAGGTGCAGCAAATTCGTCTCGACGCGATATCAAACGACATCCTGGGTGGACAAGTGGACAAAGAGTAGTTGGACAGACGCCCAGTTCACAAGCTGCACCTAGTTGAACTTGTGTTGTCCGCTTATGAAGCGAAGCCTGCTTGATTCACTCAAGGCTGTAGTGTCTGCTTGGGCCCGCCGCGGAAGAACCAATAGCGAGCACAACTTGTCCGCTATTGACCGACATCAGCGGCGTCATTCCGCGCCATGAAACGTATTTGGGTGTTGGAAAAAGCCAAGCACCAGACATCCGTCTGGCGAGTTCGCCACGTGCCGGCTTCCTGCCGGGCGCCAGACAAAGTTGCCGGCCGTCACAGAGCCCTCATGGTCCTGTAGTGTGCCTTCAATCACCCAGCTCTGCTCGATGCCGACGTGCGTGTGGTCCGGCAGAACAGCGCCCGGCGCCAGTCGCGTCAGCGTCGTCATCAGGCCGGTCGACTTGTCTTCCATCAGCACCTTCATCTCGACGCCCGGGAACTGCGTCTCCTGCCATGGAATATCATCCACAGTCACGTAGCGTGAAGACATCGTGCCAAGTGCGTCATGCAATTTGTAGTTCGGTGTTTCGACTGCCATATCGCGTCCTCCGTTGTCAGCTCAATAGACCGCGCCTTGCCAGATTGCGCATAAGGGCGCCCGTGCCGAACGTCCATGGTCTTGCGCGATCCGACGTCGTCATCAGGTTCGTCAAAGACCCTAGCGCCGGCGTGGATATTGTCACGACATCACCAACCTTATGCGTGAATCCCATCCCAGCTTCGCCGCGATCTTTAGTCGGTGCAAACATCGTCCCGAGATAAAGCACAGCGCCGTCCGGATATTGGTGTGTCCGTCCAATCATCTCGCCGACCAAAGTGGCAGGATCGCGTGCGATTTCTGACATCGACGACGAACCGGTCATCTCAAATCCATCCTCGCCAGTGACTGTCAGGTTCACATCCATGCGCCGGACCGTATCGATCGTGAAAAACTCATCAAAGAAGCGAACAAACGGACCAATGGTGGCTGACGCATTGTTGTCCTTAGCCTTAGATAGCAGCAACGCCGAGCGGCCTTCGAAGTCACGCAGGTTAACATCGTTGCCCAATGTCGCCCCAACGATGTTGCCAACACTGTCGACGAGCAACACCACCTCCGGCTCAGGATTGTTCCATGTCGACCGTGGATGCAGCCCGGCCTCCATGCCATGACCGATCGCAGCCATAGGCTGAGCCTTGGAGAAGATCTCCGCATCCTCGCCAATTCCAACTTCAAGGTATTGCGACCAGGCATCCTGCGCGATCAGCGTTTCTTTTAGCGCCAACGCCTCCGGTGATCCGGGCACAAGATTTCTAAGATCACCGCCGAGCTTTTCCCCAATTTGCGCGCGAATGGCATCCGCCTTCTCCGGTGCTCCCTTGGCCTGCTCTTCGATCACACGCTCCAGCATGGAACGCGCAAAGGTGACACCGGCTGCTTTAACCGCCTGTAGGTCAATCGGCGCAAGCAACCAGGGTTTACTCTCATCACGTTCGGCCTCCGGTGTATTGGCCAGAAGATCGGCGAGATCACCAATGCGTTCCCCGGCGGCGTCCTGGAGGATACCAACCGCGTTCTCGTTCTCTGCCAGATCGGCAACCGTCGGCGCATGGCTCGAGACGTCATAAACGCCGTCTTCGCGGATGGTAACGACCGATGGGCCTTCGGCATCGGGACGCCAGACCCGTCCTGCCAACGCACCGGCAGCGCCATCCTCCGGCAACGTCGCCGCGACTGTCATCTGTTCCCGCATTGGCCCATCCCATTTCTCTCAAACCGCTTACGTTAACGCTTATCGTTAGCGAAAAGGGGAGCGAAAGGCCACCTTTGCCGCCCGGTACGCCCTGTCACTGGCGGAAGTCAGCATTCAATGCTAGGTCCAGGGCCGAGTATCACGACTTTGGAGCCCGACATGCTGACCAACGATGCCCGCATCGCTGTTTTCGCCGGTGATGGAATCGGTAATGAAATCCTCCCACCGACAATGGAAATCCTGAGGACCCTCGAAAACAAGCTTGGCGGCTTCCGTTTGACCTTCGAAGAGCATGCCGCTGGCGCCGCCTACTACAGGGAAACCGGCAAGGACATCTCTGAGGAGTCCATGAAGGCTGCCGGCGACGCAGATGCCATTCTGCTCGGCGCCATGGGTCTACCGGATGTGCGCCACGCCGACGGTACTGAAATTGCCCCGCACCTCACAATGCGGGAGAATTTTCATCTCGTTGCCGGTGTTCGCCCTGTCAAAGCTTACCCAAACGTGCCGCAACGTCTGGCCGATGAGCGCGCAGCCAAGATTGACTTCATCGTTCTGCGCGAGTCGACCGAAGGGTTGTTTTATTCGCGTGATAAGGGCGAAGTAAAAGACGACAAGGTTGCCTATGAAACACTGCGCATTTCCCGCGATGTCACTGAAGAGCTGATCGACGTCGCGTTTGATCTCGCGCGCCAGCGGAAAGACAAAGGCGGCATTGGCCGCGTCACCTGTGTCGACAAATCGAACGTTTTCCGCGCCTTTGCGTTCTTCCGCAAGATCTTCTATGAGCGCGCGGAGAACAACAAGGACATCGCTGTTGATGCCGCCTACGTCGATGCCATGGCGCTGGACCTGATCCGCAAGCCCTGGGAGTACGACGTCCTTGTCATGGAAAACATGTTTGCCGATATTCTTTCGGATCTGGGTGGTGGCCTGGTCGGCGGCATGGGCATGGCACCATGCGCTGAGATCGGCAAGCAACACGCGCTGTTCCAGCCAGCCCACGGCTCTGCGCCAGACATCGCAGGACAGGACAAAGCCAACCCAATGGCAACCATCCTGTCAGGCGTTCTGATGCTGAACTGGCTCGGCCGGCGACTCGACAATCCAAAAATGATCGAAGCCGCGGACCTCCTTGATGAGGCGGTCGAGAAAGCCTTCGCCGCCAACGAACTGCGTCCCATGGAGTATGGTGGTGATCAGGGCACGAAGGATGCCTCCAAGGCGGTCCTGACCAGCCTTGAGTCCGTGCTCAAAGGAAAGAGCTGAAGCAATAGCAGCCAACCGGCCATTGCATGCATACCATCACCTAACTGCGATGCCGTTGATGCGACACCCTTGACGCCACGACCTTGAAGACATGACCTTACTTTTGGACATTCGCCAACCGGAATGGATGCGGGAAGAGGACTTGCATGACACGCTCGCACCGCACCTTCCCGGTGTCGAGCTGTTATGCGGCATTCAAGAAAAGCGCGATGATGTCGTGATGGCGGCTGTCGTTGATCTCTATCCGGATGTCATCGGTCTCGCACCAAACCTACAGCTCGTACAAAAACTCGGAGCCGGCGTCGATGGCATTTTGCATGGCACCGGACTACCTGAGCACATCCGAGTGACCCGGCTGGTGACCGATCTACCAGCCATTGAAATTGCAGAGTACTGC
>JBCDBQ010000243.1:0-9701 GCA_039183375.1 Pseudomonadota bacterium
GATGTTGTCGATTGTCCGGTCCTGACCAGCCCTGACGCGGCAGTACGCAAGCTAAAACACGTTCTCCAACCCTAAGGGGTCCGCATGTCCAAGATCGAAATCACTAAGTTTGAAACGGCATTAGGTGCGACCGTGTCCGGCATTCAACTCGGTCAGGCGCAAGATACCGAGATCGAAACCATCAAACAGGCCCTGGATGATAACCTGGTGCTGGTCTTTCACAACCAAACCATGACAGATGATGAACTAGTCGCCACCAGCGCGAAGTTTGGCAAACTTGATATCCCAGGCGTGACACCTACAGGCAAGCCGTTCCACGCAGAGCATCCTGAGATCAATGTCATTTCCAACATCGTGGTCGATGGCCAGCCTGCAGGAAATCTAGGAGCCGGCGAAGCCGTCTGGCATGCCGACATGACGTACAAGGATGACCCTCCACGAGCTGCCGTCCTTTATGCTTTGGAGATACCACCAGCAGGCGGCAGCACCTATTTCGCAAACATGTATGCAGCCTACGAGGCTCTGCCGGAAAACCTGAAAGAGGCGATCGAGGGCAAGACGGCTATTCACGACGCGTCACACAATAGCGCCGGCATTCTGCGCAAGGGCTATGACGAAGTCACCGATGTCCGCGAAACACCCGGCGCCCGACATCCACTGGCCCGGACCAATCCGGTCACCGGCAGACGCGCGCTATTTCTTGGCCGCCGCCCGCGCAGTTATGTGCCTGGCCTCAGTGTGGCAGATAGCGACGCCCTGCTTGATCAACTCTGGGCCCACGCCACGCAGGAACGGTTCGTCTACCGTCACAATTGGGCGGTCGGAGACGTGCTGATGTGGAGCAACCTAGAAGTTCTGCACAGGCGTGATCCATTCGACGCCAGCGCAAGGCGACGTATGCATCGCACCCAGATCGGCTCCTATTGGACCGAAGCTGCGTAGAGCGCGATGAGGTAGAGCAATCAATTGCTCTAAACGAAAATGAGAAACTCGCTAGCCGTCCTGTGTCGGCAAGCCGACACCGGCGATTACACCATCTCTTGCAAGCTGCTCCAGCTCATCCTGACTGAGGCCAGCACCCGATAGAACCTCAATGGTGCTCTCACCGAGCCGCTGCGGTGCTTCCAGCTCGCGCGCCTCCTGCCCGACGGACTTGAACGCTAATCCCGGAACGTCAATCTTCGCGTCCATGCCTTGGGCATCGACCTTGTCCATTAATCCAATCGCTGCCACTTGCGGATGAGAAACAATATCACTCACGCTACGCACTTTTCCGGCCGGCACGGAAGCAGCCGAGAGTTTCGCCTCCCACGCTAAGGCCGTGTCCTTGAGGAAGGCCTCTGTCAACGCTTCCCTTGAGTTCTCTTTTTGAGCAGCGGACAGTTCGCCACGAGACCGCACAATCGACAACTCTTCTTCAAGCGTTGTGATACCCAGCGTGGCAATCAGGCCAGCGGCTTGCGCCACGGTGTTGGCCGTGACGACCAACTGGCCATCCTTGGTATCAAATCGTCCGGCGAACGGACTGTCGCTAAATGGCTGATTACCCATCAGAGCTCGTTGCTCACCAGTCGTCTGGTATTCAACAGCGGCAGCACCCAGAACGGGCAATGTCGACGCAAGCATCGTGACATGCACATGCTGCCCTTCGCCTGTAGTTTGTCGATTGTAAAGTGCACTCATAACGGCGAGCGCGCCGTTCAGGCCGGTGAGGTAATCGGTTATGGGTATTCCCATCCGCAGCGGCCCGCTTTCCTCGGTGCCGGTTACGCTCATCAGACCGCTCACGCCTTGCACAACATGATCGTAGGCTGGCGCATCACGCATCGGGCCATCATGACCATAACCCGTCAGGCTGCAGTAAATGATGTCGTCCTTCACCGCCCGGATCGCATCATAACCAAGCCCCAAGTTTTCCATGACACCGGGGCGAAAGTTCTCAAGCATGACATCCGACTTAGCGGCAAGCTTCTTGGCAATTTCAATCCCGCGCGGATCCTTGAAGTTCAATTGAATACAGGACTTGCCGGCATTCTGACTGACAAACGACGCGCCCAACCCGGCGGCCTTCATCTCGTCGTTACCACCGTGATAGCGAACAAAGTCATCACCCTTTATCCGATCAATGCGGATGACCTCCGCGCCCAGCAGACACAACTGGTAAGATGCAAAAGGGCCGGCGACGACGTGGCTTGCATCAAGAACACGAATACCTTTGAGCGGTTGCAACGAAGGTCTCCTGAAAAGCGGGGCTTACGACAGCGCTATTGTATACGCGTTAGGTTCGCAGCGACAATAAGATCGGCGGCCGTCGCGCTAAGGGCCAACGGCATGTCATGCATCGTAGCAAGTCGCGTCAGAGCCTGCAGGTCGACGTCGTTGGGCTGAGCCTGCGGATCGGCGAAAAACACAACGGCGTCAAGCTCGCCCGTCGCGATCATCGCGCTGAGCTGCTGATCGCCGCCACGCGTTCCACGGTGAAGACGATGGATCGCCAATTCTGGATGCGACTGCTGTAGCATAGCGCCGGTCCCGCCCGTGCAGATAAGCCGATGGCTTTGCAAGGCCTTTGCATGACGCGCAACCCACGCGGCCAACTGCGATTTTCTGCCGTTGTGGGCAACAACACCGATGCGCTTCGGAGCCGTCGACAACCGCGATGCGTTCAGTGTGATTGATAGGATCGACTGCACTTGCGCGGTCAGACCTTCGCCTTCTGCAGGGAACTCACCGCTCAACGCTGCAGTCCCGACCGTAAAGCCGGTGGCACCTGCTTCGGCTACGGCATTGACGCGCTCGGCGCTGTCAATGCTTCCGGCAACAACCACCGGCTTTTCAGTGGCATCACAGACCGCTTTCATCAGTGCGGGTACATCACCGGCAAACCTGTAGGCCAGTAAGTCCAGTCCATGCACACCTTCCAGGTCCGTTAAGGCGCGCGCGCTGTCGGCAATCTCCGCAACCGTCCCCTCAAGCACACTCGGGTGACCAACAATCTTGCCGGGGAACGGAAAATAGCGGATCGGGTGGGATTTGATGATCGGCACCACATCTTCTGCCCGGGTGCCGCCCAACAGACAATCAACATCAAGCTCCACGGCAGCCTTCGCCGAAGTCAACTCACTGTCGGCATCAAGGCTTACGACTTCAAGGTACGATCGTCCGCCCGCGGCTCGAATCTCATCGGCGAGGATCTTTAGCTCCGGCAGCGGCAGGCCAATGTCTTTAAAGCCGATGTGCCGAGCACCTCCGGCCAACACTTCATCCAGACGTTTGCGGGCGTCAGGAACCGTGCTGTCGTTCGCCGTCAGCATGAAAATGAAATTGAAGCTCATGAGCTCACCCCGCTGCGGGCCCGCACAAGTTTAGCCGCCTGCACAACAGCCATCCGCAAACTCGCGGCATCCGCGATACCTTTCCCAGCGATATCGAAGGCCGTGCCATGGTCCGGGCTGGTCCGAACAAACGGCAGGCCGAGCGTGATATTCACACCGTTCTCGATGCCCAGATATTTGACGGGTATCAGGCCCTGATCATGGTATTGAGCGACGACGACATCGAACTTACCGGCACGTGCCTGCATGAATACCGTATCGCCTGGCCACGGACCACTTACATCAATGCCAGCGTTGCGAGCTTCTTCAATAGCGGGCGAGATAATCTCGATCTCTTCCTGCCCGAACAAGCCACTCTCTCCAGCGTGCGGGTTCAGACCGGCCACTGCAACACGCGGCTTCTCTATACCAAACTCCCGCGTACCATCATGAGCAAGCTGAATGGCACTCGTGACAGCCGGCCTATCAATCCGGTCAATTGCTTCCCGCAGCGAGCAATGAATAGTGACAAGCACCACACGCAGTTCGTCGTTGGCCAGCATCATGGCGGACTTCTCAGCCCCACCAAAATCCGCCAGCATCTCGGTATGGCCAGGATACTTGATGCCAGCGGCAAACAACGCCTCCTTGTTGATCGGCGCCGTCACAATCGCGCTGATGTCACTAGCCTTGGCTAAATCGATGGCGGTTCGAATGTAGTCATACGCCGCTCGACCGCAACGACCGTTGACCGTGCCAAGCTCGACATTGCCAAGTGACTGACCCGCAGGAAGCACGGCAATTCTGCCTTGCGCCTCCGCCGCAAGCTTCGGCTCAGCGATGGTCTCAACATCAATGCCAAGGCCCATCTTTTGCGCCAATGCAGCAAGATAATCGGGATCGCCAATTATGAATGGCTGCGATGGAAGTGACGGATCACTAGCCACCTTCAGTGATATCTCAGGCCCGATTCCCGCAGGATCGCCCATCGTAATTGCGATTGGTGCATTGTCGCTGGTCATGCTTTGATGATCTCAAACCTTCATTCACCGTTTTACATAGCACTGTTTTGTAACGGTGTAAGGAGCACGTCTATGGTCGCGGACCGCCAAATTGGCCTCATCCACATCGCAGGTGTCATCGATCGCGAAGAAGCGGAACTCCTGATCTCCTGCGGCGCCAGACACTTAGGTTTTCCATTGGTGCTCGGCCACCACAAGGAAGATCTCACGCACGAGGCTGCGGCCGCAATTGTCACCGAGTTTCGCGATCAGGCCGAGTTCTTCCTAATCACCTACCTGACGCGCGCGGAGGACGTCATTGAACTGTGTCAGTCGCTGAAGGTGCGCGGTGTGCAGCTGCACGATGATATTGCACCAGACGAAGTCGCAAGACTACGTCAACTGTCCCCCGACCTGCACATTATCAAAAGCATCATCATCAGACCTGACGCTCCAATGCAGTTTGGCGAAAGCATCGAAAAATACAGTTCCCATGTCGATGCCTTCATCACTGATACCCATGATCCAGCGACCGGCGCCACCGGGGCAACGGGAAAGACCCATGATTGGGAGATCAGCCGCCGCATCGTGCAAGTCTCACCGCGCCCTGTCGTTCTCGCCGGCGGCCTGAACCCCGACAACGTAAAGGCTGCGATCGATCAGGTGAGACCGGCCGGCGTCGATGTCCATACCGGGATTGAAGGGGGCGACGGCCGCAAGGATCGCGGCAAGACTCAACGTTTCATCGAACAGGCCCGAGAAGGCTTTGCCTGACTTCCACGCCAGGAAATTCGCTCTACAACGAAGACGTTGGCAATCTAGGCAGCAACGCGCCCACTCAGAGCATACTGCTGATCAAGCAGACCAGTCAGATAGCCAGCAATGGCATCCATGCCGCTCATATCAACCTTGGCTTCTGCAACCGGATTATAGTTCGTGTTGGTGTTCACATCGTAGGTAAAGGCATTACCTTGACCGTCCACGATGAATTCGATGCCGGCAATTTGAATGTCGTTCGCGGCAAGAAACTTCTCCCACAACGGGATTATCGGATCGCTGAACCCTTCGACAATCTCAAACTTATTCTGGCTTTGAGGAGCAGCGCACACGGCCGTGTCGTCGCCAAGCTGACAAACATCGGCTGGGCACAGCTCAAAGCCATCCGAGGTATCGACCTTGACGGCATAAAGGAATTTGCCACCGACAAACTCGACGCGCGTTATGAATGGCTCAGGCGCTTCAATGTAGCGTTGTACGAGCGTTATGCCATCAATGGACTGAGTGAATGCCGAACTGGCGAGGTGCTCTTCCAGCGCATCCGCTGACCGGAGAAGCTGCACACCGAGACCTTTACCGGCGCGGTTGTGTTTGAGGATCAACGGAAACCCAAGGCGGCCCGAAGCCTCTCGAATGAGATCGGGTCCTACGGCAGCAATTGTCTCAGGGGTTTGAATGTCGAACGCCCGCAGTGCCTGGTACTGCGCCACTTTGGAGACTTCAAGCTGCAAGGCCCGTTCACCGTTAGCGACGGTCCGTCCATGTGCCTTAAGCCAAGCAAGTGTGGCTCCAGCCAGTTCCGGCGCAAAACGATGACCGCGCGTATGTGAAGAAGCACTCATACGATTGTAGAACACGCCTTCAGGAGGTGACTGCGTGAGATCAACAAGCCCATCACGCAGATGCCACTCTTCATATGGCGTCCCCTTGGCCTCGAATGCTGCCCGCAACGGCTCCACCCACTCGTCATTCTCGTGAATTACGAACACTTTCGGTTCTTCTGCAGACGTCGCGTCGAGGGGCATGGCACCATTCCCACTTATCAGATTTCAAGGATAATGTGCCATTAGACATAGGCCATTCCGTCAGCGTTTGAGCAGGCCAAAATCAAATAAAAACACCATGCTCAAACCCGGCTAACGTCTTGGAATATCGTTCTTTGATCGGTCGATCGTCAGCAAACTCATACTGCTGTGTTCAGAGACCCTCAGGGCTCTGTCAGCAGACTGCGCAGCTACAATGCGCAGATCGACTATCCCCACTGAGAAAACAGTTGTTTCAAATTCCGGTATAAGCCGCCACACTAAGCGTGCCGAATCATGCACAAATAAACCGCATGAGCTAGGAGGAACGTTATGGATCCAGTTGCAATTATCATTATGCTTCTTGTCGGAGCTGTCGCCGGCTGGTTGGCCGGTCAAATCATGAAAGGCGCCGGCTTCGGGTTAATCGGCAATATCATTGTTGGTATTCTGGGTGCCATCGTTGCAGGTTTCTTGCTGCCCGGTTTCTTGCCGATTGGCGGCATCGTCGGGTCAATCATTAGCGCAACCATTGGCGCTTTGATTCTGCTCTTCATCGTCGGCTTGCTAAAGCGCGCCTGACGATCACCAGAGCACTTTAGTGAATGAGAGTTTGGCCGGCGCAAAGCCGGCCATTTTTTTGTCGGCACGACCAGGCCTTAGACCCAGACGGGTTTGTCAGCGCCCAGTGCCGGCGTTGGCCGTCTCCAATGTGGACGCGTTTCTGACAACGCTAGCACAGGACCGAGATGCTTGAATTTCCCGGCCTCGCCTGTGGTCTCAATTCGAATTTGTTGAATGACATCCGGATCGACGTCCGCGTCCATTGGCACGCTATCGAGTTTGCCTTGCCGATAGATGAACATGCCCGACTGACAAAGCGACACCCGGACATGATAGCTGCCACCCTCCCGTGCGCGACGCGCCAGTGCCAGCAGAACACCGTAGGCACCGAGATATCCGGTCGTGTAATCGCAGGCAGCTGCCGGCAAGCGCTTAGGCCCCTCGGCACTGCCCTCATGGCAGATCCCCGTGACCGCCTGACCAATCTGTTCCCAGCCCGCGCGATGACTCAACGGTCCATCACTGCCGAAACAACTGATCGACAGATAGATCAGCCCTGGTCGAAGTTCCGCTAGCTCTTCCGGACCAAACCCGTGACCGGCAAGAATGCCTGGCCGATACCCTTGAGAAAATACATCAGCCTCAGACACAAGCGACTTCAGTGCATCACGGCCATCGGAAGACTTCAGATCCAGAAAGCAGCTGCGCTTGCCGTGGCTTGTGTCGACGACATACTCCGGCACCTGCGGCAGCCCATCAGCACCGACCATCAAAACGTCAGCGCCGTGCTCAGCCAATGTTCGCGCTGCGATCGGCCCAGCAAGTATCCGCGTCAGATCAAGCACGCGAATGCCATCAAGAGGCCGTCCGTCAGTTGCGAACGGCTCTGCCGCGCTATCTCCAATTTTTTCGATTTCGACCAACGGCTTGGATTGCAGAACCTGCCCGTGCGGTTCCGCAAGCCAGTCCGCATTGGAGCGGACCATCGCCCCACAACCACGAGCCTCGTCGATAGCCGCTTCCAACTCCAGCGCGTCCCATTTGGCAACAGCATTTCGCACACCGTCCGCTGATGCCTCACAGTCAAGAATGCCGAGCACACGATCGGCCAGATGAGGCAGACCAAAATGCGGCATGAAGTGTCTGCCATCCTTGGTTGGCCAGGGATTGGTCATCTTTCCCGTGGCCTCACGCCCTTCGTTGACAACGGGTTCGAAGTCCTTTGCACCGATAGCCTGTTCAAGGTACTTGGCGCTCTTTAGTGCTGCGGCTGCTCGCTTGACGTCGATCGAAACACGCTGACGTCGACCCGTTTTCATTTCCCAGATATCTGTGACAGCGACACCCACGCCAGCCAGCACGGATGCGCTACATTCACCAATCTTGAACGGTGTAGAAAGCACCGGGTCAGCACCAACAATCTCGATCTCGTCGACGGGTGGTGGCTCAAGTCCTCTTAGAGACAACACTTCTGATAACGCAGGCTTCACGCGACAAACCTCTCATTCCCAACAGTCAGAGCATGCGAGAATACGGCCGCATACCATCATTCAAGATCGGCAATCCTGTTGCCTGACGAACAACCAACGCAAACTACCATTCAACATCGAGCAGCCATTGCGCCACTCACGCTTCTCCGCAACACCATCGGACGTTGTGAAAGTGCCAGCGCCATGAGGCTTACCGTGCTGCCATTGCCCTTCGTAGCGATCACCCTTAGGGAACACCACCAAGCCAAGGCCGTGGCGCAGCCCGTTCTCGAACTGCCCTTTGTAGTAAGTGCCACCAACCCAGGCAAAAACCCCTTCGCCGTGGCGTTTCCCATTCTCGAAATGACCGGCAAAGCGGTCGCCATTTGAATAGGTTATCGTACCAAGACCATTCGCCCGCCCGTTCCTGTACTCGCCGTCGAACGAAATGCCGAGCCGCCGTCCCCGATACTGCCAAGTCAGTTGAAGTTTGCCGCGACCCTGTGCTACGCCGTCAACGCATTGGCCATCCCAAGTGATGATCTCCTGGGCGACCGGTCGCGCATTCCAAACCTTACAGGCCTGATTGGCAACCGTCCTCCACTGCGGTTTCGTGTCTGGGTGCCTGCGTGCCATGCGATCCATCAGGTCTTGATCGATCTCACCAGACACTTCCAGGTGCCAGTCGCGTTGATAGGCTTCGATAGCAGCCCGCGTCGCGGCATCCAGACGACCAGTCGCGGACTTCACACCATAATTGGCCAGCCGGTGCTGCAAGGCACGGATCTCGTCTGGCGTCTGCGCGGAAGCACCAGCCGAGCTTATCGCCAGGAAACCGGCCATGAGAACGGTACTAAGCTTGATCGGGTCCATCGGTCTCAACTCTTCAGACCACTCAGGAATTCGATCAAATGCGCGTTGACCTCATCTGGCTTCTCCTGCTGCACCCAGTGCCCGGCACCGTCGATAAGGTGGCAACCACGAAAGTCCGTACAGGCTACCGATTGCATTTTCTCAATATCACCTGGCTTTTGATAGATTCCCCAATCCTGCCGTCCACCTATGAACATCGCTGGCACATCAATTGTCCGGCCCGAATAGAGCCGCAGCTGACCCGCGTACTGTGGATTGGTCATGCAGCGATACCACTGCAACCCACCCTGAAATCCGTTACGCTCATACTCGCCGCTGTAAACGTGCATGTCATCATCGGGAAGCCAGTCGCACGCTGCAATCTGCTCGGCAGATGGCATCTCTTTCGCGACAGTTTCAGCCATGTTCCGGCCTTGGTCCATTATGTAATAGGTCGGCATGCGGGCGAGTTCACTTGCAATCCACCCCTCCAAGGGAAACGGCCTGTTGTCGGCCCAATCAGCACTCTTGTGGTGATAGTAGGCCCGCATGAAATCGTGCACACCCTGAGGACACTTCCACATATCGTCATTGGCCGGTGGGGTGGAATAATACCACTGATAATGCTTGCGCGGTCGCACCAAGTTAGTAAGATCTTCGTGGGTCGCCGTCGATGACAACGCTGACGCTGCTGGCACCTCC
>JBCDBQ010000244.1:0-9686 GCA_039183375.1 Pseudomonadota bacterium
AATCTCATCGCCGAGCAGTTCAGGATCGGAATATGCTTCAAGATCTGCACGATGACCTGTGCTGTCCTCGACAAAGAAGCTGGTTGCAATTGCGTTGGCTAGGCGTTCGGCACCTTCGCTGACGGCCGGAATATCGTTGGCGAGGTTGCCGAGTGACATCATGGCAGCGTGGTTGAAGCAATGGATGTGCTGAATGGTTGATGCATTTGCATCGCCGTTAGAGCAAAACTCAAAGCCTGGACCCAGGTAAGGGAAGTTGAGCAGCTCCGTGGCCCGGCCGTCTGCTGTGACACGATCTTTCCAAGTTGCAATCTCATTGCTCACTGATGTGAGAAACGTTGTGCCGGCGACATCGATTTTGAAACCGGTTCCGAGGACGACGACCTGTGCGGGGAACATCCCCGCCGTGGTCTGTAGGTTCAGGCCATCTATGGTTTGCTCAATTTCCAGCGTCTCTGCACCAAGAACGAGTTCAAAGTTTTTGTGCTGCGTGACCCTTAGAACCGTATCTCGTGGCGGTGGAACACCGTGCGAGGAGATATAGCGAAAGACCTCAAAACGCTGCTCGTTTGAGAGTGTCGAAAACCCCTGCGAGAACCCGGGATAGACAATCTGCTTGGCCTTATTGATGCGCGGAATGCGATTTGCTCTGCCCAGAATTGTCACGCGCTCAGCACCGGCTTCCAGCGCCTCAGCAGCATAGTCGAATGCGGAAGCTGCCAGTCCGATGACGACGATCTGTCTGCCGGCAAACTGCTCCGGTAATGGTGCATCAGACGTATGAAAAACCGCCTGACGCATGTGCTGCGCGAACGGTTCCGGTATGCGGGGTGTTGCGAGTGCATCGCGGCCGGTCGCCAAGACGACGCGCCGCGCGGGAACTACTTCGCGCTCTCCGGTTTTCTGGTCAGCGATTGTCGCACGAACGAAGCCATCCTCAAGGTGCAGTTCGGCCAAAGATTTCGCGTTGTCTACCTCGACACCAGTTGTGTCCTTGTACCATTCGAGATAATCGGCCCATTGAGTCCTTGGAATTCGCCCGAGTTCGTCCCAGGCTTGCCGCCCGAACTGGGCTTCAAACCAGGCTCGAAATGTGAGGTTGGGCAAGCCGAGGGCGGGGCCGGTAAGATGCTTTGGTGACCGCAGTGTTTCCATGCGTGCATAGGTCAGCCACGGACCTTCCTGCCCGCGCGCGCTGGCATCTATCGTTCGTAGGTTGGTTATTCCGAAGCGGCGGAGTGCCAGATTGGCAGCCATGCCGCACATTCCGCCACCCACGATGAGCACATCAAGCATGGGGTTGTCGTCCTGGTTCAGACGTTGCTTGACCCAGCTGGCAGGCGGAAAATTCAGGTAGTCAAAGTCCCTGGCAATAGCGGCTTCGAGATTGCTCAGTCCATGAGTTAATTTCTGCATGACAACGAACCCCAAGAGACTTGACCTGCGTGTGGCCAAGTCAACGCGATGCGTAGACTTTTGGGCGACAAAACTGTTGTCGTCCATCGCTAGAATAGAGTGTTCGAGGTGGTTTGCGTTGGTGCAGGCGCTTATGGCGCACCCTGGAGTTGGCCTGAGTTAGATGCGGTCTAGTTGTTCCCCAGAACCTGCCTTCTCCAACTGCGATCAACTCGCTTGCGGCGTAGGCGGGTTCGCGTTCGATGGCGTCGGACACGAGTCACCCGCTCAGGTTTTGCCGAAGCCTGGCGTTCATTGACTTCCAGTATGTCTGGTCGAAACGATCGAGTTGGTTCTGTGGTATCACGCACGACCACGACCGTCAGAGGTGCCGGATCGGTCACCGGGGGAGCCTCAAAAGGTGTTTTGAACTGGCTTGCTGAAGCTACGGGAACTAACAGCGGTAGTGCAACAGACAAGGCAAACAGCAAAGTAGTCTTGTGCAGCCGACTGGCCATGAAGCCCCCAGATTGTCCGAATCAGTTCGCGTCCATCTATATATCCGGTGTGATGCCAGTACGTTAAATTTCTGTTAACATTCGTCTGTGGATATGCGCCATGAAGCTTCTTTGGGCAGTCTTCGAAGACGGTGCACAACTAGGGCGGGCGAGGCACATGAGGAAGTGGCGCATCGGCGACGTTACAATCACGAAGATTGTGGAATTGGAAACGATAGGCGGCAGCCGCTTTATTCTGCCTCAGGCAAGCCGTGAGGCGATCCAGCCCATCAAATGGCTGTACCCCCATTTTGCTGACGAAAACGGGCGCCTCAAGATGAGTATTCACGCCCTCGTTATAGAAGTCGGTGACCAGCGTATCGTAGTTGATACGTGCCTCGGAAACGACAAGCAGAACCGGCTTATTCCGACTTGGAATGATCGGCAGGGGCGTTTTCTGGAAGACTTGGAGGAGGCCGGTTTCCCGAGAGAAACGATCGATGTCGTACTCTGTACGCATCTCCACGTGGATCACGTTGGGTGGAACACAATGCTGCAGGATGGTCGATGGGTGCCGACCTTTCCAAATGCCAGATATTTGTTTGGGCGTTTGGAGTTCGAGCACTGGAGTACACAGACGGACCGGGCAGACATGGCTCACATTCTTGGCGACAGCGTGATGCCGATATTGGATGGTGGTCTTGCAGAACTGGTAGAACTAGATCATCAGCTCTGTCCGGAAGTCCGGTTGATGCCAAGTGTTGGGCATTCTCCAGGGCACGCCAGTGTGTTGATCGAGTCCCAGGGGGAGCGGGGCATGATTACCGGGGACTTTGCTCACCATCCTTGCCAGATGGCGCATCCGGAGTGGTCATCGACAGCTGATTACGATCCGGCTCAGGCTGAAGCAACACGGCGCCGGATTCTCAATGATCTTGCAGGAGAGCCGGTGCTGATGATCGGGACGCATTTTTCCGGACCGACGGCCGGACATGTCGTTCGCGACGGTGATGCCTTCCGATTGGACGTTTAGAGATGCTAGGCCAATCCGGCAGGTGTGACGCCGTCAGACTTCGAAGAAGACCGTTTCTTTAGTCCCTTGCAGGTGGATATCAAACGAGTAGGTGTTGGGAGCGCTGCTGTCATCGGCGGTCGCTAGCAAAGTTGCGCGGCGGTCCTCTGGGACGCTGGTCAAAACACGGTCCTTCGCGTTTGCGCTAAGTTCATCAGCAAAGTAGATGCGCGTGTAGGCGTGCGAGAGCATGCCGCGCGCAAAGACAACAACGTTGATGTGCGGTGCCTGTTCGCCGTCCACGGAACCCGGTTTGACTGTTCTGAACCTGAATGAGCTGTCGTCCTCGGTGCCTGTCCCGAAGCGCCCGAAACCTCTGAAGCCGGTATTTGACGGTCGCGTATCGCCAGGATGCGCGTAGCGACCCTGACTGTCTGCTTGCCAGATCTCGATCATAGCATCACCGATCACTTGGCCTTCGCCATCAAAGACCTTCCCAGTGATCTCAATGCGCGTGCCGCTTTCGTCTGGGCTTTGGGCAAGAAGATCGCCGTTTGCTAGGTCGGCAAACTCATAACCATATTGGCCTGGTGTCAGCCCATAGGCGAAGAACGGACCAATCGTTTGCGAAGGAGTTTGCTTCGAGGTCACGTGTCAGGCCTCCATGGGTGTCGCGTTGTGGCCGCGAAGAACAATGTCGAAGTTGTAACCGAGCGCGAAGCCCTCTTGTGTGGCATCAAGAGAAAAATCCGCTATCAACCGGTCACGGGCTTCTGCCGGGGTCGACAGAAATATTGGATCCAATTTGAGAAGAGGATCACCAGGAAAATAAAACTGTGTGATCAAGCGGGTTGCGAATGTCGGGCCAAACAGCGACAAATGAATATGGGCCGGCCGCCATGCATTGGTGTGATTTCCCCAGGGATAGGCACCGGGCTTGATCGTATAGAAGCGGTATTTTCCCTTTTCATCGGTGATGCAACGGCCGCCACCGAAGAAATTCGGGTCGATGGGAGCATCATGCTGGTCGGCAGTGTGAATGTAACGCCCTGCAGAATTGGCCTGCCATATCTCGATCAGTGTATTGGTGAGCGGTTTGCCGCTTTCATCGCGCACTGTGCCTTCAACCACGATGCGCTCGCCGAGCGGTGTGCCAGTTATTGCGCCGTTGCGGGTCAGGTCGGTGTCGGACTCTGCGAAGTCGCCGTGTCCGTAAACCGGTCCTGTGAGTTCAGACAATGTCTCCGGAAGCGGGATCAGAGGTTTTGTCGGACCGCGCAATCGCGTCGATTTGTAATCCTCTGCGATATAGGATGGATGCGATGCCCAGTCCCGCGCGCCATTCTTGTTTGTCACGATTGCGTCTCTCTGGTTGTCATGTCTCTGCTCGAGCAGAGTTGTCGTCGTTCAAGCCGGATCGACTAGGAACATGCCAATGCGTAGATGTCTTTGACAGGTGCTGGCAACGCATAGCTTGACCATGTTGCGCCGCCATCTTTCGTGCCGTGAATTTCACCGTCGTAGCGGGCGGCAAGATAAACCTGCTTTGGATCGGAGTTGTGTAAGGCAAGTGACATGATTGTGCCATTGACCTGGACGTTATCGAACCGCTGCCACGTCTCGCCGACATCGGTGCTCTTGTAGACGCCGCCGTCATGACTGGCAGCCGCCACACTCAATGCTGAATAAAGCGTACCAGGCTCACTCGGAGCGGCTTTGACATCGCGTCCATATGTTGTGGGCGAAAACCGTCCTACCTCCATGTCCTGCCAAGACTGGCCTTTGTTAACCGATCGGAAGAGCCCCATCCGGCAGGCTAGAACCAGATCGTCGGGTTGCGATGGGCTGAGTGTGATAGCGTGGCCATCCAGCATGCCTTCGGAATAGGTGTCGGAAACGATCTGGCTCTTGAGATGTTCTTGCTCGGACAACTCAATGAGATGTCCACTGCGGTCAGCCCACGTTTGGCCGCTATCGCTTGAATGCATCACGCCGTTCACCTCAAGTGCTGCGGTAATCTCATCACCCCGCTCTGGGTGTTGGACCATGCGCATGACGCGTGCCTCGAAGACAACCTTGCAGTGCTCAGGTATGGCAGGCGTCGGCAGTTGTATCCAGGATTTCCCGCAGTCATCGCTGCGATAGATGTCGATTGGAGAGGCACCGGCAAATATTCGGTTCGCATCACGGTGATCAACCAGGAAACTCCAAACCTGATGGTCGTTGTCAGGAAAGTCAGCGCGCGTAAAGCTGGTTCCGTGATCGCTGCTTCTCCAAACGCCGTTCTCAGTCCCAGCCAGAACAACGCCCTCAGTTTGCGGATGCACGAGGATTGTGAAGGTTTCCAGGTTTGGCAGCACGTTCTGCCACTCTCCCTCCGGCAGTGGGCGGCGGAAAACTCCGACGCTGCCAATCTCATCCGGGCGACCGACATATCCGGCAACACCGGCGAACAAGTAGGGTTGGTTTAACATTGGCTGCCACCTCGCCATTGATATTTTTATTGAACTCCCAAGCTATTTTGGCAGGTCCCGCGACAACAGCCAAGTCTACCAGGCAGATTGGACATGGGTATCTCGGCTGTGAATGAAAGCACGCGGCTCGGCCAATCTTTCCTTAAAGAATCTTTTCACTGGTGCTAGTGATCTCCATCAAACTTCGTTATGGGCTCGGAATGGCGACAATCGTCTGTATTAATGGTGATCTTGGCAGCGGCAAGAGTTCCGCTATTGGAAAGCTCTCCGATCGATTGCATTGGAAGGTCTTTTCGACCGGTGCTGCGCAGCGCCAGCTGGCGCGCGAAATGGGCATTACAACACTTGAGCTGAACCGGATTTCCGAAACAGATCGCTCAATTGATGACAGAATCGACTCCGTCTTCGCGGATCTGGCTCAGAGCGAAGAGGACCTGATTGTCGACTCCCGGATGGCCTGGCATTTCTTACCGACGGGCAAAAAGGTTCGCCTGGTTTGCCATCCTTCAACGTCAGGGCGCCGAGTCTATTACGATACAGACAGGTCCGCCGAAACATATGAAACAATAGAAGCGGCAACAGCTGACATTCAAGTTCGCCGGGCGAGCGAGAAGTCGCGCTTCAAGAACTTCTATAACGTCGATGTCGAGCATTTACAGAATTATGATGCGATCATCCAGACCGACCTTCATGCTCTCGATGATGTCGTTGACAAGATACAGGCTGTTATCGACGGCGAGCCAAGCGATACGGTCTTGAATCTGTCGCCGCGGCTGATCTTTCCAACGGAGCTTGGCGCTGTACCCGGTTCTCAGTCCAGCGATGCCGTGATGATTGAAGTCGTCTATGCCAGAGACTGCTTCTTTGTGGTGGATGGTCATGAGCAGCTCGCTGCAGCGATCAAGAGTGAGCAACCCTGGATCGAAGCGCGCTTAAGCTCTGATGATGCCGCAGCTAAGAAGCTCGCCGGCGGGATTGATGGCGGCGTCTTCACGGGCTGGCAAGCAGCGCTCGACTTTGAGTTTGCGTTTCTACCAGACCTGGACTAGACGCGGGGTCCGTTGGAACCCCCCCTTATTGGTTGCGCGAATCTTCTCGATCAGTCCATAGCTTCTGAGCGGCTGCCACGTTCTTTGCCGTATCCCAGGCCTGGGACGCGATGCGCCACTGTCCATCTTCTTTGACCAAAAGAAGTGCCTCGATGTTGCAGCTGACCTTCTCCTTGTTCTCGGTTAGCTCGCAAACAGCCATGGCGACGGCGATATTGCCGTAGACTTCGATGCGCCTTCCGAGAAAGCGTTCCTGTAAGTCAGGCAGCGGACCCTTTGATAAGCTCTGCATCCTTTCCATGAATTGTCCGACGGATTGGGAACGCACAGGCCGTGCGGATGCAAACAGCTGTGCTCCGTCGATGAAGTCATTGGCGAAGCCCGACCAATCGGCGTCTCGACTTTCGTCCCAGGATAGGGCTGCAAACTGGCGTTCGATCAATGCCTCGATGGCTTTGCGATCATCCATTGCACTTCAATCTTCCTGGTGGGGCTAACTGCGGTCGAAGCCAATGGCTCCCAAAAAGAGCCGCCAGTCCGCATTCAGATGACTTCGTCGCTGCGGTCGTCTGTTTCACCAAAACGTTTGAGCACAGCCGGTCTCGTTCCTTCGTAGACTTTGTCGAGGCCAGCTGAAATCTTCTCGTTCTCGCGCTCAAACAGACTGTTGCCCTGCATGTCACTGTCGACAATGAATGGTCCAAACTTTTCGACCTTGATGACCCACATAGCTTGAGCGAGGCCAAGCTCATCGCGCCAGTGGACATTCTCGACCTTGGTCACACCGCGTCCGAGCAGGGCTCCAGTGCCGTAGCCAACTGTTGTCAGGTAAACCGCACCATTTGGAACGAAATGCTTCTTATAGTCATCCGAGCTCATGCCGCCTTTGCCAAGGATGAGTTTGGATCCAGATTTCTCCAACCATTGTCCGATCCATTTCGAGAAACGAAATGAGGCGGTCGCGGTTACCGCTCCCATATTGTATTCGCCATCATCAGTAATTGTGGCGGCCGGTGAGCAGTGGAAGTTTGCAGCGCTGGCCGTCGCGAGATCAGCCGGCAAGGGCTTGCTTTCCTCGATGACGCGCTTGTAGACACCTTCACGCGCTGTATAGACGGTGCCATCGAGATAGACGACGTCACCGAGTTGGAGCTGCTCCAGAGATTGCCGGTCAGGTTCGGTCGAAAGCTGGACTTGTTTGAACTTCTCCGATGATGCCACGTGGCAGTCTCCCAAAATCCTCAAGTTATCATTGCCAGAGTAGATGATCTTGACCGAAATATCCAAACTTCAGAGATCCGAGTGGTCAGTCCTCAGGTGTATGCGGATATGCCGAGCTTGTGATTTCTGCCCTGGCGGCATGGCCGTGTCGTCCTGGGCCCACTAAGTTCATCTCAACTCAGTACATCAGCGCCAGATCATCCGGGAGGGAATACGATGTCAGAAGCCGTGACCTATAGCTGCGAGAACCACGTTGCTACGATTACGATGAACAAGCCTGATCGCATGAATCGGCTTGATCCTGAAATCGTCGAAGGCCTCAACCAAAGCTGGAAACGTTTCATGGCCGACGACGATGCGCGTGTGGCCGTGCTTACGGGAGCCGGCGAGAAGGCCTTTTCGGCTGGGGCAGATCTGAAAAATGTTCCGCACGATCTCTATCGTGCCATTCCATCGATAGGTGTACCAGTTGACAAACCGGTTGTCGGTGCTGTTGCAGGCTGGTGCATTGGCGGGGGTATGGTGCTGACGACGATGTGTGACATCCTCATCTGTGCGGACAATACGACGTTCTCATATCCCGAGGTGAAGATCGCCTTTTCGGGCGGATTGATCTCAAATCTTGCTAGCCGCATTCCTCACAAAATTGCGATGGAGTTGCTGTTGGTCGGAGACAACATGAGCGTGCAACGGGCCTACGAAGTTGGCTATGTCAATAAGATTGTGCCTGTTGCCGAACTGATGCCGACCGCGACCGACTGGGCAACGCGCATTGCGGAAACGGCACCGATGCCGTCGCGCATGCTCAAGCGGTTTGTTCTCGAGACGATGCCGCAGGGCCCGACTGAGCAGGCGGCTGTCGCCCGCGTTCAAGTTGAAGCGATCAATGATAGTACCGATTGGGTCGAGGGACAGGCAGCATTCGCGGACAAGCGCAAGCCAATCTACCACGGGCGATAAGTCGGACCTTTCCTGCTTACCAGCCCATCGCGCGGCTCATGCGTCGTGGGTCGGCGCCGCCTTCCATGATGCCGCTGCTCGCATCTTTCGTAATCGCGCAGACTCCGGCGGTCTTATAGGACATATCGTCAAGGCGCTCGACCTTGTGACCGAGTTCCGACAATGCCTCGCCCGTCTTGTTTTCGATGCGTCCTTCGATGGTGAGGAGCCCCGGATGTGCCGTGTGTGGCTCGAACGAATCCGGCTGGCTGTGGGTCATGAAGCGCGGCGCTTCGATGGCGTCCTGAATTGGCATGTCGAACTGTGCCGCGTTGATCAGAACCTGCAGCATCGCCTGGCACTGTGTGTCTCCGCCGGGTGTGCCGAACGGCATGGCCCATTCACCATTCTTCATTGCCAAAGCTGGGTTGGGGGTGAGACGTGGCCGTTTCCCTGGCGCTACCTCGGATGCGTGGCCGCGGACGGCCCAGCTCTGCATGCCGCGTGATGAAGGACAGAAGCCTGTTCCGGGAATGACCGGTGTATCCCAGGATACGTCGCTTGGTGTTGCCGAGAATATGTTGCCTTGCTTATCGATCACGCAGCAGTAAGACGTATCAGCTGGTGGCGGAGGGCTGTCCGTTGAAGTTGCAAATCCAGCTGGAGACGCAGCCGCCTCGGACGCCAAGACCGTACCTGCAGGCGGTAACTCGGCATAGGCTTGCTCGGGGTCGATCAATGATCGCCTCTTCTCGACATACTCCGGGCTTAGCAATTGCGCGAGAGGGACATCGACGAAACGTGGGTCACCGTAATAGCGCTCACGGTCTGCAAAGGATAGCTTGATCGCCTCGGCAATCGTGTGAATGTAAGCCGTGGAGTTGTGGCCCATGGCCGGCAGATCATAGCCTTCGACCAGGCTCAGCATCTGATGCAAGACGGGGCCCTGGCACCAGGCTCCACAGGTATAAACATCGATGCCGTGATAGTCTCGCTTAACAGGCTCTTCGATGGCGGACGAGAATTCCGCCAGGTCTTCACGCGTCAGCCAACCGTCGTTCTGGGCATGGAACTCAACCATCATGCGTGCCAAGTCACC
>JBCDBQ010000245.1:0-9681 GCA_039183375.1 Pseudomonadota bacterium
ACGTAGCCCCATACGTCGACGCCAACATTTACCGCGTTTCGGCTTCCCATCCATTGCTCATGTACATGGCCAAACAAGTGGAGTGCGCCTTTTCGTGCACGATGCCATGTGATCATTGGATAGTGGCAAAGCACGCTACTTGGGCCGCTGCCATCTGCAACTTCAGTAATATGTGTCACCGTGGTCCATGGAAGCGACAGCGTTGGTTCCGCATCGTGGTTGCCGATGACCAGGTGCTTTTCACTGCCTGGTAGGCGCGCGAATATCTGGTTCAACCAACCGGAATCCTTTGCCTTGGGGCCGAAGGCAAAGTCACCGACGATCCAAAGCGCGTCATTCGGGCCAACCTTGGCGTTGAGGTTTCCGATGATTGCGGCATCCATGTGGTTCGCTGATTTGAATGGGCGAGCACAGTGCTTGATGATGTTTTCGTGACCAAAGTGAGTGTCGGCCGTGTACCAATGTGTCACTCCACTGCCTCCTCGCATTTTACTCTGAAAGCCAACCGGCAAGCCATTTCGCAAGCCTCCTGGCAAGCGTTTTCGCAATCCTTTTTGCAAGCCTTGAGTCTAGCTTTTGGGCTTACCAGGAAGCTTGCTGAGCACTCGGGAAAACAAAATACCATAGTCTAAGTATTTCCCCCCGCGTCAGGGTCGTGGGCGATGTGCTCCTCCCGTACATCCAGTACGCCTACCTTGTTCAGTCTCCTTATGTACGCAACGTAGTTCACAGCTTGATCGAAGACGGTTTCGTCACCGCGTTCATATGCCTCCGCGATCAGTTGAAATTGCATCTCAACTGATCTTCCCAAAGTGATATCGTCTTCCATGCTGGTCATTGGTTTCCCAGGATCAAGCCGGAGAGGATAGCAACACGCGATCTCATCGTAACGGCATTGTTCGACCCGCTGCGCGCCGATCCGACAGCGGCGAGGCCGTACTGGATAGCTGCGTCACGCGCGTCTGAGGAGGCCATGTTAGCCGAGGTCTGCGGGTTTGCAGCCAACGCCACGCCAAATTCCGTCACTCCCTGCATGGCATTGTGTCCTCCGTTGGAGGAAATCATGCCACCGTCCAAAAAATTTGCACCCGGCGCACAGGTGGGTTCGAGGGTGAGCCCGTCTGGCCGCGAGAAGCCCTGTCGCGCGTATTGTTCAGCCGAGAGGATCGAGGCTGTGAAGGGAATGCGGCGATGCAGATAGGTTTCCGGGTTCACCACGTAGAACGGAGCAGGAGCAGCGCCTTCAAGGCTGGCACCAGCCAAGCCGCTGCTGGCTTTCGCTCCAAAGAAGGTCTCCCGGTCTTCTAGGGGCCAAACGCGGCCAGAAGCATCACCGAGAGAAGCCATGATTTCCCCGGAGACATGGACTTCCAAATGGAGGTGAAAGGCCCCCGGTGAGCCTACATCGCCTTGGGTTATGACCACGGTATCAGGCAAAATGGCGTCACCTTGAGCGACCCGTCTTGCTTGACCGTGGAGATAGCCGACACGCTGTCGCCCATCCAGTGTTTCCACGAAAACAGTGTTGGTTCTGTTCGCCGATGAGAGAACTACTGTTCCTGGCA
The DNA here is from genome assembly GCA_039183375.1 of Pseudomonadota bacterium. Taxonomy (GTDB): domain Bacteria; phylum Pseudomonadota; class Alphaproteobacteria; order Rhizobiales; family Hyphomicrobiaceae; genus Tectiglobus. The sequence continues at coordinate 1,566 of JBCDBQ010000245.1, forward strand.
CACCGGCATAGACATGCGCTCCCTCGCCTTCATTATTCGCGAGGTCGAGACCCAGGTGATAGCCAGCGGATGCGCGGCCAGTCCGATCTACGCCAAATGGAGATGTGGCTCGGAGTCCGTCAGCGCTCATCAAGTCGCGGTCAAAACACGTCCCGATGCCACCCGCCAGCACTGGCCCCGGCTCTGTATTGCCCGTGATGCCGGACACGTCATAGTCTGCCCCACGGATGAGATAACTGCACACTGATACACCATTGCCATCTCGGGCCTGATCGCAGTCACCGGTTCGATGGTAACGGCCGAGTGCGCCGCCATACGCGCAGCCAAACTGGCAGCCCTTGATGATCGAGCTTTGCGTGATAGTTCGGCACTGCCCACCCCAGCAGACCTGCGATCCGATCAGCTCATCGAAACCGTTCCGTCTGGCGAGCTGCCATTCATCGGCCATGTAGCGACGATACGCAGACACCTGCGCTCTAGGGCTTGAAAGGAACGAGTCCAGCGAGCTGGGATGATAGCGGATGCGCGTGTCCGGGCAGAACTGGAACGCACCCGCGCAGCCGAATTGGTTCACGCTGTCCCAATCGCCCTCGGACGAGCTGACAGCCCACGCGAATGCAGCCAGTCCGGGCGGCATACCCGCGTCGATCAGTTCGGCAGTGGAGACCTGAGCAGCGGCGGCTTCGGGCAAGGCTCCAAGGACAAGTGCGATAGCGCCAGAGAATGATGTTTGGGAAAATCTCATAGTTGTCACCACGCCTGCTTTAGGTCGATCTCATTGCCGCACGCGGTCAGCACCAGCTCAACAGGATCGACAGTCATTGAGGTACGATCTTGGCAGACCATCCCGTGCGCACGGCCGAAGTGGCTGCGCAGCTCCGTGCCATCTTCGGTCTCGATGCGGAATCGGAATGGACACTCCGACAGGCCACACCACCGATCCACGAGGATCGAAAACGTGATCTCGCCACCATCGACGGGAAAGGTTGAATACCAAACAGACGGCTGCACGACCGAGCCGCCTTGTTCGACTTCTTCATCGGTGAAGAGGCCGGTAGGATCGGTCAACGCGCCGATCTCCGTCATCTCGAACGAGATCGGGGCATCTTCAGCTATGACTGGCCCACAAAGAATGGCGACAACGCAGACGATGACAGTAGTACATCGATAGATCATGTCGCTGCCCCCGATAAAGGATCACGGAGCTGCGGCGGATTGCGACCATAAATCCAGCGGGAATTGACGCCGATCCACTCTTCGTTGCCATATTGATCTGTGTCATGTCGGGTCATTTCGAACAAAATCAGACCGTTCGGATCGCGTTTGAGATCGAAGAAGGGTGGCAGGTCTAGCCGACCGAAAACACGCTGATGGATGCGACCCTGTAGCCCGCCCCACACCTTTTCCATCCCGACGCGGACCAGAAACACCGGTTGTTCCGGAAAGTCCGCCTGCCGCCAGTGCTCTTCGAGATACCGGGCTATCCGCGTCCGCTCTTGCTCGATCAGCTCCGCCGTTGGCCACGGGGTTTTCCAATCCTCGGTGTCCAGCAATTCCTGCGTGAGGCCGTGCTGATAGTCGCCCACGATGCGATCCAGATTCAGTTGCTTAAGCGCCGCCTCAAAGCGTGCTTGCTGCTCTTTGAGTGCCTCGGCACGTAGGCGCATTGAGCGACCCGGTGCCATTAACGCATCCCATAGGCGTCTCATTGTGACGACCTCGGTAGACTGCGAATACTGCTATCCTGCCCTTGCTTGCGCAGTTTCCCGAGCTGATTGTGAGCGCTGCCGACGCGCATACCAGCGCTGCGAGCACCCATGTAGCCAAGCCCCCCCGCCATGACGGTCTTGTCAGCGATGGCTCCGGGCTGCGTGTAACGGCCCATACTTGCGCCGATCAGGTTCATAGCGGTCTCACCGAATTCGACTATGATCTGCGACCCGAAGAGCACCGTCAGGAACGCCAACAGGACGTAGACGATCAGCAGGAACACCATCACCACGATGCCGATGGTGCTGTTCACTGCCGTCGCAGCAAAGCCCGCGAGATCGGGCACCGTGTCCGCGCCAGATATCGCGTCGAAGAACATCAGCCGACCAAAGAAGGTGTGCAACACGTACAGCATGACAGAAATCACCATCATCGCGATCACGAGTCCGACGACAATGAAGAACGGACGGAGAAAAATGTTCAGGGTCGCTAGAAGCACCCGCGATATGCCCGACCCGAACAAGGTTGCTTCGCGTGCTGGTGTGAACATCTGCAATAGCATCAGAGGCCACGCGAACATGATTTCGAGGATCTGAAGCAACCAACTCATGATCGCCGTGAAGAAATAGACCATCGGCACAAGCGGCAGGATGATCATCATAGTAAGCCCGACGATCAGCAGGGTGATGCCAACTCCGGTCAGGCCGGAGGACGCCATGCCCACGACTTCGCCGCTTCCGAAGATAAAATCGGCACCGCGGCCGAGGATGCTCTGGTTGGCGACCTCAAGGCCAACACCCGCTGTCAGGGCAGTGCCCCCCGCCCCGGCGAGGATCGTGCCCTGACGCTGGACCTGAAGCATTGGGTCCACAAATCCGAAGTTACCTTCGGCCGTGTTTGTCGCGACCGGGCTGAACACATTCAGGATGCCGCGATAAAGGCCATTGATAGCCCTTTGGTCAATGGCGCTCTGAGGTACCTCACCCATGGCCGCATTCATCGGTGTTTCCACATCGGGCAGCGACAGGTTTACTACGTTCGACGCGATCTCATCCCATGTGTCCTGATCCGCGTCGGCCTTGGCGACCATTTCGCGAACCACGATGCTGTTGCGCTCGCCTCGACTGTAGCCTTCGCCGCGCAGGAAATCAGAAATTTGATTATTTCGTGCTGTCTGCATGGCCAGTGTATCACCGGGGAACTCGATGGATGTGACGGTCGAGGCCACGCCTCGCTGCCAGACTGGTGCGAGCATCCAGCCTTCGGTGGTGACCATATTGAGCAGACCATCATGCACATCTTCAACCACATCTGACGAGATCGACGTGGAGATCGCCGGGCCGCTCAAATAGGACGCCATCGCCGCGTAGACGGCCGTGCGCGATGGCTCCAGCAGAGCGTCGCTGTCCCGCTCTCCATTGTAGATCAAAAAAGCCACCGACTCAGCTGCATCAGACAGCTCTGGGAGCACTCCTTCGGCAAGATGCGCGAACTGTTGTTGTGCTCGGCCTGCCATCAGGCCGACTTCGAGACCGCCTCCGGTCTCAATAGCGGAATAGCTGTCGGTCGCCCCGACTGATCCGCAGTAGTTGCTGCGGCCGTTGAAGGCGGCACCGCCAGCCTGCTCGGCAAAGAACATCTGGTAGCTCATGCCGACCACTTGTCGGCCTCCTATCCCGTCCCAGAACCCAGACCTGTCTTCGAGCAGGAGTGGCGACTGCCGTAGCCGGATTGCACCGGTGGTGCCGGTTGCGCTGACCTCATCAAGAGTGACATCGCCATCGCCGTTGATGACACGCTCGATCCGGTTGGCGTTGATTGCGCAGATGTGACCCGTCACCAGTGCATCGAAAGCGCCGCCAAACTGCTGCACGAGCCGGTCGGAGTCAGGCGGTATCCGCGCGAAGGACCCAGAGGTTAAAGGTGTTCCGCTCAGCATGTCATCGGCGATGTTGCGCCATGTCACGTCAGCGAAAGCGCTTCCTTGCAGCACCAGCCACAAAACAGCGACTTGGATCAAGGAGAAGCCCCCAACGATGGGAACAAAGCCAGCTACCCCGAAGACAGTTCGCAGGACAGTGTATTTGGTGTCGGCCGACTGACCGAAGGTCTTTCCGTCCGCCGCCGTGTCGAAGACCATCGAATAGATCGTGAAGGACAACACCATCAGCATCCCGAGCAAGCAGAAAGCGTTGAAAGCCGTGAAGATGGTTTCCAACCAGTTCGAGACGACGATCGTGTCGTCGCCGTCGCCATGCAGGCGCGGAATGATGCCTCCGAACAGACGCGTGAGGATGTCTGCAGAGAAGTCGACACCGACATCGGGAGGAACGAAAAGCTCATCGAACTCCATTGTTTAGGCCCTACGAAAATCGTGTTTCAAGAGCACGCGTCCGCTGGCTGAAACCGCTGGAAGAATGATTTCTCCCGAACTCAGCTCATAGGCCGTTCCGGCCAGTTCGGCGCGACCATCGCGCTCCACAAACACAGTCCAGAACATCGCTGCACCATTCTCGCGTTGATATTGGTCCGCGACATCAAACAATGATTTTGGTTGGCGGATCAGCGCGGAATCGTCTTGTATTGTGGTAGCCATCTTAACCTCCATGTAGGTTGGGTTGGTCAGTGGCGGCGGCGCGCGGCTACGCGCCGTCGTCGCGATCTCTATATCAAATTCGTGTTGCTCTTGCCAGCAGATACAGAATTTTTCCATTTATAAACAAAGTTTTGCAAGCTTCTCCGCAATCCAAATCGCAAGCTTTTTCGCAAGCTAATTGGCAATCCAGACAGCAAGCCATGAGGCTTGCCCTTTCCATCATCATGTTCCGTAGAACACAGAATATGGAGCGGATGGTTCCGACATCTTGAATGGACGATCCCTTAAGCACGTCTTGCCTGCCTAGCCAGATCACTCTTAACGGTTGTCAGAAAGGGCCGCCCACCAAATTGCTCAAGACCGCAATTTGTATCTTTTTGTTTTGAGTCTACCGAGACGCTTTGTGAAGGGTTCTCAGACCCTTGATCAAGGCTAGGTTGACCTCTTCGAAACCCTTCTGAGACTGCGCCTGTGTCTACAGCTTGTAGGGGCGCTTCAACTGTTTCATTTTCCCCGTCAGGACTCAAAAGGTCGAAGCGCGGCAGTTCCTGCAGGTTGTCTGAAAGCTCTTCGTAGTATCCCCTCAATCGAGGGTCGGAACCAGAAAACTGCTCATACAGTGCCAATCGTAGCCCCGGCACACTTCTTAGAGTGCGTTGGAGCAAGGCTAGTACTTCGCCGAGATAACATGCCCGATGATGGCGAGATGCTTCTGGGTTAGTCTTGTTCACCTTTAGCTTTCGAGACTTCCTAAGAACGGCCAGTGCAAGCTCGGAAATCGATCTGGCCATGATCTCATCGCGTGGAAGGTGATCCTGTTCATAAATCCTAACTAAACACTTCAGAAAATTGAGGTTTTCTGGAGTCCGGCGTTCATTGAACCAACCGACAAGGCGAACAATTTCAGTCGTTTTGTCGAACTCAATCAAACCAACTTCGCTCAGGTCATCAAGGCCAGCTAGCAGCTCGTCTTGCGGGATCATGCTGTCGTGCGCAAAGATCGGTAAGGGCAAGTGGAAATGGCCTGTGTACGTGACGAGGGAAGATGTCATGAAAGACAGGTAGACAAGTCGCGCAATCGGTTTATCGGCCAATCTGCGCCAGCGTGGATCGCGTCTAAGTTCTGTTGAAAGCATAGTAAATTCCATCTGCGACAAGAGTAATACTCCCAGCTAACCGACAGCCACCAACGTGTCTGCGGTTTCGGTTTTATCTTGTTTCGCTGGGCGAAATTCGGTATCCGTTTAGCTGTTCAGACTAACGGCGAAGCCCTGCGAAAGCGGGGTTTTGTTGTTTTAGGCGAGCTCGTTTGTTTGAATGGTGCGCTTTTGAATCCACGCGTTCAAGTCTGCTCCGTGATACTTTACTCTACGGCCAAACTTCACGAATTTGGGTCCAACACGCTGATATCGCCATTGCGCGCGCATTGGTCGGCTCGTGATCAAATCCAGTTCGACATCCGCATCATCGTAGTAGTGGTCAGGGTTGAATGGCCCCGTGCCTGTTTGCGCTGGCTCAATATTCATGTTCGCCTCCTATTCTAGCCTAATTGTGAATAACTGAGGACAACTGGGCCTGATTGTCGAAGACTTTGGGCAGTAAAACTCAGCGATTTTCTCGTGCTTCGACCCGAGCAGGGGTCGTAAGCAGCTCGTTTTTCAAGCTCACTAGGAGTGAGTCGCCCGAAGAAAGCTTCTTTGCTTCTCTAGCATAGTGCCGAAAACCCCCTTCAACTCGGCCGATCTCATAAAGTTCTTCTAGGCACTTGCAGAATGGACCAGTGGGCGCGCCAAACTTATCGCCCTGAGTGATCGGAATGTCGCTATAGACTTCGAAGACTGCCCTCAGTGCCACTGCTGTGCGGAACGCGCGATATTTTCCGCCGCGCTTTGCTTGAGCCGTGAGGCACTGCTCCTGGTGTTCGATCAAAAAACGTATTGCTGACCGAATTTGAATCGTATCGAGAGAGCGCAACGCCTCAATGACAAAAAAGTAAAGCGGACCCGAGAGTATAGTGACACCCTCAACAATTCGCCTTGGCTTTGGGTCGGGAAGCTTGTGCAAGTCGGTCTTACTTAGCCAGCGTTCGAAGCGTTTCAGCCTCTGCAACGCATCGTCCGCTTTGGATTTTCCGTACTCCTTATCTGTGCCAATCCAGAATACATGATCGGCGACAAGTGGATTAAACAATACAATGGCCGGAACGTATTCGTGGCCACACTCGAAAGTCCGCCCCAAATGCTTGCTGAGAATCTCGGTCACAGATGACAAGAATGGCTCATACTGTGACATAAAGTTCAGAACGCTTTGACGGTCTATCTCGAGCTCCGGGATGTCCATCATTAAGGAAGGTTTACCCGGTGACATATCCGGACCATTGTGTGAGAAGGTCTCGCCGCTGCGCCAGGAGATCTGATCGGGCGTAAGCGCGTTCAACCTCTGAGCCCACTTGATGTGCCAAACTGAGTTCGGCCAACTCTCGGCTTACCCCTGCACACTCAGCAGCCCAGTCCCTAAACGTTGAACGGAAACCGTGTACGGTAATATCGGATAATTTCATCCTGCGAAGTAGCATCAACATAGCCATATTGCTCATTGGCCTGTGACGCTTCTGCCCCTCGAAGACAACGTCTGAGCGGAGCGCTCGCAAGGGCTCAACGATGGCTAGCATTTGCGCACTGAGAGGCACTCGATGTTCCTTGTCAGACTTCATTCGAGCTGCGGGTACAGTCCACAATTGTTGTTCAAAATTGAACTCTTCCCAACGAGCCTTCAGAACCTCAGTCGTTCGGCTGGCCGTCAGGCATGTAAACATGAGCGCTTTTGCCGCCATTGCATCTTTTGTCGCCAGTTCAGCATAGAAGGCAGGTACATCTTTCCAGTGCATCGCTTTGTGGTGCTGGACCTTCTGCTTAACCTGCGGCAGCACGCGCGCGTCGCGGATTGTTGTCACCGGATTCTCGCCGTCTCGGAAACCTTTTGACTTTGCTACATCTAGCACGGCTTTGATCCGCTGCGCCAAGCGCTTGGCTGTTTCATGCTTCACCGTCCAGACTGGCAGCAGAACTTGGAGCACTTCGGGCTGACCTACTTCTGAAACGGGTAGTCGACCGATCTTGGGAAAAGCATACTCTGCGAGAGTGTTTATCCATTGCTGACCATGCTTCGGATTCTTCCAAGTTGGGAGGCGTTCAATGTGGACTTGGCGGGCGATCTCTTCGAAACAGGGGATTTCCTGAGTAGCATTGTAGCGTGGGTTTATCCCTTGTTTGGCCATTCTCCGGTATTCAAGGGCGCGATCCCTTGCTTGGTTCAGCGTAACGATGTCTGCCCCGCCGAGACCAAAGTCGGTACGTAGCGGTTTTCCTTGTTTGTTCCGCTGCCCCTTGACAGTAACACGTACGATCCAGCGACGCGCCCCGGACGGATCGACGACCAAATAGAGACCATTGCCGTCACCATGACGGCCGGACCCCAGCGTTCGAACCAAGTTTTTTGTCAATTTACCGCTGTGAAGAGCCACGATTATACCACAATTCATACCACCAAGTTAGCATGATTGAGACTAATCGAAACCAAATCAAACGCAATGGTGAAACTGATATCTTCATATTTTCTATGAAGATAAGCGATATCATCTAATCGACGATGATCTAGCATGAATGGTAAGTGGCGGAGACGAAGGGATTCGAACCCTCGAGACGGTTTCCCGCCTACTCCCTTAGCAGGGGAGCGCCTTCGACCACTCGGCCACGTCTCCGTCGACGGGTATATCCGTGCATGTCACCGGGATACAAGGTCGATTCTCGA
>JBCDBQ010000246.1:0-9648 GCA_039183375.1 Pseudomonadota bacterium
AATCCAAACCGTGGCTGCGGTTGCGGGAACGGGTCGAAGCCAAGCCTCATCGCACCGCTCAAGTTATGACGCGCGTCCGGTTTATCTCGGATGCCCTTGTCTGGAGCATCGTTGCCTCGAGATCCCTTGTTTTGGGCTCCCTGGTTTTGGACACCAAGTGCCTCCATCGCAGCGGTGGTATCACCGACACGCCTCTGTTTCGCGGCGCGCACACTACCGAGGACCTGGCCCAAGCTGCTGGAGAACCCAAGCCGATTGTTGTGTTCTGTGCCTCGACCGGAAATGTTGACCGGGCCGCCGAGCTTCAGTGGTGGTGAGTCCTTGAGGCTCTGCATCGGCCGGGCAGGTCGACCAAGACGCTTGGTCAGGTCGGGCTCATTGGCAACAATCTGATCAGCTCGTCGTACGATGAAATTCTTGATGATACGCTCGGTGCGGTCTTTGGTCGGGTCGTCGTCTGTCGCCAGTGAGCCAGTGATGAACCAGCTCATTGGCATATCATCTGGGCTCCATTCCATTCGTAAAAAGGGGTCGCCGGAACCAGAAGGCGTAAACGTGACTGTAAATTGAACAGATGCACCAATCGGCACAAAGATTAAGGGAACACCTATTGAGTTTGCCGGGTTGTCGAGATTTAGGAGGTTTGGGTTCGGAGGATTGAGTGCGACGCTTCCGGGGTCAATGTTTTGCCAAGCGCCCTCATTCGCTTCAACAAAGCTAAGTTCTGCGTTAACCGCTCCAAAGTTGGAAACCGTATAAGTCAGAGTGACCGATGTTCCCGAGGTCAGCACGCCGAGGTCTTCAGTGTCGCCGTCATTTATGGTAATACCATTGCGTTCCAGTATCAGTTGACCGCTAGTACTGCTCGTTGCAAGAACTCCGCCGAACTGACCGCCGCCCGCCAAAACCCCAGGTTCATCCACAAAGTACGTGCCGGTGGTATCGTCTCGGCTTATTATGGCGCCGGCGAAAGAGAGATCGTTGTCTCCGTTCTCCCAGAAGACGTAAAGACGACAACTAGCTGTAGGCCTGTCTGCAACCCTGATTTCTCCAATTGTGGAGTTCGGCCCAGTGATAGTTGCAGTTCCTGAGCTAGCCACGCACAGGGTAAAGGTGATGGGTAGCGCTGCGCCAGATGCATCACGGGCAATGACCTTGGCGACAGTACCATTGCCGGCGCTCGGCAGAATCAGCTGAAAAGTGAAATCGGGTGACGCCGTGTCGGGATTATTGAATTCGCTTGCCGTCGCATCCGCTCCCAAGGTGCAGAGTCCCGTGGCCCCAGTCCCAATAATCCGGGTATAGCCAGTGTTACTGGCAGCATCAGTTGTGGGACAAGTCGCTGGAGCAGGGGTGACAACCCCTATGGATTGCGCCCGCGACCGATCCGGCGCAATTGTGCTGCATAACACAAAGATCGCCCAGCATAGCCCAAGCATGACGTAACGGCCCATCGAACTCCCCCCAATGGCGCAATAGTATTCACGACTCTATAGTTAAAGCGATCGGCGCAAAGGCGTTATGCCGGTAGCGAATAGAGAGGAATCAATTAATCAAGAATTTTCCAATTATTTGCGGTTGCTATTCGGTTGAATGTGCACATCACGCAAGACTGTCATCGTTAAGCCGCAGGCAGATACATTTTTTCTGCGAGTAGTTTCGTCTAGTTGCGGTCGCCAGGCACTAGCAATGAAGGTCGCTGCATGTGTTGCTGCAACAGGGCTCGCGGCCAATGTCTCAAAGTGTCAGAGTGAACGTGTGGCCACCGCTGACTGGAATGTCCGGCGTGGATGAGCTGGGCTGCAAGTGCTGACAAATCCAGTTGAGCAAGGCGACCGCCGTAGAAGTGCGCAGACATTATTCCTGCGTCCCTGACCGATGGCTCTGATCAATTGTGGCAGGTCGCCAGTAGTCATGCAGCTCGGGCCGTGATCATGCCATGCCTCGTTTGTTGCAGACAAACAATGGTACGGAGCGAATGGGTTCATCTCCGGGCCTCCGCCTTCGCTGAAATGACGCGGATATAGGTTCGTGGCCCCGTCTACTTCGGACAGATCCACTTGGAACAGATCCGCTGCGAAAAGGTCTACGCGCTCCCATAACGACTGTGACCACTCCCCCACCCATTTTGATGGGGAGAGGGCTGGGTTGAGGGGCAGCACGCTTCACTGTGCAGGTTTGCGCTGCCTTAACGCTTCGGTCGCGCAATCTGTCCGTCGGAAGATGCGCCGGCTCGACGTCAGATCAGCCGCAGGCACTCAACGCTATCAGGACCGCAGTTCTATCTTCCTGTGGCTGTTCATGAGATATTCTTCTTTTGACACGGCAAGATTGAATTCGGAGACATTCATGGCAAACCAGTCAGAAACGTGGACCTATCTCGATGGCGACTGGCACAATGGCAACGTGCTTGTGGCCGGCCCGCGCACGCACGCGTTCTGGCTCGGTTCGTCGGTGTTTGATGGCGCACGCGCGTTCGAAGGCGTGACGCCTGATCTCGATCGCCATTGCGAACGCCTCAATCAGTCGGCGCGCGCGCTCGGTCTGGCACCGACGCAGTCGGTTGAGACAATTATGGGATTGGTCGAGGACGGGCTCAAAAAGTTCAAGTCAGATGATGCGATCTACGTCCGGCCGATGTACTGGGCCGATGACGGCGGCGTGTCCGGTTCCTCGGTGCCGCCCAATCCGGATACCACGCGATTTTTATTGTGCCTTTACGTTGCCAAGATGAACCCGCCGAAAGGATTTTCGATCACGCTGTCGCCGTTCCGCCGTCCGACGGCGGAGACGATGCCGACCAGCGCCAAGTCCGGCTGTCTCTATCCCAACAATGCGCGTTGCGTGGTCGAGGCCAAGTCGCGTGGTTTCGATAACGCCCTCGTCCTCGACATGCTCGGCAATGTCGCCGAGGCCGGCACGTCCAACCTGTTCATGGCCAAGGACGGCATCGTCAAGACACCCGCGTTAAACGGCACCTTCCTCGCCGGGATTACGCGACAACGCACAATCGATCTGCTGCGCGCCGATGGTGTTGCTGTTGAGGAAACAACCTTGTCAGTCGCGGATTTCATGGATGCCGATGAAATCTTCTCGACCGGCAACAACTCCAAGATCGTCGCCATCAATCGTCTTGAGGATCGTGAGATGCAGCCGGGACCAATGATGTTCAAGGCGCGCGAGCTTTATTGGGATTGGGCCCATTCGAAATCATAAAGCTGGGTGGTTCGCCAATGGATAGGCCGTCCTCAGATGCAAGCCGCAATGCCGAGCAGGCGTACGATGCCGTCGTCTTCGATCTGCTCACAGCGCTCATCGACTCGTGGACACTCTGGAACGATGTCGCCGGTTCGGAACCTGACGGTATGCGTTGGCGCCGGGAGTATCTGCGGCTGACCTACGGCGCCGGAGCCTATCGCGACTACGAAAGCATCGTCGCCGAAGCTGCCGTCGCAGCTGGCCTAACCGCTGATGCTGCAGGCGATCTCGCAAAGCGCTGGCAGGAATTGGCACCATGGCCGGGCGCAGCTGACATCGTTGCCGGCTTGGCGCAACGCTGCAAGGTCGCTGTCGTGACCAACTGCTCGGTTCGTCTCGGCCGGCAAGCAGCAGAGCTCGTATATGGCGACTTCGATGTCGTCACGACAGCCGAAGAGGCAGGCTACTACAAGCCACGCCGCGAACCCTATGCCGAGACATTAACCGCGCTCGGTACCGATCCCAAGCGCACACTGTTCGTAGCAGGCTCAGCGGCGGACGTGCCAGGCGCATCCGCACTCGGCATGCCGGTCTACTGGCACAATCGGGTTGGCTTGCCGGCAACCGACGACGCCAAGCCGCGCTATCACGAGCGAACGCTCGATCGCCTACGTGAGATTGCGTGAGGCCTGGTCGACTCCCACTCATGTGCTGCTAAACTAGTCTCACCACAAAGAACAACAGCCAAGCTTCAGGAGGAACGCCCATGGATATTGGCGTCATGATTTTCCCGACCGATAAGTCCATACAACCCGTCCAGCTTGCCAAGGAAGTCGAAGCCCGAGGGTTTGAATCGCTCTGGTTTCCGGAGCACAGCCACATCCCAACCAGCCGCGAGACACCATGGGGTGGCCGCGAGGGCGCGCCGCCATTGCCGGAGATGTACTGGCGATCCCACGATCAGTTTGTGGCGCTGGCTGCTTGTGCAGCTGTCACAAGTAAAATTCGGCTTGGTACCGGCATCACGCTTGTCGCGCAGCGTGACCCAATCTGGCTTGCCAAGGAGGTGGCCAGCCTCGACATGATCTCGGATGGTCGCTTTGAACTTGGCATTGGCTATGGCTGGTGCAAAGAGGAAATGCGCAACCATGGCATCGTCTTCAACCAGCGCCGCGAACTGCTGCGCGAGAAGATTATGCTGATGAAAAAGCTTTGGACCGAAGATGAGGCCAGCTACCAAGGCGATATCATTAAGTTTGACAAGAGCTGGGCCTGGCCGAAGCCAACACAGTCGCCGCATCCGCCAATCCTGATGGGCGGTGCCGTTGGCCCGAAGACGGCGGCGCATGTTGCCGAGTTCTGCGAAGGCTGGTTGCCACTCGGTGGTGCTCACCAGATCGACTCGGGCTTGGCTCAGATCAAAGAGGCCTGCAATGCCATCGGCCGCGATCCGGCGAGCGTCGCGCTCAGCATGTTCTACGCCCGGTCAGCCAAGGAAGATGATATCAAGGCGCATAAGGATCTCGGCGCGCGGCGTGGGATTATGCCTCTGCCATCGGAAGGTGCTGATGTCGTGCTGCCATTGCTGGACAAGTACGCGGCGCTGATCAAGTAATGACCGGAAACAGCGAGGCTCGGTGTCTGCGCCGGGCCGCGCGCACTTGGTTACAGAAAAACAAAAACAGCAACAAAGAGCACCAGCACTAACATCAGTGCAAACGGGGCGGTGAGGTCGCTGCGGTCATTTCCCGAAGCCGACAAATGATCATCGATGACGGCCTTGCCGTCTTCGAACGAGTTGCAGGCTTTCTCGATATTGCCCAGGCGCGTCGGCACAGAGACCAGCCATTGCGTCCGCCCACGATGATCCGGACCCCTATAAATACGACAGCCACGATAATGCGTTTCCGTCTCCGTCATCTGGTCAGCTCCACACGTGATCTTGTGATGGACGAAACATCATTCGAGGGGGAGCTGATAGGCCTTACCCGGTGGCCAGATGCCGCCACGCAAAACGCCAGGCGCTGTTGGTCCGAACAGAACCTCATAACTCTCAGGCAAAGGTCGGCTGTTCGGCATTGCGATCCACAGGCGCAGCAGAAGGCGCTTGTTGCCAGCGGCAGCGTCATCCACGTACGGGTCTCTCGCATGATAGATGACATGATTGTTGAGCAGCTGAATATCGCCCGGCTGTAACGTCATTTCAAAGCATAGTTCTTTGGCTAGCTCGGCCAGAAGGTCAAGCGCCTCGTCCTGGCTGTCGCGCAAACGTGGCACATCCTGGTTCGCCTGCGATGCTTCAATGTAGGTCCGCGAGTAATGCGTCGTGAACTTGCCGTCACGCAGGTTGAAGACCGGCAACATGTAATAATCCGAAACATCGCCGACTTCCTCGCCAAAGCGGCTGCGCGGATAGGCGGTGAACAATTCGCCCAGGAGATCGGGCCGGCGCTCCAGCATCGCGTTGTGTATGGCAACAGCGCTGGCAATTTTCGAATGACCCCCTTGGCTGGCCTGGCGCACGCACAACAACGAAACTACATCACAGCGGTCCGTATGAAAGCGAAGCCCGCCAGTTGACAGGGCGCGCGATCGCGACGAACGAAAGCCTTCATCGGAGCCTTCGGTATCCAGCACGCCATAGTCTTTGGACTTCTCTCCTTCGTCTTCAATATGCATCAGGCGTTGACCGATAACCGACTGCGACACCGGCTGGCCAACGTGGTCACCAAAGCTCAGGTAAAAGGCCTTCAGTTGCTCAAGCGAATACTGTTCGACGGGAAGGCCGCGCAGACGAAAAAGCCCCGAACCGTCCTCAAGCTCACTGCGAATGCGGTCAAACAAGTTTCCGAGACCGGTAAGTGGCAGCGTCTTCCGGTCAGCTGCTTCCCAGGGCAGGTCAGATTGCGCAAAGACGTCGAGCGCCGAGGCAATGTGATCGAGCTGCGCACCGTCCAACTCACAAATCCAGGTCGTGTTGCTGGCGATGCTCTGGCCTTGCCAGGCGCACGGTGCTGCGATCGGTGAGAGGGATGCGTTGTTCGGAGCTGTCATAGTCAAACCCCCATTGTCTGCTCGGTTGCAGCAGTATGATGAGCCGACCATTTTGATGTCAAGGAATGCTGCTTGCCAGCATGCACCGGCGACCTGTCAATGCAAATTGCCCTGCAAAGGTCCACACGCAGCCGAAAGCAGAGTCTCTCTACTGGAAGGGCGAGATTTTCCGAATGGTCCGCCGTATCGTGCGTGTGCCATCGCGGACCGCCTTGCCGGCGCGTTTCACCGGCGTAACTACGATGTCGGCGCGGCGCAGACGCCGGATCGGATCAATGATCAGACGCCGGCCAACGAATGGGAACGCTCGTCCCACTGAGACGCCGCGGATCAGCTTGCGCGAAAATTTTAGCGGGACGGAAACGACGCCGGCTATTGTCGTGTGAATGATGCGGCCAATCGTATTGTGAATTCGGCAAGTGCCCGTCGTCGAGCAGATCTCGACCTCGCCTTCATGCAAGAGCACCAATGTCTCGCCATTACGGGCAACGTAAACATCCAAGACAGTGCCGCGAATGCCCATTGTCGCTGTCGGCGTCTTGATCTGGTAAGCTTTGCTGTCTTGCAGGCCGGTGATGAAACGGAACGAGCCGGTAATGAAGTTCAGAGCAATGGTCGCGATACCGTCCTGTGTTTGGCCGAGAACAAACTCATCCAGCTTGAGCTTCGCGTTGGCGCCGAGCGCAAGCCGCGTGTCATCATCGAGTTTGAACTCGGCACGGCCTTTGCGGCTGGTTTGCAAGACTTCATCGCGATGCACCCTGGCACCCTTGCGCAGGCGCCGTTTGACCTCACCTTTAAGGCCGGTCAAGCGCCGTTTGACGGAGACAGTTGTGCCGACCTCGGGCGCAGCTGTGGTATCCTTCGCCAATGCGCCGCCCGGAAATGGCACGGCAGCAGCGATGAGAGGCGGCACGCAAGCGATCGCACACCGAATGAGATAAGAGTTCAGACAGTTTCGATGCAGCATATGTAGGAGGTTCGTATCTTATTTGTTCTATTACTTGCTGCGAGTCTGAACGACTCCTTCAGCAGTGACCAGGGCTTTGAGGACACAAATGCGCGATGCGTGAGGCGATGTGGACAAATGTCTGGCGCTCTCACCGGCTTCCTTAAGGCCCAAAATGACGCTAGCAGCAATATGGGCGTCTGCTTGCAAACATTTCGTACCGATAGTTTATGCTGTTGCTGCGCAGCGGACCTCAGACTGGTTAGTTAACTCCGCGACAACAGGCTGACATCACATGTTTCTCTCCGTTTTCGAGGTATTCAAGATCGGTATCGGACCTTCGAGCTCGCATACCATGGGGCCGATGTTGGCTGCAGCGCGCTTTCTCGACGTGCTACGTGCCCGGGAGAACCCGGAGCCTGGTACTGGTGAGCCGGCTCATTTGCGATGTCATCTGCATGGCTCGCTGGCCTGGACGGGCAAGGGGCACGCAACCGACCGTGCTGTAGCTCTGGGAGTAGCAGGTTTTCATCCAGCAACGATTGATATCGATGAAGCTGAACAATCGCTCGAACAATTGGCAAAGAGCAACGCGATCACACCTGAAGGGCTGCCTGCACTCGCCTTCGATCTGGAAGAGGATATCGTGTTTGACTATGGCCCGCCCCTCACCGGCCACGCCAACGGTTTGCGGTTCCAGTGCTTCGATGCTGAAGCACGCCTGCGCCATGAGGTTGTCTACTACTCCGTTGGTGGTGGTTTCATTCTGACTGAGGATGAGTTGCGTCTCGAGCGCTCGGGTGCAGGACCCGGCGACGTCAAGCTGGCGACGGTGCCCTACCCATTCCGCAACGCTGCCGAAATGCTTGAGATGGGGCAGGCATCGGGCAAGTCGATTGCAGAAATGAAACGCGCCAATGAGTGCGCGCACATCAGCAACGACGAACTGGACCGCAAGCTCGACGATATCTGGGCGGCCATGACCGGCTGCATCGACCGCGGTCTCGCGAGCGAGGGCGAGCTTCCAGGTGGCCTCAAAGTGAAACGGCGTGCCGGTGAAATCCACCGCAAGTTGGAAGCAGAGCGTGGTCTCAACATCGCTCCACCACATGTCATCAATGACTGGATCAGCTGCTATGCGATGGCCGTGAACGAAGAGAATGCGGCCGGCGGCAAAGTGGTGACGTCACCAACAAATGGCGCCGCGGGTGTCGTGCCAGCGGTTATTCGCTACTACCTGGATCACTGCCTCGGGGCGGACCAGGCTGGCATTCGCAACTTCCTGCTCACAGCAGCTGCGATTGGCGGCCTCGTCAAACACAACGCATCGATCTCAGGCGCGGAGGTTGGCTGCCAGGGCGAAGTCGGATCTGCCTCAGCGATGGCAGCGGCCGGCCTTTGCGCTGTTCTCGGTGGCACTAACGAGCAAATCGAGAATGCTGCCGAAATCGCGTTAGAGCATCATCTCGGCATGACCTGCGACCCGGTCAATGGTCTGGTCCAAGTGCCATGCATTGAGCGCAATGGTCTCGGCGCCATCAAGGCCGTGGCCGCAGCTTCGCTATCGCTGCGTGGCGATGGTCAGCACTTCATGCCGCTCGACAACTGCATCGCCGCCATGCGCGATACCGGTCGCGACATGGACGAGAAGTACAAAGAGACAAGCCAGGGCGGCTTGGCAGTCAATCTACCGAATTGCTAGCGCATCTCTACAGGAAGCAAAGGTAAAGAAGCAGACCTGCACGTGCATTGCGAACGCAGATTATCTGGCTGAGATTGTATTCTTGGAAGATTGCACGTTTGAATTGAGGTGAGTGCTGGTTGTTAATCAGTGACAGGTCTCTAGACTCGGATCACTGTAACCAACTTCCATGTGCGTCGTCCTTGCAAGACTTACCGTTGTTGCTCAAGCGGTGGCGGAGGCAACCTCTGCCTGATTCGCCAATCGTCGCTGAAAGCAACTGTCATTGTCACGTGCACTGACTGTAATCAAACGGACAACAGCTCGTGCTGTCACTGCAATCGCCGCCTTGGCGATCGCGGCATCGGCGCTTGCGCGCACTCCAACGCAGACGCAATTATCTGCCTACGTCCATCCGTGGTTTGAAATTGGCGGCTATCACAACAGCCGCGACGACGATGCGACAGGTTCGTTTGGAACCAGCCGCGGCGAAACAACCATCTTTGCACCGATCAGTGGCAGTCAGCGAATGCTGCTTTTCGGCCAGGTCACGGCGAAGTTCTTTGATGACTCGGCGACGGAAGGCAATGTCGCGCTCGGCTATCGGAGCATGATGCCGTCAGGGTTTAATCTCGGCGCCTGGCTCGGGGCCGACATCCGCAGGACCGAGATCGATAATACCTTTTTGCAGCTCTCAGGCGGCTTCGAAGCGTTGTCAAAGAATATCGATGTGCGCATCAACTGGTATGGCCCCATAACCGAGCCT
>JBCDBQ010000247.1:0-9608 GCA_039183375.1 Pseudomonadota bacterium
CCTACCGGCAATCATGGAACAGAACCGGCGTACAGCTTCTGATTTCTGGTCGGAGTTCGAGAACAACCATGCTGTCATGCTTGGAGCACTTCTGGACGCCGTCTCATCAGCTTTAAGGAACCTGCCAAATGTCAGGTTGCCAAGTAAACCACGGATGGCAAATGCCGCAGAGTGGGTCACAGCCGCTGAGGCAGCTTTGGGTTGGGAGGCGGGAACGCACATCTCAGATCTGCAATCCAATCGCCGCGACGCGAACGAGGCTTCGCTAGACTGCGAACCCGTCGCCATGGCCATAGTGGAACTTGATTTGCCGTGGATCGGCACACCAACCCAGCTCCACAAGAAGCTCTCGGATAATGTGTCCGGCATCCCCAAAACCGTGAATGGCTTCGGCGCGGCCCTGACGCGCATTCAGCCCGTGTTGTTACAGGTCGGAATAATAATTGAGAAGAAGCGCGGCAAAGAGCGATCCGTCACGATCAAACGCATCCATTAGAAATTCTGCTTTCAAGATGCCCATTCGTCAATCGCAAGCGGTCTAACGGTTGGATCAGCTGCCAACTCTAAGGCACCTCCCGTTGTCCGGTCATTCCCAAAACGCACCCTTCCCTCACTCCCCAATCGTCCGGACCGACATCCACCGTCGCAAACGGAAAGCGGCGGCTAGCCTGACGGGTCCCGTCCGAGCAATGGATTGCCAATTCCCAGGCTCGTCACAGCTTCTCGACTTGGTGTAAGTTAAGACATGCAACAACAGCTATGACTAATCAGTATGTCAACCATGACCATGCCCCGATTCGGCGTTTGAGTGATGAACTAGAAACTCGCATTGCAACGGCACTGGAAGGCGCTTCGGGCAGCAAGCTCATGAAGCCCTAGATTAGGCAATCATTTATCCGGAAAACAATTCGTGCAATCAGATGATTTTCAACTGCAATGACTAGTCCTCACTTTCGCACCTCAATAGCACTATTTAGATCACTGCCAGAGGCTACTCCTCTCGAAAAGCCCGGCTGAAGTAGTCGGTTATAGGTTTTGCGAGATAAGCTAGTGTGCTGCGGGCCCCTGTTTGGACAAAGACTTCCACTGGCATTCCTGGCACCAACTTGAGGTTTCCAAGGGCAGCCACAACTTCCCGATCGGCCCTCAAGCGAATTTTGTAAAACGAGTCACCCGTCGTCTCATCACGGGAAAGGTCGGCACCGACACGCACAACGCGACTTTCAACCTCTGGCGTTGTTCGCTGGTTGAAGGCTGAAAACCGTAGACGCGCCAACTGGCCAACACGCACTTGATCAATATCAGCTGGTGGCACGCGCGCTTCTATGGTCAGGAGGTCTTCGCTTGGAACAATCGACATCATGGCGTCGCCAGGCGACACGACACCTCCAACCGTATGAATACGAAGATCATGTACCAACCCGGCGCGGGGAGCCCGCACATCAATGCGCTTAAGCTGATCACGAGCTGCAGTCTCTCGCTCCATGAGCTCTGCCATACGCCCCTCAATCTCCCGGATCTCTTTTTGCGCTTCACTCTGCACGCGTTGATCAATCGATATAATCTGCAGCTTGGTTTCCGAAATTTGTCCCTTGGCTCGGGCAATGCGGGCAACAAGCGCGCCATGTTCACCGCCCACACGCGTGACTTCGCGCTTCATGGAGAGAAGCCGCGTGATGGGCGTAAGCTTCACGTCGTAAAGCCCTTGGATCCGGCTCTGCTCTTCTTCGATAAGCTCGAGCTCTGTCGACTTCGAATGGCGTTGCGCGTCAAGGCCCCGGATCTCTTCACGCAACTGTCCGACCCGTTCATCGAGTTGTTGCTTTTGGCCCGCAATCGCCGCCAGACGGGACGCGAGGAAGCGACGTTCACCTGATGCAACTGCGTTTGCATGCTTACTCTCTCCCTCAAACCCTTCAGGGAAAGCGATCGTGGATACGCCGTCACGCTCGGCTACCAGTCGCGCACGCCGTCCGGTGAGTTCGGTAATTTGCGACACGACAGCACCGAGTGAGGCTCGGGTTTGTGTATCATCAAACCTGACGACGAACTGTCCGGCTGTAACGCGGTCACCATTGCGAACCAGAATTTCGCCGATGACTCCCCCCGTCGGATGTTGCACCTTCTTGATGTTGCTATCGACCATGATCAGGCCCGGTGCGATGATGGCGCCAGCAAGTTGGGCAGTAGCGGCCCAACCACCAACACCGAAAATCAAAACAGCCACAATCAATAGGCTGATCGCGAGGCGCAATCTGAGGCCCGGATCAGCGCGAACTGCTGAACCACGCGGAGACAAGTCTCTTAGAGCTACTGGCAATTTATCAATTTTATCGGCCATT
Source organism: Pseudomonadota bacterium (assembly GCA_039183375.1). Classification (GTDB taxonomy): domain Bacteria; phylum Pseudomonadota; class Alphaproteobacteria; order Rhizobiales; family Hyphomicrobiaceae; genus Tectiglobus. Next base: position 2,343 of record JBCDBQ010000247.1, read on the forward strand.
GCGACAACCCTGGTTTACTCATGCCGTTGCTTGCGGACGATGGAGAACTTCCTTTAGGATCTGATCGCGCGGTCCGATCTTTGCGAGTTGGCCATCACTGACAAACGCCACCAGATTGACAGCCTGAAGCGCGCTCGGTCGATGTGCCACAACAACAACAATGCCGCCGCGCATGCGCACGCCGTCGATCGCGCGCGACAAGGCCGCGTCGCCTTCGGCATCAAGGTTGGCATTCGGTTCATCGAGAACAATTAGAAAAGGTTCGCGGTAAAGCGCACGCGCCAGTGCGATACGCTGCCTTTGCCCGGCCGAAAGATTTGTCCCGCTCGGGCCAAGTTGTGTTTCGTAGCCTTCAGGCAACCGCAATATCAGTTCGTGCACATCTGCCGACTGTGCTGCCTCAATGATCGCACGGCTGTCAGCCTCAGGATCAAAGCGCGCGATGTTCGCTGCAATCGAACCGTCCATCAAGGCTACATCCTGTGGCAGGTACCCGATATGACTGCTGAAGTACGCCAGCGGCCATCGGTCAATTGCTGCACCATCAAGACGTACGGCACCGCGCGCGAGTGGCCAGGCTCCAACAATGGCACGCACGAGAGTGGACTTTCCCGAGCCGCTTGGTCCGATAACGCCAAGACCATCGCCAGCTCCGAGTTGGCAGGACACGTTGCTCAGGATAAGCCGTTGAGTTCCCGGCACAGTGACGAATGCGTTCTCGATGACCAACCGTCTGCTTGGTGCAGGTAGATCGATAGGATCTGCTTCATCGGACAAAGCCGACAAGGTTCTCTTGAGACGAGCGTATCCCTGCCGGGCACCGACAAATGCGCGCCAGTTGCCAATCGCGAGTTCAATCGGAGCCAAGGCGCGGGCGGTTGCAATAGAGGCCGCGATAATCGCGCCCGGTGACACTGCGTGTTGCAATGCCAGATATGCGCCAAGCCCCAACACTGCCGATTGCAGACACATCCGTGCAACTCTGGAAACGCCGCTCAGGCTTCCTGTAATGTCACTCGCGCGCGTTTGGACGGCGATATGCTCTTCGCTGGCTTCCGCAAACCGCTGCGACGCGCGGTCGCCAAAGCCCATGGCTTTCAGAACTTCCGCATTGCGCGCATTGCTGTCGGCAATGTTCATCCGCTGTGTGGCTGCAGCACTCGCATCTCTGCTGACCTCGTTGCTCAACACTTCAGTCAACAACGTCAGGCTGACAAGAACCAGGACACCACACGTTGCCAAAAGACCGAGCCAAGGGTGCAGAAAGTAGACAAACGCCAGATAGAGCGGCATCCAGGGCATGTCGAGAATGGCAACGGGCCCCTGTCCGCTCAGGAAGCTCCGGCAAACCTCAACATCGCGCACCGGGCGAACGGCATCACTTGCTGACTGACCAAAGAGGGGCAGGCTCAACAGTGCATCGTGGGCCAGGGGACTGGCTTCGCGATCCAGCCACATTCCGATCCGCACCAGCACCTGACTGCGCAGAACGTCGAGACATCCCTGCACCAGAAAAAGCCCCGCAGCAAGGATCGAGAGTGCAACCAGCGTCGGCACGCTGCCACTCGACAGAACGCGATCATAGACATTGAGCATGTAAAATGAGCCGGTCAAGGCCAGCACATTGACCACACCTGACATCGCAAACACGGCCCAAAACACACCGCGGAAGGCCCCGAGCAGATCCATGAATTGTTGTTTTCGCGTGGCCATGGGACCGTCTACCGGGATTGCGGATTGCTGGAGCGTCTCAGCTGTGAGCGGTCCAAGTGAACCAGCGACGTCGTACCCACGGTGATAGGGCACGACGACTCGAAGCTGGTGCCTGTCGCCAACTTAGGCGACGAAGCGGAAGTCATCCTGGTCGAGATCCAGAATGCCACTGTTCTTGATCGTGACCGAGTTGTCGGCATCAAGTGCGATCACAACGTCGCCGTTCACTTCGGTCATGGCAGCCTGCAGTGCGGCGTAATCCGCAAACGCAGTGGTCGAGAACTCGATGATGTCAGCTTCGTTGGCTGTCGCATTGAAGTCCGTGATGGTATCCGCGCCATCGCCGGGCCTGAAGACGAACGTATCGTTGCCTAATCCACCGGTCAGCGTATCATCTCCTGTGCGGCCATCGATGCGGTTGTTAAGATCGCTGCCGGTGAGAGTGTCATCACCATAGCTGCCGAGCAGGAAGGTTTTGGAATCCGTCGCCTTGAACTCGAAATCATCTTCGTTCAGGTCGGCGATGGTGAGCCCGTCCAACAGGATGGAATTGTCATCATCAATGGTGATCTTGACGCCGTCGGCGGTATCGACCGCTTTGGTCAGAAGATCGGCGAAGTTAGTCAGGCCGGCGTGCTCGAGCCGGATGACATCGCCGATACCATCACCAGCTGAGAAATCGGTGATCGTGTCATGACCGAAATCACCCTGATCCCCACCGTAGTCGCGGAACACAAAGGTATCGTCTCCCAGGCCACCTGTCAGCGTGTCATCACCGGCACCGCCGACGATGTAGTCGTCACCGCTGCCGCCTGTGATGGTGTCATCGCCATCCAGGGCGTGGATGATCTGCGCGTCTGCCACGCTAGAAAGATCCAGCGTCTCACCTGAGTTACTGCCGACCGTCACTCCATCAGCGAGGCCACCATCTTCATCGCCAGTCACGTCTTGAAAACTGATCGTCCAACCATAGATCTGTTCCAAATGATTCTTGGACGTCGCATCGGTGTAGGTCACACCCAACTCCAAGCCGCTATGAATGGCCGTCTCGCCGGACACCGTATCCAACGTCGACCAGCCAGCCAGGAGATTGTCGAAGTTCTCCTGGCTCATCCCAGTGCTGTAAATCATCGACGTCACGCTGGTCAGCGATGAGATATCCCAACCGCCGATATCTTGGTTGAAGGACGGGGCAATATAGAACATAAATGCCATATCGGTGACACTTGACGTGTCCCAGCCACCGATATCCTGGTTGAAGGTATCGGCTGCGGCGAACATAAATGACATATCTTCGACAGTTGACGTGTCCCAGCCACCAATGTCCTGGTTGAAGGTATCGGCGTTGGAGAACATGACAGACATATTTTCGACACTTGACGTGTCCCAGCCACCTATGTCCTGATTGAAGACGTTGGCAGATTGGAACATGTCAGACATATTTTCGACACTTGACGTGTCCCAGCCACCAATGTCCTGGTTAAAGGCGTAGGCGCTGGAGAACATCGCACTCATATCGGCAACACTTGAGACGTCCCAGCCACCGATGTCCTGGTTGAAGGCGGAGGCGCCGGAGAACATCGTACTCATATCGGTCACACTTGAGACGTCCCAGCCACCTATGTCCTGATTGAAGGCGGAGGCGCGGGAGAACATCGTACTCATATCGGTCACACTTGAGACGTCCCAGCCACCTATGTCCTGATTGAAGGCACCGATCTCGTAAAACATAGAACTCATATTGGTGACGCCACTGACATCCCAATCGATGACATAGCTTTCGTTGAAACTCGAAGGGTTCTCCCAAGCCCCGGCGAACAAGCTGCTCAGATCTTTGTTCTCCGCATCAATGATCGCTTGCACTTGTTCTTCGGTCGGGAGGTTCGAGAAGTCGGTCTCGGCCTGGATCGCCGCCTGGTAACGCGCTTCCATCGGTGAGGCGGACGTGTCGCTGCCAGCCAGCACACGCTCAGCCACCAATGCCAATTGGTCATCCGTGACCGCAACACCATTGGCGTTCATCGCGCCATCAGGGGAAGACGAGTCTTCCAGGATCTCGGCAAGCGCAGCCAGCTGTTCCGGCGTCCTCAGAACTAGCTTGCCGTCCACCAGATCATGCACGAATGTGTTCGGATCAATCGATGCGTAAGCGACCGTTGCCAACGTGATCCGAACGAGGCTGCCGGTTGTGCTGTCGCCGTCGTGGTCGATGACGATGGTCACCTTGCCGTCCGAGCTTTCCTCGACCCAGACATGGTCGGATAGGATGAATCCGGGCAGGTTCTCGCCCAGAACCAGCTGGCCGATATCAATCGTGTCACTGTCCAGATCGAAATCAGCAAGGACGTCATGACCGGCACGGTCGAACTTATAGACAAAACTGTCAGCGCCCGCACCACCTGTCAGCGTGTCATCACCGGCACCGCCGACGATGTGGTCATCACCGCTGCCGCCTGTGATGGTGTCATCGCCATCCAGGGCGTGGATGATCTGCGCGTCTACAGCACTGGAAAGATCCAGCGTCTCACCTGAGTTACTGCCGACCGTGACTCCATCAGCGAGGCCACCATCTTCATCGCCGTTGTCTTGAAAACTGATCGTCCAACCATAGACCTGTTCCAAATGATTCTTGGACGTCGCATCGTTGTAGGTGATGGCCTGAGCACCCAACTCCACGCTGCTCTGAATGGCCGTTTCGCCGGACACCGTATCCAACGTCGACCAGCCAGCCAGGAGTTTATCGAAGTTTTCCTGGCTCATCCCAGAGCCCTCAAGCATCCCCGACGCATCGATCAGCGATGAGATATCCCAACCGCCAATGTCCTGGTTGAAGTCCCAGGCATCCCAGAACGTATAACGCATATCAGTGACGCCAGACGTGTCCCAGCCACCGATATCCTGGTTGAAGGTAGAGGCTTGGCTGAACATAAATGCCATATCTTCGACAGTTGACGTGTCCCAGCCACCAATGTCCTGGTTAAAGGCGTGGGCGCTGGAGAACATGAAACCCATATCGGTGACGCCAGACGTATCCCAACCACCAATGTCCTGGTTGAAGGTAGAGGCTTGGCTGAACATAAATTCCATATCTTCTACAGTTGACGTGTCCCAGCCACCAATGTCCTGATTGAAGGCGTAGGCGCTGGAGAACATCGCACTCATATCGGCAACACTTGGGACGTCCCAGCCACCGATATCTTGGTTGAAAGCGCCAGCCCAGCCAAACATAGCACCCATGTTTGTGACTCTGGAGGTGTCCCAGCCGCCGATATCCTGGTCGAATGCGTGAGCCAAGGCAAACATCTGCCCCATGTCCTCGACGTTTGACGTGTCCCAGTCACCGATGTTCTGGTTGAAGGACCCGGCAGAGCGAAACATCTGACTCATATCTGTGACAATTGATGTGTCCCAAACGCCAATGTCCTGATTGAAGGCATCTGCCCAGTAGAACAAAGAACTCATATTGGTGACGCCACTGACGTCCCAATCGATGACGTAGTCTTCGTTGAAATCCAAACCATCATCCAAACCAGTACCTGCAAACAAGCTGCTCAGATCTTTGTTCTCCGCATCAATGATCGCCTGGACTTGCGCTTCCGTCGGCAGGTTCGAGAAACCGGTCTCGGCCTGGATGGCCGCCTGGTAACGCTCCTCAAGTGCCGAGTTTCCGCTATCGTCCGAGAACAAGAACACTTCGTCGGCCACCAACGCCAACTGGTCATCCGTAACGGCCACACCATTGGCGTTCATCGCGCCATCAGGGGAAGCTGAGTCTTCGAGGACTTCGGAGAAGACAGCCTGCTCCGGTGTCCTCAGAACTAGCTTGCCGTCTACCAGATCATGCACGAATGTGTTCGGATCAATCGATGCGTAGGTAACTGTTGCCAATGTGATGCGGACGAGGCTGCCCGTCGTGCTATCGCCGTCGTGGTCGATGACGATGGTCACCTTGCCATCAGCACTTTCCTCAACCCAGACATGGTCCGACAGGATGAAGCCGGGCTGGTCCTCACCGAGGACCAGCTGGCCGATATCAATCGTGTCATTGTCCAGGTCGAAGTCAGCAAGGACGTCATGACCGGCACGGTCGAACTTATAGACAAAACTGTCAGCGCCCACGCCACCTGTCAGCGTGTCATCACCGGCACCGCCGACAATGTAGTCGTCACCGCTGCCGCCTGTGATGGTATCATCGCCATCCAGGGCGTGGATGATCTGCGCGTCTACAGCGCTGGAAAGATCCAGCGTTTCGCCTGAGTTGCTGCCGACCGTGACGGTCTCGCCGTTCGTGCCGGTACTGGCCAGCCCACCACCGACATTCCAACCATAGACCTGTTCAAGATGATTCTTAGAGGTCGCATCCGTGTAGGTCATGGCGTAAGCACCCAACTCCACGCTGCTCTGAATGGCCGTCTCACCGGACACCGTATCCAACGTCGACCAGCCGGCCAGGAGATTGTCGAAGTTTTCCTGGCTCATCCCAGAGCCCTCAAGCATCCCCGACGCATCGGTCAGCGATGAGATATCCCAACCGCCGATATCCTGATTGAAGGCATCGGCCTCGTAGAACATCTCACTCATATCTGTGACGTTGGATGTGTCCCAGCCACTGATGTCCTGGTTAAAGGCATCGGCGTTGTAGAACATAAATGACATATCTTCGACACTTGACGTGTCCCAGCCACCAATGTCCTGGTTGAAGGCGTGGGCGAAGAGGAACATGGCATGCATGTTTTCGACACTTGACGTGTCCCAACCACCAATGTCCTGTTTAAAATTTGTAGCCACGTAGAACATCGAGCTCATATCGGTCACACTTGAGACGTCCCAGCCACCGATGTCCTGGTTAAAGGCACGGGCAGCGTAGAACATAGAACTCATATTGGTGACGCTGGATGTGTCCCAAACGCCAATGTCTCGATTGAAGGCAGAGGTAAAGTGGAACATTGAACTCATGTTGATGACGCCACTGACATCCCAGTCGATGACGTAATCTTCGTTGAAATCCGACATATCAATCCAATCAGCACCTGCAAACAAGCTGCTCAGATCTTTGTTCTCCGCATCAATGATCGCCTGGACTTGCGCTTCCGTCGGCAGGTTCGAGAAGTCGGTCTCGGCCTGGATCGCCGCCTGGTAACGCGCTTCCATCGGTGAGGCGGACGTGTCGCTGCCAGCCAACACACGCTCAGCCACCAACGCCAGCTGGTCATCCGTGACCGCAACACCATTGGCGTTCATCGCACCATCAGGGGAAGACGAGTCTTCCAGGATCTCGGCAAGCGCAGCCAGCTGCTCCGGTGTCCTCAGAACTAGCTTGCCGTCAACCAGATCATGCACGAATGTGTTCGGATCAATTGATGCGTAGGTGACTGTTGCCAATGTGATCCGAACGAGGCTCCCAGTTGTGCTGTCGCCGTCGTGGTCGATGACGATGGTCACCTTGCCGTCAGCACTTTCCTCGACCCAGACATGGTCCGACAGGATGAAGCCGGGCAGGTCCTCACCGAGGACCAGCTGGCCGATATCGATCGTGTCATTGTCCAGATCGAA
>JBCDBQ010000248.1:0-9538 GCA_039183375.1 Pseudomonadota bacterium
AATGTCCAAACCTGCCCAGACGCCGCCCACAGGGCTTCCCCTACCTTTTGCCCTGGATGGATGAACAGAGATATCAGCGGGATGAGGCTCCTCAACCAAGTGATCATCGGCGACAACGGATGCCATCGCTCGGGTGCGTTCCAGAAGTCCCCATTGTCGCCTGTTTTCCTCAGACTCCTGAAGCCAATTCGTGAACGCAGCCGCAAGCCGATCGTCATTCGGGTTTTCCTGAAGTGCCACCATCCAATTGATGGCCTCCTGCGTGGATCGATCAGTCATTAGTGTGTTCTTTGCACTCAATTGTGTTCGCGATCACTACCGTTGATCGTCTTGGTTGCCTCATCACTCGGTGTCTTTCCTTACCCGCTGCTGACAGTGGAGCGCGCCCTCCTTTATAATCGTATGTGCCTTACCAACTGAGACGTTCAGGCGTGTCGCAATTTCGCGAACTGTCATCCCTTCGACATAGTGCATGAGGATGGCCCGGCGGGTGATCGGGGGAAGCTCACTAAGGGCCGACCGAAACACAAGATACTCCTCCTGGAGCGCGAGTGCCGCTTCCGGGTCTGTCGCATCTGATGGAATAGATTGCCAGATTTCATCGGTAACCGATGAGTTGAAGACCTTGCCTTCAGCCACTTGGCGGCGGATGACCTCGATAGACAACCGGCGGACGATGCCTACAAGATAGGCGTAAGGTGACCGGATTGCCTGGACCTCCGACTGGCGTGAGAATTGTAGGAAAGCTTCTTGTACAATGTCTTCGGACTGGGATCTGCTGCCAGTAATCGCGCTTGCGAGATCAATCAACTCGACACGGTGTTCCCGGAAGACGTCAGGTGGACGATGAGAGATAAAGGATTGCATGAGAGGTGTGGGTCCGAAATCCTATCAACGTGACCAGAGCCGTTTGCCCGTGGACCAACACTAGTCACTGCGGTCGCCTGTAAAGTCCTTCCGCCACAAGGGCTTCCCAAGCCTCCATCAGCTTCCGGCGTTTGTCAAAGAGGTCGCCGCGGACATAAGCGGCCTCTGCCTTGTCTTTAATTTGATAGCAAGCGCCGCTTCTATAACTTCGCGCGGAAAGTCTGTGGTTTCGCCCGCCCAGTCCCGGAACGTCGACCGGAAGCCATGCACCGTAATGTCTGACCGTGCCATCTTTCTGAGCACCGATGTTAAGGCCATGTCGCTGACCGGACGGGATGGATGGAGTGGATTACCACATTCGTTCCCACACTCTGACATGGTTTTGGATGAACGGGAGCGAACGTTCAAGGACGCCCATCTGGCAATTCACTGATATTTATGTGATTTACACGACATCTATGAACGTCGGCGAACGCCGACAAACAGCGTGAGGCGGACTCTCTCTCCGCCAGAAAACGCTAAGTTTGTTATATGTCGCTACTTTTGTGCGTGCTATCCTAATTGTTGTCCCCGGCACTGAATTTGTCTGATCCGCTGAGCAATCCTACGCGTCCAACTGAGCCCCGGTGTCGACTGCGAAGTCGCGCAACTTCGCATCAACCTCAAATTGCCGTTGGGCCAGGTGCGCCTTTGTAACTGACTGCCGCCGATGCACACCATGCCTTGCCAGTAGTCTCTGCAATTCGACCGTATACTCAATTGCCTCGCCACCAAATTGGCTCTGCACCTGCTTGCCTACAAGCTGAAGAGAGTGATGAACATTATTGGCATTGAGCCGATGATGGCGGCGCTCCGGGCATAATAGAGACTCAAACATTGCTTCGAATAACCATCAGCCGTTTACAGCGCCTTCTGCATCAAGGGAAGAGTCGCGGAGCCGGAAATCGAGGAACTTGGAGCTATCGAGTACGAATTCAACACTGATTGTCGGTTTCAACACAAACCGAGGACTAGAGCTGACACATTGCGTTCGACAAGAGCGTCACAGGTGATCACCTCTCTGGGCCTCAGCCTTGAACAATTGAACCAGGTCACTGTGTAGTAGCTGACCTCGCCCAATCACTTCTCTCTCGGCAACGCTTGGACTGATGTGGTGTTCGCTAAACCTCTTTAGCTCCTCCGACTGACTGGCGGCTTTTGCTGCTGCTTCCGTATCCCATATCCGGACGAAGATGCGCTGATGATCCTGACCTTCAATCGCCAGATAGCCTCGGTACCCAGGCTGCTTCGCTAGTAACGCCTGAAGTTCCTGCAGTACCTCGACATTTGGCATACGTGATGGATCAAGCGTATTTCGTCCAACTTCTGCGAACATAGATTGCTCTTTCCGCTAATTTCCTTTCACCGCCATCAGGTGATGCTTTCGCCCCGTGTCGATGGAGAGCCATGACCTCAGTGCTCAGTCGACGAGCATGCCCGCGGCGGGTCTGGTCCCGGCCTGATGTCGGTTACGTCATGCTCCCTTGGGTAGATACGGAACGGTGCCTGCAATATCGGCGTTATCGATGACATGAAAGCGACTGACACTTCCGGCCTTACGCGCGGCACCATAAGGCGCATAGTCTGGATCTGATGCGAACGCTTGTAGCTTCTCCATCGATGGAAACTCAATGAGTGCGATGAGTGACGTGTCTAATGGTTCGCCTTCAACAGTTGTGATGTTTGACGTTCGTGACAAGTATTTGCCGCCGTGCTTGTGAACGATATCGTGCACGTTTGACGTGTAATCGGGAATCCAGCTGTCATCCAACACCTTGATATCGGCAATAACGTAGACACTCATAACAAATACCTTCAAACTATTTCATCACAGAAGTTCATCTTCAGCGTTGTACGTTTTCTGGAATTACCTAATATTTTTGTTCTTGAAATCATTCATTTGGGGGTTGCACAATTGAACGCCGCTCCGCTCGAGCCATCGATTGCTATCGCTGAGCGAGCCGTCAATCGCAACAGAAGCTAGCAACGTGATGCGAATTCCGGCGAAAACGAGAGTATCGTCCAGCGATGATCTGCTTGTACAAGAGGCAATCGACGGTTTGTACGAAGCCGTGACCTTGCCGGAGTCGTGGTCGATGGCACTGGACAAGTTCGACCAGCTCTTTGGTGCCAGCTCTGCGCACTTGTTTCATTGGGACACCGGTGCGAGTTCAAGAATCGCGTCTTATCGGTCTTCTTCCTTTTCCGACAATCATCCGGAGTGGGACCACTATCATGGGATCAATCCGCGTCGAAAAATCTTGGCCAAGCTTCCTGTAGGCATACCGATGAATTGTTCGGATTACATTGATGATCGCGCGGTTTCGAAAAGTGAATACTTTACGGATTACAGCTTGCCTGCTGGACGGCGCTACCTTCTAGGTGTGAACCCTTACAAAGAGCGTTCGATTACTTCGGCCTTCGCCGTAATGCGCGCGCCGCATCAAGCACCCTTTGATACCAATGATGCAAAACTTCTCTCACATATAACGCCACATCTGAGACACGTAGCTAGACTTGACCAGCACATGCGCTCGATTGAGGGAAAGAAGAAGTTTTTGTGCTCGTTACTGGATCAGTTGTCTCAGATCGTGATTGTCACAAACGAGTTCAGCAGGATCAAACAAGCAAATCAATCTGCAGATAGACTCTTCCAAAGCGATGGTGCTTTGCGCTCAAGAGACGGTCTGTTGCTTGCAAATACGGACGCCAATACTGCCCGACTTCAAAGGTTGATCAAGGAGGCAAGTCGGCCAGCGACAGGCAAGATCATACAGCGTGGCGGTACTATCATCATTGATACACTCGATGATGGACGCTGGGTCGTAGATGTTGCTCCGCTTGCACCGAACAGTTCGGTCATGGACGTCTCACAAGTTCCATCAGTTCTGATACTGGCACGCAGACTTGGCGTTTCGGCTTCGTTGGATGCAACACTCCACAAAGAGTTTGGCTTAACACCGTCGGAAGCGCGTCTCGCTAGATTGATTATAGCGGGTCAACGCATAGAAGAAATTGCTGATCATCTGGGTGTTCAGAAGTCGACACTCCGAAGCCAGCTCAAGAGTGTCTTTATGAAGACACAGACGAAGCGCCAAGGCGAACTAATGCAACTTGGAATTCTATTACAAAGGTAGCAACCAAGTGACTGACGGAGCGGGGTGGGACTTCGTCATGTGACATGGTCGCACTGTGCTATCGGGAGATCTGAGTAGATGCCCTGCACTCAGAGCGCTTCGACTGTGTCGCGTCGCAGTACCACTCAAAATTGACGTCACAATTGGCAGCCCTTACCTGACACGGCGAAGCGTCTCAACAAGGATGGAGCTCTGCACTTTCGGTCAATTTGTCGAGCTGCTCTTTCCCATAAAATCTATAATTCTATGGCCAGCTATGCCCGTGCAATCCTGGTCGTAAGTTATGCCCATTCTCGTCAGGAAAGCTCCGCTGCCAACAGCCCTCTCTTCCATGATGCCTGCTATAACTGTCGCCAATTCTCGACAGCGTTCTACTGGCGGGTTTTGGGCATTGCGGCAGCCCGCAAATGTACGAACTTCTACTCCCCTTGATGCGCCCCACTTATCATGCCTTGCGGCAAGTTCACAAAAAATCGGTCCACCACTTGGTTGAAGTTTGGTGGCATCGCAATTCAACTGATTTCTGAAAGCGGTATAGGGCTTTCCGGCATTCTGCCCGGCTTGCATAGCACTTATGATTTCTCTGGCTTTGATTATGCAAACATCATCTTCTGCGCTCGCGGCAAGCGATGTCGAAAGTGCGGCAATCAAAGAAAGAGCCATTAGGAAAGCAGAACGCATCAGCATTATCCATTCTTAACTTCAGAAACTTGCACTCATTTGACATGAGAGGCTCAGATGTGCGCTGGGGACCGCGGTCGAGCATGTGATCACCAGATGGCACGGCTTACTTTGGCGCGCAAAGCGCTGCTTCGCAACAATGAATGACCTTGCAGGCCCTCGCAATGTTCCCGCGTCGTTCGGTGAGACTTCGTAAACCAGACTAGTGCTTGATGATCGTCTGGTCCGATTTCAGCAAGATGGTTGGCTTCGTTGGCTCGTTTTCCAACAACAATCGGGATGAGCTGATCGCGTTGCAGTTGCATTGCGAGAATAGCTTCATGTCGGTCATCACCGCCATGAACCTGGAGGACAGTCTTCGCGAGATCCAAACCATTGATCTGGATACGCTATATCTAGACACCCTCTCTAATTTTCAGCTTTACAATGACCACCTTACATTGACCTTCTGACTGGACACTTGTGGGGCGTGGGTGTCGTCACAACATCAAAAGCAGATCTGAGCAGTTGGGGGGATCAAAGACAGAGTGCACACTGCACCGTGTCCCGAAGCAGCACCGTCCTCAAGAACTTCGATGCGTGACACCAGCTCTTAAAAGTTCTGCGATCTGCTTATCGCTGTAGCCCGCCTCTTGAAGGATCTCCACCGAGTGTTCACCCAGCCGCGGCGGCAGTCGCTTTATATCGGCAGGCGTGCGACTGAAGCGCTGCGGGACATCTGGCATGCGCAATCGCCCCTCGCTCGGATGCTCAACCTCCTTCCAAAAACCGGTCGCTTTCAGTTGCTCGTCCTCGAGCAAGTCTTCGAGCGTGTTGACCGGCCCATGCGGAATGTTGCTGTCCGCCAGCAATGCGCTCCACTCCGCGTTGGTGCGTGTCGCAGCAATCTCCCCGAGCAGACCATAGTAGTCTTCAACATGTTTGAGGCGGGACTGAAGTGTCAGAAAGCGCTCATCTTCGCCTAACTCCGGCCGGCCGACCCTAACGCTGAATTCCTGCCAATGGCCATCGGTATAAGGCAAGAGAGCGAAGAAGCCATCCTTCGTCCGATACGGTCTTCGCTCTGCATTAAGAATCCGCTTGTAGCCGGCAGTGCCAACCGAGGGCAAAAACGTTTCACCAAAGAGATGCTCGACCATGACATTTGCGACCAGGGTTTCGAACATCGGCACTTCAATGTCCTGGCCAACGCCCGACCGTTCGCGTTCGACGAGAGCCGCCAGAATAGCAATGGTAAAGGCTTGAGAGGTTGTCTTGTCGGCAACGACACTCGGGACGAAGCGCGGCTCACCGTCAATGACGGATTGGAGAGATGCCATACCAGTACCGGCCTGAATGATATCATCGTAAGCTGCTCTGGCGCCCATCGGTCCTTCAGATCTGTATCCATAGGCTGCAGCGCAGATGATTGATGGATTAGCTGCACTCAAAGACGCATAAGTCAGCCCAAGTCTTTTGGCCGGCGCAGTCCGGAAATTGTGCAGGACGACATCTGCCTTCTTTGCCAAAGCAAGAAGGACCTCGCGACCACTATCAGACTTCAAATCCAAGACAATGGATCGCTTGTTGCGATTGCAGCCCAAATAGAAAGAAGCCATTTGATCGTTTCGCGCTGGGCCCAGATAACGAGTGGTATCACCGGTCTTAGACTCGATTTTGATCACATCCGCACCGAGATCACCAAGGGTCTGGGCGGCCCAGGGACCAAGTGCTACCGTGCTGCATTCAATGACGCGTATTCCATTGAGGGGGCCTGCCATCTATCCACGTACTCCTACTCTATCCTGCCTTGGTATATATGCCGAGCGCGAATGCTCATATATGTTTTCAGCTAGGCGCATAGCTTTGTGTGCGCAGTTCGGAGTGCATATCTTATGAATGATGCAGGCATAGACACCTCTCAAGATGCCGACTGGATCGCGCCGGACTGCGCGGGGATGAATTTCTATGATTGCGATGCTGGGCTCGTTCAAGGTGTGGAGCGCTATCTCTCCACCGACTTACGCGCCGCTGTTGCGCCGTACATGCGCGAGCTTGGCCAATTGGCCGGCACACGATTGGATGAGCTTGCACGCATAGCGGATCGGCACCGCCCGGTGCTTCACCATCGTGATGCCTTTGGCCGCGATATCCAGAGGATCGAATATCATCCATCATTCATGGAGATGGAACGTATCGCATACGGCCAGTTCTCCATACATCGCATGAGCCATGTTGGTGGGGTCTTTGGATGGCCAGAACCGATGCCGCCATTGGTCAAGTACATCTTTCAATACTTGTTCGTGCAGGGTGAGTTCGGCTTGATGTGTCCTGTGTCAATGACGGATACCGGCATTGCCTTGCTGCGCAATACACCTTCGCGCGAAATCGCAGAGAAGTATCTGCCGCGGATGTTGTCTGCTGACACTGAGCAGCTTTCCCGTTGCGCGCAGTTTCTGACTGAGCAAAGTGCAGGCTCCGACGTGGGCAACATTAAAGTCCAAGCCAAGCCAGATGGCGACCAGTGGCGCATCCACGGCGACAAGTGGTTTTGCTCCAGCACCGATGCGGAAGTCATCCTGTTGCTCGCACGCACCGAGGGCGCGCCATCTGGAAGTCGCGGACTAAGCCTTTTTCTGGTCCCGCGCACACTTGATGACGGCAGCCAAAATAACTACAGGATCGTTCGGCTCAAAGACAAGCTTGGCACGAACTCGATGGCATCGGGAGAGGTCTCGCTGGACGGTGCAGTCGGCTATCTGCTTGGCGAGCAGGGCAGCGGTCTACGCCAAATCATGAAGACAGTGAGCCTATCGCGCCTGTCGCACGGTGTTCGCGCCGCTGCAATGATGCGCCGTTGCCTGAATGAAGCGCTCCAGGTCGCCCGCAATCGGCGCCAGTTTGGCGGTCAAATTATTCAATTCCCGCTGCTACGACGACAGCTGATGAAGATCATGTTGCCGACCGAACAAGCCTTGAGCGTGTTCCTGTTTGCCGGTCACACCATGGCCGCTGCTAACACCGGTGACGAGCACGCTGAGAAACTGGTCCGCATTCTCACGCCTCTGCTGAAACTGCGCGCCTGTCGCGATAACGTACCGGTCGCGACGGGAGCGATGGAGATTCGTGGCGGCAACGGCTACATCGAAGATTGGGTCAACGCTCGCCTCATTCGTGATGCACAGGTCGGGCTGCTATGGGAGGGCACGTCGAACATTAATGCATTGGACGTCATATCCAGAGCCATCCCCAAAGCCCGTGCGCATGAAGCCCTGGTGTCGGCGTTGCGTGAAAAGTTGGACGAGATCGATGCCTTGCCTGGTGAGCTCAATAGTCAGTTGACCAAACAGCTCGATCGAGCGGTCGGGTTTGCAGAGGATGTCGCGTCGGACAAACAATACGAAGACAAGGCCAGGTTGGCAGTCAGCGCGCTCTACAACGTGACATCCGCTATTCTTCTCGCTTGGGAAGGCGCCTTGTCTGGACGGTCTGGTGGCGATGCCCGACGCTTGCTCCTCGCGCGTATGGTGCTTGACCACCGCCTACTGCCGCAGGATCCGATGGCATCAGGTGAAAACCAATTTGATCGCGCGGCAGCTGATCTACTGCTCGGAGAACGATCTGCCAGCTTAGATGAAGTGAACAACACACTTGCCTTATAGAGGACTCTGAGTTGGCTAAGCATTATCAGGACAGTCAATGGCACCCGAGAGTTGGCTGCAACACTGCGAGATTTCCTTGGACCGTTTCCGGTCAGAAAGCGAAAGTCCGACACAAGGACATCACTTCCGCTCGGCTCGATGTAGCGGACATTGCATAGAGTTTGGGCGAGATCAGAGACTAGATCGGAAAAGGCCTTCGCGCCTGTCTGAGCGGCAAATCTTCAATTGTGACGAACAAAGCTCAAGGATTAACCCGACAACGCTGCCGGAGTTCACTGAGTTTGCGGATTTGCTGGTAGTCAGATCAACAGGTCACACCAGGCCGATCATAGTTCGGATCAGCTACTAGGCCGTTTGCGACCTTGCCCATTAGTTTGTTTGCACGATCGTTGTGATAGGCCGCTGTCTCGTGGTTTGCAGCAGCCAGACAGTCATCAATGCGTGGCTTTGCTTACACAACCATTTCCGACTGCAAAAGGCCGTTGACCTGCGTCCGCCGGTGCCGGTGACATTGGGTAAGAGTGGTCAATCTAGTGGTGCAGACAATGCGTGCAGTCCGAGGTCAGCACATCGCAAACCTTCACCAAATCTGGCGAAACTACCCACGCTCAGCAATCCCCGACATGCACTGAGAGTTGTATGGCTTCTAATATAGGCTGATCTGGCTCGACGGGGCCTGGCTCAAATAGTTCGCGATGATGTCTTGCTGTGTTGGGACGCTGCCGGGGAAGTGACCGTCGCCTTACATTGGGTATTCTCGGAACTCGATACTATTGCGGCAAGGGCGGTGGTCACTGCTCGAGGATCGATCTCACTCATCGCCCACTACGGCTTGTTCACCGCTTGCCGGTACCCGGCGATCAATCAGCTATTTGTTTTCGCCATCACACGCATCGTAACCGTCTTGGCCACCAGCTCACATTGTGTCACTACGAAAGTATTGACGGTGCTTGTCAGGGTTCGAATGGTTTCGAACACTGGGAACTGCGGAACGAGACTTGATGTACGGCAGTATTGTTATCGCTAGATATAGCGATGTGGTTCGCTCGATCTCAAGCACTCCTTGATCAGATGTTCTACTAGACGATGGCGAATGGACGGCAGACATCTAGGATTGACGCTTCATCCGAGCGGTTTGACTTCGTCATAACTGGCGCGGGTTCAGCAGGTTCT
>JBCDBQ010000249.1:0-9525 GCA_039183375.1 Pseudomonadota bacterium
AGAACCTGTTTTTGTGAGGCCTGCTGACCGTACTATGCGTAAAATCGCGAAGATGAACGAAACTATCGAATCATTGCCGGCACGGCGTCCAACAGAAGTAGACAGATCTATCGGGCTGCGCATTCGGATGCGGCGGGCGATGGTGCACATGAGTCAGGAGCAGCTGGCTGCTTCCTGCAATGTCTCGGCTCAGCAGATTCACAAGTATGAGCGCGGCCACTCAAGCATGCGGGCGTCCCGGCTGCTGCAGATCAGTCGCGTGCTGAAGACGCCGGTGTCATTCTTCTATTCTGGTGCAGATGAAGCCAATGGCATGCCGCCGGAGCTGGTGGAACTGCTATCAGATCCGGATTGCATCGATGCCTTGCTGGCTATCCGCAAGGTCACTAATCCAGAAAACCGCGCAAGACTGGTTGAGGTCATCAAGGTCTTTGCTGACGATGATGATTTGGATGCTGCTGCGGCGGAAGATGAGACACAGCAAACCGCGTAGCTGCTGGCGATCCGTCTCTGTTTGATTGAGGTTGAATTGCGCTTGCCGGTCCGCGTCCGGCGACGCTGCGACATGTCTTGGCGCGACTGATCCCGTTACGTTACGCGTCTGCAGCGTAGGGCTCGCGTCTGCGCAGGATCGAAACTTTGAGTTGTTCGGGAAAGTGAGACTGGCTCCGCGGGTAGGATTCGAACCTACGACCGATCGGTTAACAGCCGATTGCTCTACCACTGAGCTACCGCGGATCATCCGTCTCAAGACGCGGCTGATAGCAGATTGTAGCCAGCCGCGCTAGTGGAAAGTGTTCGCACCGTTGTGAACTGTGCAAGAACAATGATGGGTTGATAGCCGGCCTTTTTGGACGGCGCAGTGAGTTGGCCCACACCAACCAGATCATGGCGTGGAATTTATTGGAGATTGACCCTGCTCTTGGTCTCTGCTTCGAGCTGGCGCTGCTGTTCCAGCCGCTCAGTATCGGAGAGCGTCTTCGGCGTCAGATCCTGAACCTTGGCCCCGTCGGTGACTGCAGGGGCATTGACCTTCAACTCCGTCTTTGGAATGGCGATGCGCGGGCCGTAGGCCTGCATTGTCGTGAAGGCAACGCCGCCAATAAGCAGGAGCGCAAACCAAGCCATGGGCGGCCAGGCATAGGCGAGGACCTCACGCTCGGTCATGCGGGTCTTGTTACGTGAGCGATTGATGATTGCGCTTGCCGCCCGCCAGGACAGCCAGAGCAGCACCAGAATGCCGACGATTGCCAAGGCTGCCTGATAGCCTCCCAGTGCAAGGGCATTGTCGTTGATAATGAAGTCCATGTTGGATCTCCTCGATCGTTCTGAGACGGCACCATTCCAGCCGACATTATGGCGGCTGAAATAGTCAGGCTCATTCGTGCCTAGTTCACCGGACTTGCGGCGTTGGCTGCGCCTTTGACAGCAGGTGTGCTTGGAGCCACCGCTGGTTTGCTCGCTTGGGTTTCGCGGAACAGAGCCACGCTCTGCCCAACTGATCCCAGCGCCTGGAAGGGCACCCATTTTGTGTTGCGGCTACCGGCTAGCTTTTCGAGGACCTCAAGTCGGCGATAGGCTAGATAGCGATCGCTGACGGATTCTGCGTAGATCCGGTTTTCTTCAAGTACGGCCTGCGCCCGCTCGCGCCGGATCTGACGTTCGGCCCGGGCGGCTTCAAGGTCGGCCTGAAGTTTGACGAGGCGGATCTGCTTTTCCGCCTCTTCCTGCTGAATCGCAATTCTGCGGCGTGCCGCTGTCTCCTTTTGGTCGAGAATAACTCTTGGGAAGCGGACGTCAGCCAGTCCAAATCGCAGCGCCAGCAGGGGTGTCGTTTTGAGTGCCGCAGCAATCTCGCGGTTGAGCTCAGCGTTCACGGCTGCGCGCGACGATGCGACCTGTTCAATTGAGTATTTTGAAACAACGCGCCGAACGACGTCGCGGACAATGGCCTTACCATAAATGTTGTAGATCCGCCTTTTGCTAATAAAACCGTGTACCAGGCCGCGAAGCTGTTTGCGGGGACGAACGGCTGGAACCCGATCAAAGACGGCCTGGAGTGCTGGCTCATCATTGCGGATCGCGAAAGTCCCGCGCACATCAAACGGCATTGCGAGTTCGGATTTCGGCATATAGAGCGCGTGATCTTTGCGGAACTGCTCGACATGGCCAAAGTCGCTGGATTCAACGACGATCAGGCGATCGCAGTAGAAAAAGCAAATAGGCAGTCGGAATTGGGAGGGTTTAATAAGGCCGGGCTGAAAACCGTCCTTGGAGAGAATTTTTCCAACGTAGGCCGGTGGAACCTGTACAGATTCGCCGATACACCCAGTGAGGACGAATGCGGCTGATAGAGTTGCTGCGACCTTAAGAGTACGCTTCATACATAAACTCCGAATACTAGTTTATGACTTGATGGATGGCGTATTCGAATCTGCACCAAGCCTTCGATACTCATTATATGGTGATTACCAGCCATATATTCCATGAATGTATAGTGGTTTTGAGTTTGTTTACCGTGAACAACGCATTAATATTTGATTAGTACTTCACTTAGGTTGTCATAATTCCTTTATACTTGAGTTTGATTTTTGCGCGTGGCTGTGAGACGCGCAAGACATTGGACTCCCGTTCGGCTAGGTATGGCGCAGTCATTCGAGCTGCCGCCAAGCCCCGGAATTCAAGATGCGCGTTATCTATCTGCTGTGTTTTGCCCTGCTGCTCGTTGCGGGGCAGATCTTGTTCAAATACGCCGCCCTGCGCGCCAGTCCTGATGCGCTACCGTGGTCGCTGATCAACATCTGGCTGATTCTGGCCTTGGGGCTTTACGGCATCGCGACGATGCTATGGGTCTGGCTCATGACGTTCGTGCCGCTGGCGTACGCCTATCCGTTTGCCGCCCTGGGTTTCGTGATAGTGCCGTTGGCTGGTGTTTATCTATTTGATGAACCGCTCTCGTGGCGGTATGTGGTCGGCGCGGCACTTATTGTGACAGGCATCTTAACCATCGCGACCGCGGATTGATGCGCGTGCAAGCCTGCCAGGCGGGGTGGCTTGCAAAACCTACAGGCCTGCCGCCATCCCACCGTCTACGGCAATCTCTGCCCCGGTAATAAAAGCCGACTCCTCAGATGCGAGGAAGAGGGCGGCGTTGGCGATATCTTCCGGATTGCCGAACCGTCGGAGTGGTGTCTGATCAATCAGGGCTTTGTTGATCATCGGGTTGCGCAACACGCGTTGAGTCAAAGCCGTTTCGATGAAGCCCGGCGCTAGCGCATTCACCCTGATGCCAAACGGTGCGTACTCGACGGCCAACGCACGCGTTAACGCGGAGACCGCGCCTTTGGTTGCGGAGTAGCCAGCCAGCTGGCGCAGGCCGCGATGTCCCATGATGGAAGCCAGATTGATCAAGGAGGCGTTGCCGGATTTGCGCATGAGTTCAAAGCCGTCCCGCGCGATGCGCACAACGCCATCGAGATTGACCTCGCGAATGGTCTCCCAATCGGCATCGGACATGTGGCGAAAATCACCGCGCACATTGAGGCCGGCATTGTTCGCCACGACATCGAGGCGACCGTGATCCGTTTCGATGCTGCGGAAAAGGTTTGAGATGTCCTGGCCCTTCGAGACATCGCATGTCACTGCAGTGGCGTGTCCGCCGATATCGGAGATTTCCGAGGCGACACGCGCAGCATTCTCACCATTGATGTCGGCAATAAAGACAATGGCTCCCTCCTGCGCGAATAGTTTGGCCATCGCTTCGCCGATACCGGCGCCGGAGCCTGTCACCAATGCGATGCGATCTTGCAGTCTTGCCATTGCTATTACTCGCTGGTTGTCGCCTTAAGTCTGAATTTGGCGCCAGATCTGCTTAATTCGGGTCAAGGCTTTCGCCAAGGCCGAACTGTCTGGAAGCGTGCACCTGGTTAATTGATTACGCCATGTTGGTCTTAACCAAGTTGCAGTCGCTGTCGCGCGCAAGGCCGGCTGTACGAACTTAGCCGTCAGAGTTCAATTCAAACAGCGTTCCAGTGGGCAACCGCGCTAGCTGGGTGGTGTCCACTTTTCGCGCATGGTGACAAGCTCTTCGGCCGCACTCGGGTGCAGCGCCATCGTCGCATCAAAGTCCTGCTTGGTTGCACCCATGCGCATGGCTATGGCTGCCATTTGCACAATCTCACCGGCATCGGCGCCAATGATGTGGCAGCCGACGACACTTTGATCGGCGCCGTTAACGAGCAGCTTCATAAGCATCCGCTCTTCGCGACCGGACATCGTTCCCTTCATGGGACGAAAGCTGGACTTGTAGATATCCAACTCTGGGAACGCTTCGCGGGCCTCGTGCTCGGGCATGCCAACAGTGCCAATTTCCGGTGTTGAGAAGACCGCGGTTGGGATCATCTCGTAGCTAACAGTGCGGGGTGCGTTACCATAGACGCTATCGGCAAACGCGTGACCCTCTCGGATAGCAACCGGCGTGAGATTGACGCGATCCGTGACGTCACCTACGGCGTAAATGTTGTTGACCGACGATTGCGAGTGCGCGTTGACTTTGACTTCGCCCTTGGCGCCGAGGTCGACACCTGCATTCTCAAGACCAAGGCCCGTCGTATTAGGGCTGCGGCCAATGGCAAACATGATCTGATCGGCTTGCAAGACTTCTCCACCAGTGATGGTGCCGCTGAGGCCGGATGCGGTCTTTTCTATGTTGGTGAAGACGCTGTTGGTAATGACGCGAATGCCACGGCGCTCCATTTCAACGGTCAACGCATCGCGCATGTCTTCGTCAAAGCCACGCAGTATCTTCTCACCGCGGTAGATGAGTGTTGTATCGGCGCCGAGACCAGCAAAGATGCCGGCGAACTCCACAGCTATATAGCCTCCGCCAGCGACCACAACGCGCTTGGGCATTTCTTCGAGATGGAAGGCCTCGTTGGATGTGATGACGTGTTCGATGCCGGGAAGTTTTGGATCAAGATTGACGTGACCGCCCGTGGCAATAAGGATATTGTCGGCGGTGACCGTCGTGCCATCTGTCAGGAGTTTGATAGTATTACGATCGACAACTTCGGCGCGACTTCGATAGGGAGTGACGCCGGCACGCTCCAGATTGCCGAGGTAAGCGCCTTCGAGACGCGCAATTTCCTTGTCCTTGTTGGCGATCAATGTCGACCAATTGAAAGTTGGTTGGGTCTCGCTCCAACCAAAGCCGACGGCATCTTCGAACTCGTCACGAAAGCGGCTGGCGTAGACCATCAGCTTCTTCGGCACGCAGCCACGGATGACGCATGTGCCGCCATAGCGATACTCTTCGGCCAGGCCGACTTTGGCGCCATGGCCTGCAGCAATGCGTGCAGCGCGCACTCCGCCTGAGCCACCACCGATAACGAAGAGGTCATAGTCGAAGCCTGTCATTTTTTTTATTTGCCTTCCGTCAATTGGGTGGTGCTCTGCGAACCAACTCGAAGTTTACTTGTTGAGCTCTGTTTGTACGGTTGAAATGACATCAGAAGCCACATCGCGTCCCCATTTCTGGCCAAGCACGATCGTTTTCTGCGTCACAAGCGGCATACGCTTGAGGAACTTTTTGCCGAGTGGTCCGCGGTAAAACTTGAGGAGTTCTCGCAACTCAGCGGTGGTGAACTCATCAGCGTAAACCTCTGCGATCTGCGCATGCAGCTCGCTGCGCCGTTTCACCAACTCTGCCGCGCCGTCATCAAGAACCTGGTTGATAATTGCATCGCGACCGGGATGCGCCCTGACCATCAGTTTCTTGATGTGGCTCATCAATGCGTTGACGACGGTCTCCACGACTTCCTTGTTGTCGGTGGTGCGAATGACTTCCATGGCCGCTTCGATGCGCTTGGCCCGGTCATCTGCAAGTGCCGGTTGGGCTAAGAGTGCCGACATGCCGAGTGCGACGACAATCAGTGAAAGCTTGATGGTTCTGGTCCGGTGGGTCATGGGATCGTTCCTGGAGTGCAGCCCTTATGTAGTGACGTTGGACGACGATATCACCTCGACACCTTCGTCGCTGGCGATGATGGCCGTATCCGCGATCCCAAGGAAGAGACCATTGTCGACGACGCCGGGCACCGTATTGAGACCTGCTGCAAGGGCTTCTGGTTGTGGAATAGCACCAAACGCGCAGTCCAGGATAAAATTGCCGTTATCAGTGATGAATGGGTCGCCACCCGATGATGATCGCAGGCTGATGTTACCAATCAGGTCGAGGGTTTTCCCGAGGGCCGAAATGTGCGCTTGCGTTGCTGCAAGGCCGAATGGAATGACTTCGATCGGTAACGGATACTTGCCAAGGGTATTCACCAACTTGGTGTCGTCGGCAATGACCACCATGCGGTTGGATGCGCAGGCGACAATCTTTTCTCTCAGTAGGGCGCCACCTCCGCCCTTGATCAAACGCAGGGCATGATCCAGTTCGTCAGCACCATCGATCGTCACATCAAGGGCCGGTGTTTCGTCCAAGGTGGTCAGTGGAATGCCGAGGCTCTCAGCTTGTTGGCGGGTGGCCTCCGATGTTGGCACCGCAATGACTTCGAAGCCCTGCTGCACCTGTTCACCAAGGAGGGTGACGAGTTCCGCAGCGGTAGAGCCGGTGCCCAGTCCGATCGCTGTGCCTGGGCGGATATACTCCAAGGCCCGCCGCGCAGCAGCGATTTTCTTTTGCCGCGGATCCATGGTCGGCTCCTTATCTCTCGGTTCGTCGCGTGAGGTTGTGTTTCTGCTTCATAGGCGCCGTTTGACACGCTCCACAAGCCCAAATTGTTGTGTCACGGCCAACGACAGCGTAAATCTCGCGGCAAGCCTAGCACGAATGAGCGCAATGAGATTGTCATGACCGTAAAGCCCGCGAACCCGATTGTTGTTTTTGACCTGGATGGAACGCTGCTCGATACGGCTCCGGATCTGATTGCGGCGGTCAATTCGGTTGTCATTGCCGCTGGTGGAGAGGCCGTCGACGAAGACTGGATGCGGCCGAATGTCAGTTTCGGCGGACGCGAGATGATCCGGCGTGGGTTAGTTGCTCAAGACATCAAACATACGGATGAAGAGCTTGGCGCCTTATTTACCAAGTTCGTCGCTTACTATTCGGAGAATATCTCAGTAAAGACACAGCCGTTTCCCGGACTGCTCGATGAGTTGGCCCGCCTCAGGGGACGTGGCATCAAACTGGCGGTCTGCACCAACAAACTGGAGGGGCTGACGTGGCCGCTTTTGGAGCAAATGGAGATGGCCCATTGGTTCGCTGCCGTGACCGGACGCGACACCTTTCCCGTCTATAAACCAGATCCGCGGCACCTGCTGGGCGCGATTGCAAAAGCCGGTGGCGATCCAAGTCGCGCCGTCATGATTGGCGATAGCAACACCGATATCAAGACAGCCAAGGCTGCGGGCATCCCGGTCGTCGCTGTGACGTTCGGGTATACTGATGTGCCGGTCATAGAGCTTGATCCAGACCGGGTGATCTCGCACTACGATCAGTTGCAGTCAGCACTTGATGAGCTGTTGCCGTCGATCTGACATTGGTTGGACGCTACTCGTTCTATGGGGATGAATTCCGGTGCGAACCGTTTTCGGGTCGACGGCGCAAGTAGAGCTGCATAGAGGCAGATGTTTCAGTTCCACTAGGCACGGGTGGACTTCACCCACGAGAGACTCATGTCGCTTTCCCAATGGCTTTATCTTGCTTTGTTATCACTGCTGTGGGGCGGGTCGTTTTTCTTCGTCGGCGTTGCCGTGCACGATGTACCAGCGTTCACGCTAGTCTTCTTTCGCGTGGCGTTGGCAGCGCTCTTCCTGTGGCCGATCGTGATGATCTTTCGGCTCTCGCTTCCGGATACTCTCGCTGCCTGGTGGCCGTTCGCAGTGATGGCCGTCTTGAATAACATCATTCCGTTTACGCTGATTACGATTGGGCAGCGAGACATCGCCAGTGGTCTTGCCTCTGTCATTAACGCGACGACGCCCTTGTGGACTGTTTTGATTGCACATGGCCTGACGACCGACGAAAAGCTGACGAGCAATCGCATCGTCGGCGTGCTGTTGGGCGTCATTGGTGTGGCCTGTCTGATTGGCCCACAGGCAATCGCCGGCGAAACTTCCAGCGTGGTCGGCATGCTGCTGGTGATCGGAGCCACGATCTCCTATGGATTCGCCGGATTATGGGGCCGTCGACTAAGGGAAACGCCGCCACTGATGTCTGCCGCGTGCCAGCTCACGGTGTCGTCGCTGCTACTGTTGCCGGTGGCGCTCATGGTGGACCGGATGTGGCTCTTACCGATACCGGCAGCGCACGTCGTGTGGTCGATTGTCGGCTTGGCTGTGTTGTCGACAGCAATCGCCTACATCGTGTTCTTCCACATCTTGAAGGTTTCCGGTCCGACCAATGCGATGCTTGTCACGCTTCTCATTCCGATCAGCGCGATCTTGCTTGGCACCGTCGTGTTGAATGAGATGCTGTTGCCGCAGCACTTCCTCGGTGCGGCGATCATTGGCTCTGCCTTGGTAATCTTCGACGGTCGCCTGTTGGCGTGGCGCCGCGGTTCGTCGAAGGCTTAAGCGATCTCGGCGAGGTCAGCCGTGAAGGCCTCGATTGTGGCTTCCTCCGTGTCCCATGCGCACATCAGACGACAGCCGAGTGGTGGCAGGAATGTATAAAACGACCATCCGCGAGCGCGCATAGCTTCTTGGACGTTTTCAGGAATGCGCGCAAAGACTGCGTTTGCCTCTACGGGATACATGATTTCTGCGCCGGCTTTTGTGGTCAGCGCCTCAGCTAGTCGCAGCGCCATCTGGTTGGCGTGCTTGGCGTTGGCGATCCAGGTATTGTTTTCGAGTAAGCCGATCCATGCGGACGTCACCATGCGCATTTTGGAATTGAGGTGGCCGGATTGCTTAATGCGCCATTCAAATTCGTGGGCAAGTTGCTTGTCGAAAAACAGGATGGCTTCACCGACGGCCAGACCGTTCTTGACGCCGCCAAAGCAAAGCACATCGACACCTGCTTTCCAGCTCAGTTCAGCCGGGGTGGCACCGGTGGTGGCGACAGCATTGGCAAAGCGGGCTCCATCCATGTGGACACGCAGGTCATGCTTCTTGGCAAGCCCCGTTAGTTCGCGGACCTCATCGGTCGTATAGACAGTGCCAAGTTCTGTTGACTGGGTGATGCTCAGGGCTGCCGGTTTAACGTGATGGACGCCGACGAACTTTGTTGCGAGTTCCTCGACAACTGTTGGTGTGAGCTTTGCCGCTGGAGTGTCGGCGGTCATTAAGGTTGCGCCGCCTGACATGAAGGATGGTCCGCCGGCTTCATCGATTTGGATATGCGAAAATCCATGCGCGATGACCGCATTGTAGGACTTGGTCAGTTGCGCCAAGGCAAGTGAGTTGGCGGCTGTTCCATTGAACACGAAGAAGACAGTCGCATCACATTCGAACAGGTCTTGAATGTGTTGGATGGCGCGCGCGGTCCATTCGTCGTCGCCGTAGCCAACGGCGTGGCCG
>JBCDBQ010000250.1:0-9519 GCA_039183375.1 Pseudomonadota bacterium
GTTCGAAGTTCCCCTGGCCAAAGTCAATGCGCTGGGGCAGCTCCGATTTCACCTGGGTCCGTCCCTTGCATTCGATCATCTGTCTTCTCGATGGCAATGTGGTGCCTTTGAGCATCGCTGGCGTCGAGGCCGGTGAACAAACACGTGGTCATCGCTTCCATGGTCAGAAGGCGTTCACAGTTAAGGACTTCAAAGACTACGGCACAAAACTCAAAAAGAACAAAGTGTTGCTGCCAGCCTCAGAGCGTGCCGCTGCGATAGCCGAGCAAGCGCAAGAGCTCGCGTCCGATGCAGGTCTTGAGCTGGTCGCCGACGAAGCTCTCACGCACGAGAATGCCGGTCTGACAGAGTGGCCGACCGTATTGATTGGTCGGTTCGAGGATGAGTTCCTGGAGGTGCCAGCCGAGTGTCTGATTACGTCGATGCGGGCGCATCAGAAGTGTTTCTCGCTGCGCGATCCGGCTACCGGCAAACTGGCTAACAAGTTTCTCGCCGTGACCAACCTCATTGCAGCTGACGGTGGTGACCAAATCGTTGCGGGAAATGAAAAGGTTATCCGTGCACGCTTGGCGGACGCAAAGTTCTTTTGGGATCAAGATCTCAAGCGTCCTCTCGATGAGATGGCAAACGGCCTCGACAAGGTGACGTTTCACGAAAAGCTCGGCTCTCAGAGGGAACGCGTTGAGCGGATTGCAGAGCTGGCGGCGCAACTTGCTCAGTCGGTGGATGCAGCAGCAGACGACGCGCGGCGCGCGGCGCAGCTTTGCAAAGCCGACTTGTTGTCCGAGATGGTTGGAGAGTTCCCTGAGCTGCAAGGGCTCATGGGGCGGTACTACGCTGAGAAGGCGGGAGCGAAGCCAGCTATCGCGCAGGCTCTGGAAGAGCACTATAAGCCAAAGGGGCAAGGAGATAGTGTTCCGGCAGAGCCGGTCTCCATTGCGGTCGCACTGGCAGACAAACTTGATACACTGATTGGGTTCTGGTCGATTGATGAAAAGCCAACAGGCTCAGGCGATCCCTATCAATTGCGGCGGGCGGCACTTGGCGTCATACGAATCCTACTTGAGAATGATCTCAGGCTGCCATTGATTGCCGCTGTCAAACAGCACGTCTTGCCGGAGCGCTGGGGCAGCGCTGCGGGCATCACTTCGGAGTTCTGTGATGTGGAGGCATGGCAAGGCGTATCGATCGATCCGAGATGGCTTGACCTCCTTGCTTTCTTTGCGGACAGGCTGAAAGTTCACCTGCGTGAAGAGGGCGTGCGGCATGATCTCATCGACGCCGTTTTTGCGCTCGATGGCCAGGATGATATTGCACTTATCGTCAAGCGTGTTGAGGCGCTTAGCGACTTCCTGGATACAGAGGACGGCGGGAACCTATTGGCCGGCTCCAAGCGCGCAGCGAACATCCTGGCGATCGAAGAAAAAAAGGATGGCATCAGCTACGATGGTGCACCCGATGGCAAGTTGTTATCTGAGCCCGCCGAGCGGGGACTCGAAGCGGCAATTGCGAAGGTGAAGTTCGATACCAAGGCGGCAATCGACGTTGAGAACTTCGAGGGTGCTATGCGGGCACTGGCAGAGCTTCGTGCTCCGGTTGATCAGTTTTTTGACGAAGTCAAAGTCAACGATGACAATTCGGATGTGCGCGCCAATCGTCTTCGCATGCTGGCAGAGATTCGTGCTGCAACACTGACGGTGGCTGACTTCTCAAAGATTGCAGGCTAGGCGTCGTCTCAATGCTGTTGAGGCTTCGGTAAACCGCTGCCTGCATGGTCGAAAAAAGTTGCTGCCGTCAGGCGACCGACGCAGCGCGTCATGCTAGGTTCGTATCCATTCTCTCGCCAAAGCTAAATCTATAGAAAACTGGAGGAAACAGTTATGATCTATGATATGCGCGTTTACACATGCCGACCGGGCACCATCAAGAAGCATATCGAACTCTATCAACAGATGGGATTTCCTGCCCAGTCCAAGCATCTTGGAAAGCCAGTAGTGTGGGCGACAACCGAAGTCGGTGACGTCAATCAGTATGTGCACGTTTGGGCTTACAAGGATGTCGCTGATCGCGCCGCTAAACGTGCAGCTATGTGGGACGATCCTGACTGGATTGCTTATACGCAGAAGTCTGCCGAACTCGGTGCTCTGATCAAACAGGAAAACCGGATTCTCGTTGCCGCTCCTTTTGCGCAGTAATCTCGTTTTCTGGGCGGTCAGTGTGCGATCCTGACCGTCCCAAAACTGCTTCGAGCGGTTAGACTTTCCTGTTCCGTTCGACCGCATTGACCGGATGTTGTTCTTGTCTTGCTCTAGTTGGCGGTTATCTCGAGCCGGTCTTGTATGCCTTGAACAGTTCCTGCCTGAGCCAGATGTGGAACGGTGATTTTCCAAACCGCTCATGCCAAAACGCGCGCATGCGAATACCAATGCCGAGATAGTCAGGACTGGTCACGTACAGGTTCGCCGAATTGCTCCATTTCGCTACCATTTTTGCCGGTAGGGTTGCCAATAAATCAGTTGATTGCGTCAACTCTAGCGCAGCGAGAAACGATGGAACAACAAGCGCTATGCGGCGGACGTGGCCTTCTCTTTCCAAAGCGCTGTCGATCAAACCTCTGGGGGCGCCGCCCATTGGTGCTACAAGAATGTGCTCTGATGCCAGGTAATTCTCGAGGCTCAGCCCATGTCCTGCAAGTTTGTGGTCGTTGCGCATGACACAGCAAAACGTTTCATCATCGAGGCGCATCTGCTGTAGCGTCTCCGGTGCCATGTCGATAGCACCAACAGCTAATGAAACCGCGCCGGACTCAAGTAGTGTCTGGGCATAGCTCGGGTCGAGATTAATGAATCGCAGCGGTACTTGGACACCAGCCTCGCGTAACTGACGGTGCAGGTTTGCACCGAACTTTGACACGTCGCCGTCCGTCGTCGCTATGGTGATGGGCGCCGTATGATGGCGTGGATCAAAGTCAGCAGTTCCAAATAGCGCGTTGCTGAGTTCGTCTAGGGCGCTGCGTACCACCGGTTGGATTTCCAAGGCTCGCGGTGTCGGTACCATTTGATTGCCGCTGCGTACCAAAAGCTGGTCGTCTAACAGAGAACGGAGACGCCGCAGGGCATTGCTCATAGCGGGTTGAGAGAGGTCTACGCGCTCAGCCGCCCGACTAACGCTGCGCTCAAGAATCAGAGCGTCCAGAGCTCGCAGCAGATTGAGGTCCATGTCATCGATATTCATCTGGTGAATATCCTGCATTCACGGGGGCGTCTCAACAAAAGTTTCCGAGATCGTCAAAGTCACAGCCATGCAGCAGGCCGAACACAAGAGGCCGCGGGCTGCAACCCGTGACATTGATTGGAGATGACAGAGATGTTCAAGCAGTTGACAATTTCGGCTTTGGCCGCGGCAATCGTCTTGTCAGGCACTGCATTTGCGCAAGCGAGTGAAGAACTCAAGGCGGCTGTCCGACCGTTCTATGAGAAGCTTCTGAGCGCTCCGAACGCTAAAGACATGCCGGCGCAGGCAGAGAAGGTGGTGGTAGAAAATTGGGTTTCGATTCCTACGCCGCGCGGAGGTAAGGACCGAGCTGGACTCGTAAAGACGCTGAAGGGTTTTGGTAAGGCGGTCCCTGATCTCAAATGGGACATTCAGGAAATGCTGGTTGTTGGTAACCGCGTCATTGTTCGTTCAATCGCGACCGGAACACCTGCAAAGCCATTCTTTGGCGTAGCGCCGAAGGGAAATAGCTTCAAGATTATGACGATCGACATTCACACGGTTGAGAACGGCAAGATTGTTAAGTCATACCATGTTGAGGACTGGGCGCGCGCCATTCGGCAGGTCGCTGGCAAAAAGAAATAAACCTTAGAGATGTGATTGAGCTTATGCAGGCCAGAGGCGCTCCGATCTCTTCTGGCCTGCAATGTTTGTGGATGTTGTAAATCACTTTTTTGCAGGATTTACTGTGTCGTATTCGAGCTTGCAGCCTTGGCAACAGCGGCTTGAAGGGCTTGCTTTAACGACGTGATCTCGTTTTTCAAGTTGGAGTTTTCAGCTGTCGACTTATTGAGCTGACCCCGTAGGCTGGCTGCTTGTTTACTCGCCGCTGCCTTAGCCTTCTCCGCAGATGCGAGCGATTGCCTGGCGGTTGCGACATCAGATTTGAGACTGTCGAGCTCTGCTGCCACCTTGGCATTCGAGGCTTCCAGGTTCTTGATGTTGGCCGTGAGCTTTGCGATCTCGGCTTTGTTTGCTTCGAGTGCGGAAGCGCCTTCCTTCGTTGCCGACTTCATCTTGGCAATTTCTGACTTGGCGGCGGCGATTTCCTTTTTGCTGGCCGTCAGCATTTCGTTTGCTGACTTCAGGTCAGCCTCTGCCTTTGATTGAGCTTTAAGAGCTTCAGCGTGCTGCGCGATGACTTCATTGCGTTGAGTGTGCATCCATATCGCTGAGCCTATGCCCAATATGGCTACAACGACCAACAGCATTGTTGATGTCTTCATTCGTATCTTCTCCCCTACTACAATCGATGGCCGTTTGTTTTAGGTTAGACGGAGTTTCAGCCAGTCGATCACGACTGCCGGAGTTTGCACTCTGGCAACAGAACAATTGTAGCCGATAGGATCGGTGTATGAAACGGCTTTCACGAGCAAAGCACAGGGGTGTTTCAGTTTTAAGTAGGCCTCGTTACCGAGGGTCTTGAATTTTGTAACGAAATTGAGCACCAGTCGGCCTGTAAGCCGGGTTCTGTCTGGAAACTATCGGAGATAGCTTCCGCGACGGCCATTCATCTGGGATGTCCGTTGCCGAACATCTCAAGCAACCAACCCGGGCGACTGGTCTGAAAACGGACTTCGAGCCAGGTTACCCCGCTCGCGGCCGCCCCTATTTGGTTTTGCTCCCGGTGGGGTTTACCAAGCCGGCGTTGTTGCCAACGCGCGCGGTGCGCTCTTACCGCACCCTTTCACCCTTGCTGCCACATGCCGGAGCATGCTTCGGCGGTTTGCTTTCTGTGGCACTTTCCCTGGGGTCGCCCCCGACGGCCGTTAGCCGCCACCGTGTTTCCATGGAGCCCGGACTTTCCTCTGTCACAGCTGATGACCACAAAGTCGTGTACTGCGACAGCGACCGCCCGGCCGACTGGTTCGGCGCATATCGGACAAACGCGTGCATTCGTCAAGATGAACCTGCATCGTCATGAATATCATCGGGAATAGGTTGATCTGCACACGGGTCTACACAAACAGTTGTACACCCGTGTATGGCGAAACGGATCGGAAGCTATCAATTTCAGGATGTTCGAAAACACACAAATGAACAGGACACTTCTGATGAAACGAACACTGCTCGCGCTTGCTGGCGCATTCCTCTTTGCCGGTTCGGCATGGGCCGGGCCGCAGTATGTCGACAAGACGGGCTTTGCCCTATCCGGCTATGACGCTGTCGCTTATTTCAGCCTCAAGCAGGCACCAGTTGGTTCCGCACAGCCCAAGGCAGTCGCAGGTAAGAAATCCATTACCGCTGACTACAATGGCGTAAAATGGGCGTTTGCCACGGAAGCAAATCGGGACAAGTTCCTGGCCGACCCAGCCAAGTATGCGCCCCAGTATGATGGCCACTGCGCCTATGGTGCCTCAATCGGCAACAACAACAAGGGCGGCAAGGTTCCAGGTAATCCGCACCTCTGGCGCATCGTTGACGGTAAGCTCTACGTGAATATCACGAAGGCCGTTGTAGGCTTCTGGAACAAGTCGATTCCGAAGCACATTACGCGCGCTGATCGCAACTGGAAGAAAATTGGCTCCAAGAAGTCTTCCACGCGCGCGGTTCCGAGCTTCAGCACGAAAGCCGCACCTATTTGATCTCAGTTTAACTGACTAACGGTCGTCTTCACGAGGGAGTGGGCTGAGGCTCGCTCCCTCACTTCGTATCGCGTTCCGTCTCAGGCAATGTGTTGATCAGGTTGTCCAGCGTTTGAATTGTCGACCGATCGAGTATCCCGCTCACTAGCTCGGGTCGGAAGTGACGCTGGAATGCAGCGATGAATTTCTTTGTCTCGTCATCCAGCGCGCCAGTTTGCGGGCATCCGTAGCCATACTTTTGCAGTCGAGCCTGGAAGTTTGGAACGCTAGCATCTGTTACGTCATGCTGAAGCCAATTATCTTTAGACGCGATGGGGGTTGGCTGGATCCAGTGGCCGACACCGTTCGCTGCCAATTCTGACCATGGAAACTTTTCGCCTGGATCGATCTTACGCAACGGAGCGATGTCTGAGTGCGCGAGCACGTGTGCGGCCGGTATGCCGTTTCGCTCAATTATGTCTTTGGATAGAGCAATAACGCTTGCCATCTGATCATCCGGAAAATCAGGATAACCCAGCTCATGGCCCGGGTTCTGAATTTCTATCCCGATAGACCACGAATTGATATCGGTGATCCCTTTCCAGGATGATACGCCTGCATGCCAAGCACGCATGGCCTCAGCTACCATCTGAGTAATTGTTCCGAGTTCGTCGATCACATAGTGGCATGAGACCTGGCAGATCGGATCTGCAAGCACTGCTATCGAACGCTCGACGGTCGGAAGACCGGTGTAATGGAGTATGAGAGTTTCAGGCTTAAGGTTATCGCGCCGCTCGTTGATGTTCGGCGAAGGATGAAGCTTTCTCACCAACCGGCTGTCGGGGGTAAACTCCCTCGCAGAACTGTGAGAGGTCACAAGTTGCGTTCCCGCGCAATTTCTTCGAATGCCGCATTGATCGATGCCAATTTGCGATTGGCCATCTCGACGAATTCCTCAGGTACACCGCGTGCCATGGCCATGTCCGGGTGGTTGATGCGGACCAAATTGCGGTAGTGGGACTTGAGATCGTTATCAGACACGTCCGGCTTGATGCCGAGGACTGTGTAGGCGTCATCAGGATCGTGAATAAAGAGTGCGCGAATAGCCCGGTATTCGCCTTCGGTGTAGCCGAATATTTCTGCGATGCGATGTAAGTAGTTATCTTCCTGTTGGTGGAGGATGCCGTCCGCCGCCGCAATATGAAACAGGCCTTCGATGACATCACGCTTCAGCGCCGGCTCTGTGGCGAGAAGCGCGGATATTTGGTGCGCATAGCTTTCGAAGCCGGCAACATCTTGCTTCGCGAGATCGTAGAGCCGTTGAACGTTGGCTGACTGCCCGGCAGGTGTCTGAAAGACTCTGTGGAACGTTTCGGTTTCCACGTTGGAGACGAAACCATCTGCCTTGGCGAGTTTGGCGCCGAGAGCAACAACTGCAACCGTAAAGGCGATGGTGTTTGTCTTGGTTGGGCATTCCGGGCACGGACCCAGGCCGAGGCCACACATGAGCCGGTCAAGTGCGGCGCGCAGCGAGCCGCCCTTCGTCAGTCCGATCGCTTCTGGCAGTGAATTTAGCATGATGTTGCTTTCTAATTCGGCGACTCCGCCGATTCAAAATCATAACGCCAGTTTTGGACATTCTTGAGGAGTGATAGAGCACGTCCCCAGGCTTCGAGATCTCGGAATACTATAACATAGCTGTTGGTCGACGTCTTAGGCTCTAAGGGTGGTCTGCCAATGAATTTTCACGAAGTCGATTGTTAACAGAAACCGCAATCTCGTCATTTCATAATTGGATACACACCTTTTCCTTGCGCAACCCATTGTTGTTGATGGTGCGTCTCGTGTAAGCTGCAGATATGTAAGACTTTTCTGGCTTATCCGGACTGAGAATACTCGAGTTTCGAGAGGTGATGATGCGAGGAAACTGCGTTCAGGCACAATCAGTTACTCTCGCGGCTTGGAGCTGCGTCTTATGCATGGGTGCAGCGTTTCTGCTCGGTATCGCCGCACCTTCTGCCATTGCAGCGGATACCGGCGCTGCTGTTGGCAAACGTGGAGTTAGCCAGCACTTTACGACGCCGCGTACACGTGTCTTTTCGAAGGACAAACCACTCTTCGGTCAAAGTCAGAAGATTCCGAACTTAACGCCGGATCGTAGCGGTAGCACGAAGGTCAAGGTGATTGTTAAGCCAAACGAACCTGACCGAAGAACGACCGTGGCCGACGATGTCAAAGAGCCTGTGGCGCAACGTTCCGCGCGGCCATCGCCTCAGTTGAAGGCGAACCGGGGCGATCAGAACCGTCCGCAAAGCGCTGATGTTTCAACGAGCTCATCTCAAAAGAATTCGAGTAAGGTCGTGCGAGCGGCGTCCAAACCGGAAGACCGCGAAAGGGGACTAGGGAGTTCAAGCGTCCTTCTGCCGACTGGAAATCCGAAACGGGTATCAGTGCCGAGATCTGCTCATCACGAGCAATCTCAAGTCAAGCGCGCGAGCAAGGTCAAAACCAAGCCGTCCATGCGAGCAGGCAGCGTTACCAGGAAGAGGCAAGAGAAGCCTCGCAAGAGGTACACTGGCAGATCCTCTAACAGACCTTACCGATCCAAACGGCAGCATAGGCGACCATACTGGCGGCGCTTTGCGCCTCCGGGCACAGTGCAGTCATTCGTTCGCTGTTGGCCGGGTGAGCCCTGTGTCCGCTATTATCGTGTTCGTCGCCCAAAGACTTTGCGACAGTATCGCAAACTTCTGGCATGGCAGCGTCGGCAAGATGCTCGCTTAAGGTATCGTCGACGCTACGGTCATTACTGAGCGTCTTCAGTGAGCGTTTGTTCGGTCTTAAGAGGTAATGTTTTTCTTCAACTGAATAGCGTTACCAGAATGCCTCTAGGTAATACTGTTTGTGATTTGTCGCACGTTGCTGGCTGACTTGCCTAAGCAAGCTTTGCTAAGTTTTCGCGAGAGTTATGGTGCGGTCTTCGAGTTTGAAGTTATTCTTTGCGTCGCGTTGATTGACGCTGCTTCTGGTCAATCTGAAGATTGGCCTTTTAGGGTGGGCATTCGGTATGGTTTCCAAAAGAAAAGTGTCTAAGTCGAATTACGTTTCGTACTTGGTCGTTGCGATGGTGGGGGCAGCGAGTGCCGTCTGGTTTATGGCCAGCTATCGACCCGGAACCGAAACGGAATTTAGGAACCAGGAAGCAAGCTATCAAAACCAGATTCAGAGCTTGAGATTAGCTCTTAAGAGCAACAGTGCAGAGTTTGATCGCGAGCGCCGACTTGCGATGCGATTACAAAGAGAGCTACAGGACGCCAGCCGTCAGATAGGCGACCTATCTCGGAAACTTGCTGCTGCGCAACGGACAATCTCGAAGCGCAACCAACAACTCAGAGAGGCAGCAGCCACGCAAGCCGTAACGCGCACGGAGGGTGGTTCACAGTTTGCCCTTGTTGAGACAACGAGTGCATTGATCGTGTCTCGTGCCAATTCTGCGATTGATCTACCGGCGGCGGGGGCAGGCGTAGACCAGCAGGTTTCACGATATTCACCATCGACAGTCAGGCGGGCGAAACTAAGAGCCAGGCAGCGGCGCAGTAAGCAGCTGCGTCAGCCAAAGCAACGTTCATTTGAGGCAGCGCGGGGCCTTTACAGGCAGAATGTTAGGGTCTCCAGTATTGGA
>JBCDBQ010000251.1:0-9495 GCA_039183375.1 Pseudomonadota bacterium
AGGGCGCGCATAATGGGCAGGGAAGGATCATATTTCTTCTTTGAGAGTGCGATGACTTCTTCGATCGCGCCTGCCGCCAGCATTTGGTCAAACCGGGCATCACTCCGGCGGTATAGTTCCTCGCGCGGCATATCGATCACAATCTTTACGGTTGCCGAGGACGGAATGACGGGAACGCCGGGGATGCGTTGCCAATCCGCAAGAGATTGTCCAGTCGCGTCGATGACCTCCAGAGCGCGCACCAGGCGCTGGGTATCTGTCGGGTGCAGGCGTTCAGCCATCACATGATCTTTTGTGCTGAGGATCGCGTGTAACTGCTCGGGTGGGAGACGCAGGGCCTCCGCGCGCCAATGTTGGCGTACCGTGCGCGGAATTTGCGGAATCGGTGATAGACCTTCAAGCAAAGCCCGGAAATAGAGACCCGTTCCGCCGACCAAGATGGGCAGTTTACCCTCTTCGACACACTCAGCTATGACTTTCTCGGCATCCTGAGCGAATTGACCCGCGGAATAGGGCATATGGCCAGGGATGAAGCCATAAAGGGCATGCGGTGCCGAATTCAGATCCTTCGCGGCCGGTCTTGCCGTCAAGACTTCCAGGTCTTCGTAGACCTGCATGCTATCGGCGTTGACGATGACCCCGTCGACTTTTTCGGCAATATCGAGGGCAAGTTGCGACTTGCCGCTTGCAGTAGGACCTGCAATTAGAATAGCCCGGTACTTCGACATTCCTTCCTGCCAATCGATCGTTCAGATTGCGGCGCTGCCACTGACTGCGACGGGAATCTTCTTATGTCTCAAAAGCTGTGTGCCATCGTTTTTACGTGTTCACCAGCATCGCCGTGCCTGTCACTTGACCGCTTAATGGCGTTGCAAGCCCTCGAACAGGAAGCAATGACACCAAACCCGCGATGGTTGAAGCCGGGAGTTGCGCTTGAACTCCAGGTTAGCATATCGGAAGACAGAGTCGCTATGCTAATTGCGTCACTGCGCGATGAGCTAAGCGGGCAACCTATCGATGTGAATTGTGTCGATGTTGGTGCGCAGCGGCGCAAGAAACTGCTGATTGCTGACATGGATTCTACGATCATTGAGCAAGAGTGCATCGATGAGGTTGCGGCGTTTGCGGGTGTCGGTGGCCAGGTCAGCCATATAACTGAACGCGCAATGCGTGGTGAAATCGGCTTCGAGGGCGCATTGCGCGAGCGTGTTGGACTATTAAAGGGTTTGGCGGAAGCAGATCTCGACCGCGTGATTGCGGAGCGGATCTCAATTTCTGATGGGGCGCGTACTCTCGTCAACACTATGAAAGCGAACGGCGCCTATTGCGCGTTGGTATCTGGTGGATTTCGCTTCTTCACCTCGCAGATCAAACAACGTGTCGGGTTTGATGAAGATCGTTCCAATGTGTTGTTGTTCAAGGAGGGGAAGTTGTCGGGAGAGGTGGCAGACCCAATCCTGGGACGGGAAGCGAAATTGGAGCGGCTTGAAGCCATTTTGGCTGAGCATTCCATCAACCCTGAAGCCAGCCTGGCAGTCGGTGATGGTGCCAATGACTTGGCGATGATTGAACGTGCCGGGCTTGGGGTAGCATTCCGGGCAAAGCCAATTGTCGCTGAGAAGGCTGATGCTGACATTCGGCACTGTGATTTGACCGGATTGTTATATTTGCAGGGCTACACAGAAAATCAGTTCGTCGACAGTACACCTTGAAACCTGGTTCAGCACCTGTTTGTCTGCAGGATGTGATGAAACCTAAAGGCTCTGAGATATGGATCCAATTGTTGCAGTGATCGCCGGCTTCGTGATGCTGATTGTCGGAGGCGAGTTGCTGGTGCGTGGTTCCGTCAGAGTCGCGGAGCAGATGGGGGTGTCACCACTCCTTATTGGGATTGTCTTGGTTGGTTTCGGTACATCAGCTCCCGAAATGGCGACATCAATTCATGCTGCGAAGATGGGTTCGCCAGGTATCGCCATCGGGAACTTTGTCGGCTCGAGTATCTCGAACATCTGTCTGATTCTCGGATTGTCAGCGCTTATGATGCCAATCGCTGTTTCGTCCCGGGCGTTGGTGCGGGATGGCACCATGGTTGTCGTGACGGCCGTCGTGTTCTCGGCGATCAGCCTATTTATGCCGCTCAATCCGCAGGTTGGCTTCATTCTTCTGCTTTGGTTGGTAGCCTATCTGTTCTATGCGTGGCGGCAGGAACGTATTGTCGATGGTGCTGATCCCACGAGTGCAGTCCAAAAGGCAGAGGCGCACGGTCAGCTTCGCAATCTGCCGACAGGATCGCGGACCGTTGCACGCATTAAGTCGGTCATTCCACCAGCGATCGCCGTGCTCATGGCACTTATGGGCTTGGCTGTTTTAATCTTTGGCGGCGGTGTGCTGGTTGATGGCGCGGTGGCGCTGGCCCGTCAATACGGGGTCTCTGAGACGGTGATCGGTCTGACGATTGTCGCTGTTGGGACGTCAATGCCAGAGCTGGTAACATCGATTATTGCTGCGCTACGTGGTCAGCAGGCTATGGCTCTTGGCAATATCCTGGGCTCGAACATCTACAACATTCTGGGAGTAGGCGGTCTGACCGCAGTTGTCGCTCCGGTTGCCGTCCCCGCCAGGATTGCGACGTTCGATAACGCGGTGATGGTTGGCGCGGCAGTGCTGTTGATGATATTCGCGCGCTCCGGTTTCCGCATCAATCGCCTCGAAGGGCTGATTCTTGTTTGTTGTTATGCCACGTACATTTATTCGCTGTTACCGGGCAACGCACTGACCGCTGCCTTTTCACAGTGAGGCGCGTCCTCGACCAGGTTGGGAGATGGAATCGCGTTAACCGCACACAATTAGGTGTCGTCGCTCAATCTAAATTGACCGCCTCGTATTGCACCGCTGCGCTCGGCCTCTTCCAGTGTGCGGGCTAACTCCGCCCGGGCTTCTTCAGCCTTTTGTTGCTGCTGCCATAGCGATGAATAGAGGCCGTCAAGTTTCATCAACTCGCTATGCGTTCCTTGTTCGACGAGCACACCCTTTTCCAGAACAAGGATTTTGTCCGCGTGAACAATCGTCGAGAGCCGGTGGGCGATGACCAGAGAGGTTCTGCCCTTTGAGACCTGATCAAGAGCGTCTTGGATGTCTCTCTCTGTTTGACTGTCCAGGGCACTGGTCGCCTCATCCAACATCAGGATGGGAGGCGCCTTAAGTATCGTGCGTGCGATCGCCATGCGCTGCTTTTCGCCACCGGATAACTTCAGGCCGCGCTCGCCGACCATGGTTTTGTAACCATCGGGGAGTTGCTTGATGAAACTCTCGATTTGTGCAAGTCGGGCGGCCTCAAAGACTTCGTCATCGCTCGCATTCGGGCGGCCATAACGTAGGTTGTACATGATGGTGTCATTGAACAGGACGGTGTCCTGCGGCACGACACCGATATTCGCGCGAAGCGACTCCTGCGTGACATCCTGAATGTCCTGGCCATCAATTAGGACGCGGCCGTTTTGAATGTCGTAGAAACGAAACAGGATGCGGCTGATCGTGGACTTTCCGGCCCCCGAAGGACCAACAAGGGCGACCATGCTGCCGGGCTCAACGTCAAAAGTGAGGTCCTGGAGTATCTGTCGATCAGGATCGTAAGCGAAGGAAACGTTCTCGAATTTGATCCGACTTCTCGAGACATCCATTGGCTTGGCATCAGGTTTATCCTTGATCTCCGGATACTGTTCCAAGAGTCCAAACATGGTTTCGAGATCAACCAGACCCTGCCGAAGCTCTCTATAGACAAAGCCCATGAAGTTTAGCGGCATGTAAAGCTGAATGAGGAGAGCGTTGATCATGACGAAGTCACCGATCGTATGCGCGCCGGTCATAACGCCATGGGCCGCTAGCACCATGCATATAGTCATGCCGGTCGTGAAAATGATCGACTGACCTGAGTTCAGAATGCCGAGAGAGTAGTAGGTTTGAATGGCAGCGCGTTCGTAGCGCGCCATGGACTGATCGAACCGGCTCGCCTCCATCTGCTCATTACCAAAGTACTTGACTGTTTCAAAATTGATTAGGCTATCGATCGCCTTTGTGTTGGCTTCAGTGTCGCTGTCATTCATTTCCCGCCGAATCGTAATCCGCCACTCGGTGGCGTAGAGCGTGAACCAGATATACAGCGCGACAGTCGCAACAACGATGAGTGCATAGGTGAGGTTGAAAAAGTAGAGCAGGACACCTGCGAGGAAGACAAGTTCAAGTATTGTCGGTCCGAGATTGAGCACGCCCATCCTCAAGATGAGCTCAATTGCGCGCGTGGCCCTCTCGATGACGCGGGACAGCCCACCCGTTCGCCTCTCCAAATGAAATCTCAGCGACAATTGGTGGAGATGCCGGAAGGTGCGATTGTTCAAGGATCGCACGGCATGTTGGCCGACTGCAGTGAACAGAACATCGCGAACCTGGGTCAAGGCCACCATTAAGATTCGACCGACACCATAGGCAATAATCAAGGCGGTTGCGCCGACGGTGACGTTCGAAGCCGTTATCGCAGCTCCGCCTGAGGCGTTACCAGTCAATGCGTCTGTTGCATACTTGTAGAATACCGGTACGAGGACTGTTATGAGCTTGGCCAATACAAGCAGGATTGCTGCGGCGACCACGCGCCATCTGAGGTCCGGCCTTTCGGAAGGCCAGACAAACGGCACCAGACCACGCATGACGAACATGTGGCTCTTGCGCTGATGTTCTACTGCTGGCTTTGGTTGAGCATCGTCTTGAGCCTGAGAAGGCTGAACGGCTCTGTCTTGCGGCATAAGTTATGTCCTACCCGGCCGAGCTTGCTGCATCGGTACACGCTTATCGTTTAGCCCAACGATAGCAGAGGTGGGAACAGATTACTTGCGCCGCGATTTGCCCTTCGGGATATGGAACCGCTGGCACGGATAGATCAAGTCTGGATTGCGGATCTTGCCGAGGTTTGCCCGATAAATCCGCCAGTATTTGCGTCCGCGACGATAATGGCGTCGTGAGATCTTCCAGAGAGAGTCACCCTTACGCACCACGTACTTGCCTGGGAGGCGAATACGGCGTGCCGACCACTTACGGCAGGGATGAGAGCGCCGGCGATAGCCCAGAACTCTTTTCCGCCGCTTGGAAGCTTTACGGGCGATACGGATGCGTCTCGTTCGCTTCTTTGGCGCTGCCTTTATCTTGGCGATCTTCACGCGGCGGGCAGTGGGCTTTCTCCGGGCGGGTAGATTGGCAGCAACACGCGCTCTCTGGGGACGCCGCGTGCGATCGGGGATAGGTGGTGGCGTCGCTGAGATGCGCCTATCTCGTCGCGGTTCTCGACGTACAGTGCGGTAGCGGTTCTGGGTCGGCGGTGCCGGCGGTTGAGTGCGTACGTTGCGTCGCGCGACGCGTGTCGTTCTCGGAGGTGCTTGCTCCTCGACCAAACGGTTTGCCGGGTCTTGCTCTGCCCGCGTGCGTGCCATCGCGTTGCGGGCGGCGCGTTTCGCCCTCTGCCAAAGCTCGCTGAGGCGCGTGCGCTGCTGTTCTTCTTCTGCCTGGCGCTGTTCGCGTTCCTGCCGGATGCGCTCGAGTTCACGATCCCGCGCGGCTTGGCGGGAGCGCCTTGCCTCTTCCAACAGTTTTCGTGCACGTTCACGCTCTGCCTTGGCAGAAGCAATCGCTGCATCCCGTTTGCGCTTTTGTTCCAGCAATTCACTATTGACGCGTGTGCGTTCGTTCTCGATTTCGCGTTGGGCAGTCAACTCGGCAGTGCGCTGGGCTTCTTCTGCTTTTCTGCGCTCGGCGGCAGCTCTAAGACGCGCCGCCTCTGCACGTCTTAGCTCTTCTTGTGTCCTGCGACGTTCGTCTTCCAAGCGTGCCTGCTCAGCGCGCTGAGCAGCCATTTGCCGTTCTCGGTCCCTTTGTGCAGTTCGATCGGCTTCAAGTTCGCGTTGACGGCGCAGCTCGGCTTGGCGGCGCTCATCTTCGGCCCGGCGTGCGACTTGGTCTTCATCGATCCGCCTTGGCGG
This sequence comes from Pseudomonadota bacterium, assembly GCA_039183375.1. Lineage (GTDB taxonomy): Bacteria > Pseudomonadota > Alphaproteobacteria > Rhizobiales > Hyphomicrobiaceae > Tectiglobus. The sequence continues at coordinate 6,024 of JBCDBQ010000251.1, forward strand.
TTTGACGACCTCTGTCTCGACAGTTCTCTGGATAACGATCCGTCGTTCTTGCGCGCCGGATAGTCTCGGGATGATCTGACCGTCATAGCTGTTTGCGGAGCGACCGAACCAGTCCTGGACATTGTTGGTGAGGGTATCGAGAGTCGGCAACGTCCAAGCAGTGAATTCCACTGTCTCGCTGCGGCTGCGCACGGCGACATTGCTTGGCAAACTTAATGCGCCGCCGATCTGCAGTCGCGGTACGATCTGCCGTTGATAGGCTTGATTGGCGGTTCCGAGCCAACCCAGCGTAGCATCTAGGATGGGCCGATCGGGGGCTTCTGTCCGATCATCATTGTTTGCGCTTGTTTGTGCGAGCCGGGTCTGTGGAGCAGCCCTATCACGGAAGAATTGGTCGAATACCTTTGATGCGTCCTGGCCAATCTGCTCTGCCTGTCGTTGGAGAGCTTCTTCCAGTTTGAACTGGACATGAAGGGGAGCGTCCTGATTGGACGGAACAGAGATCCGGATTTCATCCGTCACAATGTTTCCGAGCAGTCCGTTGTCCAACTGTTCTAGGGAAAATCGATAATTGCCGGGCAGGACGCGCATGCTTGGGGCAACCTGCCATTGACTGTTTCCGTCGACGGTGATGGCAGCAAGACGCACGCGGTTCAGCACCACGGCGAGCCTAGACCCAGGGCGGCCGTACCCCTTCAGGTTAAGTTGTCCATTTGCAGTCAGGAATAACTGTGTAATCGCGGAGCGCAGCGGTCTTTGGCGCGTAATCGGCCCCTGTGCCATGGGGCGCCCAACGGCATCCAGGGCTCTATTTGCCGGTTCCAGCCGAGGGTGAATGGCGGCAGTCTTTATTGGTTTGCGCGCGCCATCGGTCGTGATGGTTCGGTCCTGGCCCACTTGTGCTTTGACATATGGGGCTGCCAGCAGGATGGCAGTTAATGCCAGTGCAAAGGTCCTCATATGATACTCAACTCCGATACAGGCGGCACTCTTGGCGCGAACGGCGATTTAATCCGATATTACAAGAATTTCAAGCATTTACCATGCTGAGTGCTGCAATGCTTAATGGACGAGAAAACGCATTTTGGAGCATTTCCCCTTCGCAACGCCTCATTGGGTATGTTCGTCGCGCTCTTGGACGGATCAGCGGTTTTGCTTGGAGGCTTAGTTTTTGGTGATGAATTGGTGCGGCGATTGATGTTGGTGCGGCGTGGGCGGTTCCAATCTTTGGCGCTATGATCTAAGTGAACGCGGGTGAGAGCCAAGTCATCCATCCAGTCTCGAGGCCGCCATGCTCAATCCAAGTGCTGAACAAGCTCACAAAAACAGTAATTTGGTCCAGACCGTCGCAATTTTGGTGGGCATGTGTGCGCTTGTTGCTATCTCTGCAGGGTTGCTGTGGGGGTTCACCGGGGCGCTTGTTGCAACTGGTTTTGTCGCCGTGTTGGCAGTTTGTTCTCCACAGATCCCTGCATCCGTTGTGATGCGGTTCTACAAAGGCCAGCGTGTTGCGGAACATTCTCCTGGGCAGCTGACCCACATCCTGAATGCTCTGACTGAGCGCGCCGAACTTGGTCATCGCCCGGCTCTCTACGTCATACCAAGTTTGACCATGAACGCATTTGCAACCGGCACTAAGTCAAACCCGGCCATCGGAATCACTGAGGGACTGCTACGACAGCTTTCGTTGCGTGAGCTGGCCGGTGTTATTGCGCATGAGATCAGCCATATCAAAAACAATGATCTGCGTGTGATGGGTCTTGCTGACCTGATGAGCCGCTTCACGCAGGTGCTGCCCTACACGGCTGCCATTCTAGCCGTCGTGAACATTCTCGCGCTGATTTTCGCCGGAGAGTTCGCGTACAGCTGGTTTGCCATCGCCCTCCTCTACGTCGCACCCGCGCTGTCCAACTTGCTGCAATTGGGCCTGTCGCGCGTGCGTGAGTTTGATGCCGATTTGGAAGGCGCAAGCCTCACGGGGGATCCGGCAGGGCTCGCTTCAGCGCTTCAAAAAGTCGAGAGGTACACCGGGTATTTCTGGGAAGATTTGATGTTGCCGGTGCCCGCCCGACGTGTCCCTGTCCCATCGGTTTTGCGGTCTCATCCAACCACGGAACAGCGGGTTGCGCGCCTGCAGGAACTTGATCTCAACCGCAGTCATCCGCAAATCATCATCCGCGAAGAACCGATGATTTCAATGGTCGGACTCGGCCCGATCGCTATGCGGCCCCGCTATCGCTTTCCCGGGATTTGGTATTGATGGGGCTCTGCTGGCAGGACGCCAGACAATGGAAACGCATCCATGGCAGTAAGCATTGAGTCGCTGTGCGACCGGTTACTGGCAGGTGACCGCGCCGCGCTTTCGCAAGCCCTAAGCCTGGTCGAGCAAGGTAGCGGTGACTATCTGACTATCCGGCGCCACATTCGCCACGCAGTGGAAGGTAAGGTGGTACTCGGAGTGACAGGGCCACCGGGTGCCGGTAAATCAAGCTTGGTGAATGTGCTTACGCAGGAGTGGCGGGCGCGAGGCTATCGCGTTGCGATCATTGCTGTCGATCCATCGAGCCCTATTTCAGGCGGGGCCTTGCTCGGCGACCGTGTTCGTATGAGCGCAGCTCTTGATGACGACGGCGTCTTTGTTCGCTCTCTATCTAGCTCAGGCACTGTTGGGGGACTGGCACCAGCTGTTGTGCGCCTGCTGGAGCTGTTTGATGCGGCGGGGTTTGATCGCCTGATCATTGAAACTGTTGGGGCTGGTCAATCAGAAATAGATGTCGCGGCCGTTGCGGACATTAAGCTGGTCGTCTCCGCTCCTGGGTTAGGTGATGGCATCCAGGCAATCAAATCTGGATTGCTTGAGATTGCTGACGTCCTTGTGGTGAACAAGTCTGACCTGCCAGGTGCGGATGCGACGGCAGAGCAGTTACGCAATGCGGTGTCCTTGCGGGGATATGAGGACGGCTTTGTCCCGGTCGTTCTGACGAGTGCGTCGTCGACGGCCGGCATTATTGAGCTTGCCGATGTGGCGGACGAGTTACTGGTGCTGCGCTCATCGCATTCCCGAGAGGAACGTATGCGGCAGCGCCTGCTCTATATGATTGAGCAGGCCGCAAAGGAGTTGCTAAATCAAAAGCTGCATCAGGCTGAAAGTTCAACCAAGGTGAGTTCAATTGTGAACGCTTTGGCAGCCGGTGACATTGATCCTCGCACAGCGGCACTGGAGATTATGCGAGACACCTTGGCTGAAAGCGAATGTCTGAACGACTGAACTACCGCTTGATTTCCCAGGTGGTGATGCCTTCTCCACTTTCCGGGTCACGCCCATCCTTCAATTGCACTCCCATGTCGCTCAACTGGTCTCGGATTTTGTCCGACAGTGCCCAGTCTTTCTCACTGCGCGCTACCAGACGCGCGTCGATGAGGCTTTGGACGGTAGCTTCATCGATTTCGATTCCGCGATTGAGGTCTGATG
>JBCDBQ010000252.1:0-9481 GCA_039183375.1 Pseudomonadota bacterium
CCAGACGTGACCAACCCGAGCTTTGAACTCCCGGCAACGACGGCAGTTTTCACCGACAGCGATACCGACACAGCGCCGATTCATCTGTTGCGATCTGTTGACGATCTCGAAATGATCCCGGACATCACGGATGAGCAGAAGGCATGGATTAATGCCTGCGCCTACAAAGCAGGACGCCGCTCACACCTGCTTCTTCCTGATCGCAACGGAAAAATTGCAACAGTGCTTTTCGGGGCCGGCAAAGGCGACAGCGCCGAGCCCTGCGGTCCTGCCGAATACCTTCTCGGAGATCTCGCAATCAAGTTGCCTGCAGGCAGTTACCGGCTTGGGCAGGGCTTCGATGACCGTGAGGCCGCAGCCGTCGCTTGGGGCCTAGGCGCCTATAAGTTCAGGCGTTACAAGAACAAGGCCAGCGACGCAGCCCCACAACTTTTCTTAGGCGATGGAACCGATACCAATCGCGTTCAAACGATTGCAGACTCAGTTTGGCTTGGACGGGATTTAATCAACACGCCAGCCAACGACATGGGTCCTGAGGAAATTGAAGCCGCTGCCCGCGCCGTTGCCGGAAAACATGGCGCCTTAATCCATGCGATTATCGGAGAACAGCTACTAGCCGAAAACTATCCGATGATCCACGCCGTCGGACGTGCCAGCACACGCCCGCCCCGGCTTATCGACATCACCTGGGGCAACGCTGACGCACCGAAAGTAACACTGGTTGGCAAAGGCATTTGCTTTGACACCGGCGGCCTCGACCTGAAGCCAGCAAGTGCCATGCTTCTTATGAAAAAGGATATGGGTGGTGCCGCTGCCGCGCTCTCTCTTGCCAACATGATTATGGGCCTCGGGGTCAACGTGCGCTTGCGCCTGCTTCTGGCCGTCGCTGAAAACAGCGTCTCCGGCAACGCCTTCAGACCAGGGGATGTGCTCCCGACTCGCGCCGGTTTCAATGTCGAGATCGGTAACACCGATGCGGAAGGCCGCCTGGTGTTAGCTGATGCGCTGTCCTTGGCAGATGATGACGAGCCTGGTGTGATTGCATCCTTCGCAACACTGACTGGCGCGGCCCGTGTCGCCTTGGGCGCCGATCTACCGGCGATGTTCTCCAGTGACGACCAACTCGCCGATAATATCACGCAAGCCGGCCTCGCGACCGCAGATCCTGTCTGGCGCTTACCGTTCTGGGCGGGTTACGACAAAAACCTGGAGCATGGCGTCGGCCATTTCAACAATATCTCAGAAGGCGGGTTTGGCGGCGCGATTACCGCCGCTTTATTTCTGAAGCGCTTTGTTAAGAACGCCGACCGCTACGTCCACTTCGATCTCTATGGCTGGCGTCAGGCTAATAAGCCACTTGGTCCAAAGGGCGGTGAACCGCATGTCGCGCGGAACATGTTGAAGGTGATTGAGGGAATTGCTGGCAGGTAGCCCTATGCCAGGCTAACGAAGCCATTCCGTAACTGGTAGGTCAGGACTGTTGTCGGACGTCGTAGCTTGCAAAGCGGCGCTCGGTAACGATCGCACCTTCGAGGCCAAGCTTCTCGCCGAGTAACGTCAGCTGATCGACCCGCCATTCGGACCCATCGGACAGTGCCACAATGGTTCTTGTTCCCAGCAACTGCTGTGTCGCCTGGCTGGCAAACGTGCGCACGACAGGCTTCCCAGCAGCGATTGCATCAAACAACTCTGTCAGTAGATCAAATCGCTCGATCGGTTGATCTTCGAGCGACGCATTGTCGATGACCAGATCATAGTTCCGGTCTGGCCGAAGGACGAGTTCAACCGGACACAGCGCAGCTTCAGAGGGGAAAGCATGAATACGCCAATAGCTCGGATCGTCTTCGATAATGATCTCAGCAGCTGTTCGATGCTGATCGGCCCATGCTTCAAGCGCTCGTTTGATATCAATGAGCAGATTGCCAAACGCCTCATCCGACAACATGCAGCATTCCTTCTGACGCTCGACTAGTAACCTGCGTCGCGGTCGACGACATTCTGCATGGCCTCGCCGTTCTCCATCCGCGCGATGTGATCAAGGAAATATGCCACAATGCTATCAGGCGTACTTTCGGCCGCATTGTGCGGAGTAATGACAACGCGCTCGTGCGCCCAGAACGGACTGTCAGCTGGAAGCGGCTCCACCTCAAAGACGTCCAGGCTCGCCGCATAAAGTTCTCCGGCATCAAGCGAAGCAAGAATATCGTCGCCAACCTGGACGCCCCCGCGTCCGGCATTGATCAGAACCGGACCTGGCATGCGCGTATGCCGGCCTGTAGTCGAAAGTTTGCTAAGCAGGCCACGATTGATCAGGCCCTTCGTATCTGGCGTAAAGGGCAACAGAACCACGAGAATATCCGTCTCTGCGAGAAACGGGTCAAGCTCGGTCTGGCCCGCATAGCAGGTGACGTCGTCAACGTCTCTGGGTGACCGGGTCCAGCCTCGCACTTGATAGCCAAGCGACAGCAGCGCCCGCGCACACGCTGTACCAAGAACACCCAACCCCATAATGCCGACCCGAACTTCATGCGCTGCAGGTTCCGGCAAGTACTGCCAACGGCTCTGGGCCTGCTGCGACCGGTACTCCGACATCCGCCGCGTATGATACAGCGTTTGCAGGGTCACATATTCGACCATTCGGCCCGTCAGATCCGGATCAATGTAGCGGATGATCGGCACACTCGGCAGATCTGGATCCTTGAACAGATGATCAACCCCTGCCCCAACAGAAACAATCGTCTCCAAGTTAGGAAAGGTCTTGAGAACTCCAGGATCGGGATGCCAGGCGAGGGCATGCTTGATGTCGCCAGCTTCGCCGACGTCCGGCCAGATCCGCACGTCCCGTCCGGGGCTCTTCGCAAGCGCTGTCTTGTGGAATTCCTGGGCGCGATCACTTCCGATGATGAGCAGTGCCATACGTCTTACTAGTCCATTTCTATTCCGCAGCAGTTCAAAAAATTTACTTCTCGTCGGCAGCAACACTATCAATTGGCGCCGTCGTCAGATTGAGCGCCGCCGATAGCAATGCACGTGTATAGGTGGTTTCCGGAGCCGAGAAAATACGCTCCGAAGGTCCTTCTTCGACAACGTTGCCGTTCTGCATGACAATCACATGGTTCGACAAGGCGCGCACAACCTTGAGGTCATGACTGATAAACAGATAAGCCAGCTGGCGCCGTTGCTGCAAATCCCGCAGCAAGTCTACGATCTGCGCCTGCACGCTCATGTCCAGTGCGCTCGTCGGCTCATCCAGCATTACAAACTTCGGCTCAAGCACCATCGCCCGTGCTATGGCGATCCGTTGGCGCTGCCCGCCAGAGAACTCATGGGGATAGCGATCCTGCGACGCTGGGTCGAGGCCAACTTCTTGCAGGGCCCGGCCAACGGCCTCACGCCGTTCGTCATAAGCCATGCTTGGGCTTTGAATAAGAAGACCTTCTTCAATAATCTGGCCAACTGAAAGCCTGGGGCTCAGCGAACCAAAGGGATCCTGAAACACCACCTGCATTTCTTTGCGGAGCGGTCGCATCTGCCGAAACGTTGCACCGTCTATGCGATTGCCGACATAGGCGATCGGCCCTTCAGACGACAGCAACCGCAGCAGGGCAAGTCCAAGTGTCGTCTTCCCGGATCCCGATTCCCCGACCACGCCGACTGTCTGCCCCGCACGTATCTTGAGAGACAACCCGTCGACTGCTTTGACGTGATCGACTGTTCTCTGCAGCAAACCACGTCGAACTGGAAACCACACCTTTAAATTCTCGGTTTCGAGAACGACCGGCGCGTCAGGGTCTGACTGAGGCGGCGATCCCTTAGGTTCTGCGGATAGCAGATGCTGCGTGTAATCTGCAGTCGGACGATTGAATATGTCATCAGTCGTACCGTTTTCAACGACCTCGCCGTCCTTCATGACGTAAACGCGCTCTGCCATCTTTCGCACGATACCCAGATCGTGCGTGATCAGCAGCATCGCCATGCCCATTTCGCGTTGCAGTTCCTGCAATAGCTCAAGGATCTGAGCTTGAATGGTAACGTCGAGCGCGGTGGTCGGCTCATCGGCTATGAGAAGCTCCGGCTCATTTGCAAGCGCGAGTGCAATCATAACGCGCTGGCGCTGGCCGCCGGAAAGCTGGTGGGGATAGTCCTTCAATCGCTTTTCAGGGTCGCGGATCCCAACTTTCTGCAGCAGCTCGACAACCTTTGGACGAACCTCATTGCGGTTCCATCCATGGTGGATGCGCAGAACTTCGCCAACCTGCTTCTCGATTGTATGCAGCGGATTAAGCGACGTCATCGGCTCCTGAAAGATCATGGAAATACGTCGACCGCGTATCGTCCGCATTTCGCTTTCATTGAGACCAAGCAGATCCTTGCCATGAAAGAAGATCTCACCACTCGGATGCGATGCCGTGGGATACGGCAGCAACTTCAAAATTGACTGTGCAGATACTGTCTTGCCGGATCCGGACTCGCCAACCAGCGCAACCGTCTCACCCTTGTTGATCGTGAACGATACGCTCTTCACGGCATTGGCGATTTCATCGCCGGCTTTAAAGTCAACCGATAGCCGGCGGACGTTAATGAGTGTGGAGGCGTTGCTGTTCATTCTACGGTCAGTTCCTCGCCTCACACGAACGTCTTGCGCGGATCAAGCGCGTCACGGACGGCCTCGCCGACAAAGACAAGCAAACTCAACAAAGCTGCTACCGAGAAGAATGCAGCAATTCCGAGCCACGGCGCCTGAAGGTTATCTTTGCCTTGCTTCAGGAGTTCACCAAGAGACGGTGATCCGACCGGCATGCCAAGGCCCAGGAAGTCCAGAGCGGTAAGCGCTGTGATTGCTCCGGTCAGCTGAAATGGCAGGAAGGTCAGCGTTGCAACCATCGCGTTCGGTAGCAAGTGCTTGAACATGATCGTTATGTTCGATAGGCCTAGCGCCCGCGCCGCCCTGATGTATTCGAAGTTACGACCCCGCAGGAACTCAGCGCGCACGACATTGACCAGGGACGTCCATGAGAACGCCAGCATAACAAGCAACAAAGTCCAAAAGCCAGGAACCAGAACCGAAGAGATAATGATCAGAATGTAAAGGTACGGCATCGACGACCAAATCTCGAGAAAGCGTTGCCCGATAAGATCAATCCAGCCTCCAAAATAGCCCTGCAAGCCACCGATGATGATCCCAATAAGCGAAGCAAGCACCGTCAGGATGAGACCGAACAGAACCGATATCCGAAATCCATATATAATGCGGGCTGCAACATCCCGGCCTTGGTCATCCGTGCCAAGCCAATTCTGATTGCCGAGAGCGTTGTAGCGTTCAAGCTTATCCGCCGGCGCATCACACAGCTCGGCATTGCTCGTCCAGCGCGGTGGCGAAGGAAATCCGAGACAGTCGCCCGATTTCGATTTCCTGAGCGGATAGTCATTGTTGACGGAGGAATAGGAGTACCGGATGGGAGGCCAGATCATCCAACCGTTGTCTTCGATTTCCTGCTTGATCTCCGGGTCCTTATAATCCGTTATGGCAAGGAATCCGCCAAACTTCTCTTCCGGATAATCGATCACCACAGGGAGCAGGATCTCACCCTTGTAGGCAGCGATGATCGGTTTATCGTTTGCAATCAGTTCGGCAAACAGGCTCAGGATGAACAGCGTGAGGAAGAACCACAGGCTCCAGTAACCACGCCTGTTCGAACGGAAGTTTTGCCAACGTCGCTGGCTGATCGGTGTCAGTGTGAACCATCGCGATTGCTTGGCATGAGCCCCGCGACCGCTGGCGCCCTGCTTGTCGCGCAGTTCTAGGTTGTCAGAGTCAGCCTGCACCCATCACACCTCGCGGTTCTCGAAATCGATGCGTGGATCGACAAGCGTATAGACAAAGTCAGTGACCAACTGCACGACCATCCCGAGCAGCGAAAAAATAAACAGCGTGGCGAACACCACCGGATAGTCACGATTGATGATGCTCTCAAACCCGAGCAGGCCGAGACCATCGAGCGAGAAGATCGTCTCGATCAAGAGTGATCCTGTAAAGAACGCAAAAATAAACGCGGCCGGAAAACCAGCAATAATGATCAGCATCGCATTACGGACGATATGACCGTAGAGGTCCTGGTTCTGAGTAAGCCCCTTCGAGCGGGCAGTTAATACATACTGCTTCCGGATCTCATCAATGAAGGAGTTTTTGGTGAGAAAAGTCAGCTGCGTGAATGCGCTGAGCGCCAACGCGATGAGAGGCAATGTGATATGCCATGCCCGATCGAGCAGCTGCCCGATGAGAGATAGTTCCGCATGGTTCTCGGAGGTAAGGCCACGTGTTGGAAACCACTGGAAGAACGAACCACCGGCAAACAGAACCAACAGAAACACCCCAACCATAAATCCAGGAAGAGCGTATCCAACAACCAGAACACCGCTTGTCCAAGTGTCAAACGGTTCACCGTCGTGAACCGCCTTGCGAATGCCCAGCGGAATAGAGATCAGGTAGGTCAGAACAACCATACAAATTCCGAGTGACACTGAGACCGGCAGCTTCTCTTTGATAAGCTCGATCACCGGCGTATCGCGATAGTAGCTGTTGCCGAAGTTGAACGTCATATAGTTCTTCATCATCAGCAGGAAGCGCTCGTGGGCCGGCTTGTCGAAACCGAATTGGCGCTCAAGTTCCTTGATGAATTCTGGGTCCAGGCCCTGCGCACCCCGATACTTCGAAGTGAGCTGTGCCGATTCAGCCGTCGCTGCCGCAGACCCGCCTCCGGCACCGTCGCCACCACCACCAATCCTTGACGTGGCGCTGACGTCATTTCCACTCAACTGGGCGATCATCCGGTCGACAGGACCGCCTGGCGCAAACTGAATAATGATAAAGCTGATCAGCATGATCCCGAACAATGTCGGGAATATCAGCAAAAACCGCTTAATCAGATAAGCTACCATGAATGTCCGTGCCAGCCTCTGCCGAGTTTACGGGTGAGAGTACTCTAACTACAGGGCCTCTACTTCCGTTTCAACTTGGCAGCCTTTTCTTTGTCTTCCCACCACAATCCAACAATGCCGCGGCTATAGGGCGGCTTTGTCTCCGGTCGTCCAAACTTATCCCACAAGGCAATATTATGGGCGCCCTTATACCAGTTGGGTATCCAGTAATGGCCAGCACGCAGCACGCGGTCCAACGCGCGAACGGCGGTGTTCAACTCTTGCCGTGACTTGGCATTGTTGATCTTCGTAATCAGTGAGTCGACCGCAGGATCCTTGATACCCGCAACGTTGAAGCTACCGTTTGCCGATGCCGCACGAGAATGAAAACGGTTGAACAGCTCAATGCCAGGTGTCCCTGACATCACCATGCGCATGCTCAGGATGTCATAGTCAAAGTTCTTGCGGCGCAGTTCGTACTGCGCAGGGTCGACCGGCTCTATCTTGGCATCAATTCCAAGGGCCTTCATGTTCTTGACCATCGGCAGCAGGATACGGTCGAAGGAGGGCGCAAAGCGCATAAACGAGATCGAAAGTTGCTTCCCTTCCGGGTCAAGACGCTTACCGTTGACCAGCTTGAAGCCGGCCTCCTTGAGCAGCTTGTGCGCCTTACCGAGTTGCTTGCGATTGCGCCCACTCCCATCAAATACGGGCGGAACAAAAGGCTGGTCAAAGACACTCTTCGGTAGTGACGCTTTGAAGGGCTCGAGTAGTGCAAGCTCCTCGGCAGGCGGCTTGCCAACCGCCTTCATGTCACTGTTTTCGAAATAGCTCGATGTCCGCGTGTACAGTGAATAGAACAGGTTCTTGTTGGTCCATTCGAAGTCAAAGGTGTAACCCAGCGCCTGCCGCACTCGCGGATCTGAAAACTTCTTCCGGCGTGTATTAAAGAACCAGCCTTGCGTGCCCGATGGATTCTTATCCTCAAGTGTTACAAGCTTGACGCGACCATCTTTGACGGCGGGAAACTCATAACCGGTTGCCCATTGCTTGGATGTAAACTCCTCGCGCAGATCGTATTCGCCACCAGCAAAACCGATCAGGCTGGCGGAGCGATCCTTGTAATAGTTGTAGGTCACCTCATCAAAATTATTGGTGCCGACATTCACCGGCAGGTCTTTGGCCCAGTAATCCTCGCGTCGCTTATACGTGACGAACTTGTTCGCCTCGAATTTGGACAAGGTGTAGGGACCTGATCCAAGGGGAGCCTCCTTCAGCGTCGTCTTCGTGAAGTCCACCTTGCTGTAGTAGGCCTTCGAAAAGATTGGCAGGCCACCAACCAGCAGCGGCAAGTCACGAAGATTGTCACCCTTGAAAGTGAACCGAACCGTGTGCTTGTCCAACGCTTCGCCCTTCACGACGTCGCGGAGCAGATTACGGTAGAACGGATGCCCTTTGGTCTTGAGCGTCGTGATTGAGAACTCGGCATCTTCTGCCGTAAGCGCAGTACCGTCAGAGAACTTCGCTTCGGGTCGCATATAGAAAGTGACCGACCGCTTATCATCTGCAAGTTCAACCGAGTGAGCGATGAGGCCGTAGCCGGCGCCCAGCTCATCACCTGCCCCCGCCAAAAGCGTGTCAAACAGGAGCCCGGACAGGCCATTTGGTGTATTGCCCTTCAGAATAAATGGATTGAAGCTATCAAAGCTCGCACTGCCACTTGTCGGAGTGGTTGAGAGACTGCCACCCTTCGGCGCATTTGGATTGACGTAGCTAAAGTGCTTGAAATCGGCGGGATACTTGAGATCCCCAAACGTCGAAAGTCCGTGTTTCTTAGCCGAAGCCCATGCTGGCCCAAGCGGGACTAGGAACGCACTGGCCAATGCCACGGCGGCGAAAGACAACTGACGATGTAACATCAAGGGCGCTTGCCTCATTTTCTCGATTTGACGTCTCGCAAACAAAACACTGGAGCAAAATCCTAGCCGCGCCGGGATCAGTCGTCACGTTACAATGCTGTCATGCATCCGGCCACTGCCGGGCTCTGTGACACGATCAGACAGCAAAAAGGGCATCACTGTTGTCCAGTGATGCCCATTGTCGTGCAAAATATGAAGCTTGGCCAAAAACGACCGCCTAAGTACTCAGCTTACTGCCCAGGAAACGGCACCGGACTGTCGCTAAGAGACTGCATATAGGCTAGCAGGTTTGCGATATCTTCAGGCTTTCTCAGGCCCGCAAAGGCCATCTTTGTGCCCTTGAGCCACTTCTTAGGCTTATGAAGAAACAGAGCCAGAGACTCATAATCCCACTTGCCACCCTTGTTCGCCATGGCTTTCGAGTAGTTGAATCCATCAGAAGCGGCGAGATCGCGATCTACAATATTCCAAAGGTTCGGCCCTTGGCCGTTCTTGCCGCCCTGATTTGGTGTGTGGCAGGTCGCGCACTTCTTGAAAACACCCTGTCCGGCATCAACTTTGGCAGCCGGCAACAGAGCCGCGACCGTGGCGAATTCAAAGCCCTTCTTTGCTGCTGGAGCCGCTCCGGAACTTGAGGCAGACGC
>JBCDBQ010000253.1:0-9466 GCA_039183375.1 Pseudomonadota bacterium
CAACGTCACTGTCACATCTTCAATTGCCGGCATCATCATACCGCCCAGTCACAACATGATTATTTTTGCGCTGGCGACGGGCGGCGCGGTTTCAATCTCCCAGTTGTTTCTTGCCGGTGTTGTGCCTGGCGTTCTGATGTGCGTTTGCTTGGCGATCACGGCCTACATCGTCGCCGTCAAAAGAGGCTATAGCGCAGAAAATTTCCCGGGTTGGACTGCGCTCTTATTAAGCTTCGCTGGTGCGATACCGGGCTTGCTGACAGCCGTGATTATTGTTGGTGGAGTTCTCTCTGGCATTTTCACAGTTACAGAGTCCGGCGCATTCGGTGCCATGTACGCTTTCCTGGTGACTTTGCTCGTCTACCGCAGCCTCACCTGGGAAGGTTTTCGTACCGCCGTCGTCCAATCGGTCCGTACGACTTCGATGGTAATGATCCTGATCGCCTGTGCTGGTGCTTTCGCCTACATGCTCACGTTCTATCGTGTGCCGACACATACGGTCGAGCTTCTGACGGGCATTACGGACAATCCAATCCTGATCCTCCTGATGATCAATGTTGTCCTGCTGCTGCTCGGCATGATTATGGACATGGCAGCCCTGATCCTGATCTGCACGCCAATCTTTCTTCCGGTCGCCAACACGCTGGGCATGGATCCACTGCAATTTGGAATCATGCTGTTAGTGAACCTCGGTATTGGACTTTGCACGCCTCCCGTCGGCACCTGTTTGTTTGTCGGCTGCGCTGTTGGGAAGCTTCCCATAGAGCAGGCAGTGCGCACGATCTGGCCATTCTACCTGGCAATTTTTGTCGCTCTGATGTTGATTACATTCGTGCCTGCAATCTCACTGACGCTGCCAGGCTTGATCGGAAACTAGCGACAGTGACTGGCGCTTGGCATCAAAATGCTCACCGACAAGACGGGACTGCTGGTGCCGGTGCGGCCTTGAATTCGGGGCATAGGTCAGGCGACTAAAGCTGGAATTTGAACATTCTGACTCCACTGCTTGGGAGACTGTCCAAACAACCGCTTAAACTCGCGGCTAAACTGCGACGTGCTTACATAACCCACGTCCCAAGCCGCCTTACTCACCGGAACGCCACTGGCAATCTTCATGGCAGCGTTGTTCAATCGAACAGACTTCATGAACTGCACAGGAGACATTGTGGTCGCCTGCTTGAACCGTCGGTGGAAGACAGCACGGCTCATGCCAGCCTGTGACGCCATATCCTCAATAGTGACCTGCTCGTTGAGATGGGCAGATAGATATCGGATGGCGCAAGCGATCTCGTTGCCGACCCCGAAAGCACGCCGCGCGGCTTCGCCTGCTTCCCCTTTCAATATTGCGTAATAAAACTCCCTCAGCCGGCCCTGCTCGAGCACCGTTTTGTCAACGGGGCACTCCGACAACTGCAAAAGGCGCAACAATGCATCACTGAAGGCGTCATCCCACTGGGAGAGGGCCAGTCCCCGGGGATACGATCCACCGCCGGATTTGTGAATGGTCCCAGCAGCGCTTTCCATCTCGATCGCGAGTTCCGTCATGACGCGCGTATTGAGCGAGACCATCACGCCACGCAGAGGCTTGTCCGGAGAAGCATCAGGTGTGCCGGCCTCGACCGGCATCGTCATAGGGCAGCACAAGTAGCGGCTACTGTCATACTTGTAACTCTCGCCATCCAGGATCGCTTCCTTGGTGCCTTCTACAATGGCCACGACGCAGGGTTCGTAAACCGCGGGCGCGCAGGGGACCGCGGTCGTCACCTGGAAGAGCTTTATGCCCTCGACACCAGCATTCACCAATCCATCATCGGGGAGCCGAGTTTCAATGAGATGTTTGATCGCTTGCTTGCTCATGTCAGAAAGTTAACGACAAAAAATGACCAAAACAACGGCACCGATACAATTAGGCAAGTAATCAAGACGATCTCGTCTAGTCCAGCTTCCTGGAGAGACTTATCTGCTCCTCAAGGCGTCACGCAAAAAACGATGCACAAAGGCAGCGCACCAATGCGTTGCCCATCCAACCGCCGACATTGGCAGGAGCAGAAAAGTGAACGAAAATCCTTTCGGGCCAAAAGGCTGGTCACCGGAGAGCCTTGGCACTTTGGCAGGCAAGACCTACGTCATCACCGGCGCAAATTCCGGTACTGGTTTCGAAGCCGCACGCATTTTCCTATCGAAGGGCGCGCGCATTGTTATGCTGAACCGCAGTGCAAAAAAATCAAACGCCGCCATAGCGCACCTGAAGCAGGAATTCGGAATCAAGGCCGAGGCGAGCTTCATTCTGATGGACCTCAGCGATCTGGGCTCCGTGCACGAGGCAGCGGCCGAAACCTTGAGCGAGTTGCCTCGCATTGACGCTCTCATTTGCAACGCCGCGATAGCACAGGTTCCCAAGCAACAGCTAACCGCGGACGGCCTTGAAAGCCAACTTGGTGTGAACCACATCAGTCACTTTCTTCTGTGCAGGCTTCTCTTCGAACGCATTGAGCAGTCTAACGGGCGGGTCGTGGTCGTTGGCAGTGCCGCCTATAGGATGGGGCTGAAACGGATCCAGTTCGAAGACCTCAACTTCGATGGCAATTACTCCGCCTGGAATGCCTATGCGCAAAGCAAGTTGGCACAAATGATGTTCGCCTATGAACTGCAACGCCGCAGCCGCACAGCAGGCAAGGCTGTTCAAGTGCACGTTTGCCATCCCGGTGCATCACGCACCAACTTGATTGAGAACTCGGCCAGCACCTTCAACAAGATCGTCTGGTCGGTTCTCTCCCGGTTCATCGCGCAACCCGCTGAAAGAGGCGCCTGGCCGGAAGTTATGTGTGCGGCTCAAGATGGATTGAAGCCGGAAAGGCTCTACGGCCCCACCAAGCGCGGAGAGACGGTCGGTCCGGTTGGCGAATGCCAGCTTGATCCGTGCGCCTTGGACCGGGAGGCTGCGAGCAAACTCTGGTCCATATCCGAGCAGCAGACGTGTCTGAATTGGCCGCTGCTGCCAGCTCGATGATCACTCACGGTTCGACTTTGCAATGACGCCAAGGCCTACCTCGATGAGCGGTGTGCGACCGATCTTGTGAGCGTGAAGAGCAAACCGGTCGAGGCCAAGGATAGGTGCTCTTGCAAGCTCATCAAGGCGGAGTCGAGACACAGTCTCGGTGGCGTTTGTCTTTTCGGCACTACAAACTGTCCTGTAGCGCCCACATCACAGCAGCCATCAATGCACAAATGACACATGTTCAGCATAGAAATCATTGCTCGGATCTGAAACACTGCGAGAGCTGCAAGCCCGCCGCAGCGCGATAGTTTGCAAACAATCCCACGAGGAGACAACAATGTGCCATCCCGTCATCATGGAGTATGTCAAAGCAAAGGCGCTCAGCCGCCGCGACCTGTTTCGCGGATCGGCCGCCGCGGGCGCCGCCATCGTGGCATCAACGGCAATAGCGCCAAGGCCCGTGCTGGCGCAGGCGGCCACCCGTGTCGTTGACCTCACCCACACTCTGACGCATGACTTCCCGACCTACTTTGGCAAACAGCAATTCTTCGATGAGGACGTGTTCACCTATGCCAAGAACAAGTTCAATCTGAAATCGCTGCGCGTAAACGAACATACCGGTACTCACATTGACGCCCCGCTGCACTTTACGGATGGTGGTACGTCGATTGATGAGGTCCCGGTCGAGAGCCTGGTTTGTCCACTTGCCATCGTGGATATCCAGGAGAAAGCGGATGCCAACGCTGATGCACAAGTCACGCCGGACGACCTGAAGGCTTGGATCGCAAAACACGGACCAATCCCCGAAGGCGCCTGCGTGGCGCAAAACGCAGGTTGGCAGAAGCGGTTAGGATCAGCCAAGTTCCGCAATGCAGATGACAAGGGCAAGATGCATTTTCCAGCGTTCCATGTGGAAGCGGCTAAAATGCTGCTGGAAGAGGCCAAGATTGCAGGCCTCGGCGTCGATACGCTATCGATAGATTACGGCCTATCAGCGGATTTCGTCACCCACTATACGTGGCTGCCGACAAACCGATGGGCGGTCGAGAACATGGCCAATCTCAATCAATTGCCACCGACCGGCGCCACATTAGTTGTTGGCGCTCCCAAACATAAGGGCGGTACCGGTGGTCCTTGCCGCCTGATCGCGCTGGTCTGACCAGCCCCCATCACAAGACACGTGATCGGGTGTCATCGCTGACCCCGATCACGACGGATGTCAAAGCTCACGACGAATGGCTGATGCTTTGACATCTCTTTGCGTCACTACACGCCGGCCACTCACCCGCACAACTCCACAATCGTCTGGTGCAGGCTGGCGGGAATCTCGACGCCGTCTTTCTCCGTCCGTGGCCGAGCCTCGATCCGCCGCGCGCCGGGCAAACGTGTGCCCTCTTCGGCTAGCAGCTCTGTGATCAACTCCTCGCCGTGGGCGATCGCATTGTCACGCGTCGACAAGCGGGCGGGGTCCATGGCAATGATGATTTCACCACCCGCAGCGACACCGTCATCAGTGGCGCCTGTGCGCGACTGCTCCTTACTGTAAGGCTCGCCGAGAAGCGGCCCGACCATCATATCGACCCACAACGCCATCAACGCACCTTTGGCACCGCCGAAAGCGAGTTGCGCGCCTTTCAAAATCTCGTTGGGGTCGTTCGTCGGATTACCATCGGGATCTATGCCCGCGCCATCCGGAACCGTGTGCCCGTCGCGTGCCGCGATCTGGATCTCGCCACGCGCCATCGCCGCTGTCGCCATATCGATGATCATCGGCGGCTGGTCACCACGTGGCCAGGCAAATGCTAAGGGGTTGGTGCCGAAGAACGGCTTCTTGCCACCGGCCGGTGCCACCATAGGCTTTGCCGAGGTCATCGCAATTGCGGCAAGTCCCGCCTCGGCGAGCGCCGATGTCTCTGGCCAAAGCGCTCCAATATGCATAATGCGGGTCATCGCCAGAACGGCAATCCCTTGGGCACGGGCCGCCTCGATCAGTGGTCCGCGGCCAACCTTGAGTGCGAGCGGGGCAAAACCATTCTGGCCATGTAAGCGAATGGCTGACGACGTCAGCTGTTCAATCGTTGGTTCGGCGGAACCGTTCGCCTTCCCGGATTGCAACATGCCGGTATACCACGGCAAGCGGAAGAGGCCGTGGGCGTGAGCACCCGCGTGCTCCGCCATTCGGAGCTGGGTCGCAATCTCTGTCGCGTTAGCTTCATCGGCCCCGCAGTTCATCAACGCAGCCTTAGATAGTGTAAAGACCTCATCGAGGGTCAGCTTGACATTCTCAGCCATGATGGCGGCTCCACTATTAATGGCTTGATCCTAGGTCTCGGCCAGTAAGGAAATCAACGTCGTTTGGTTCATGTCGTCGCCGTACCAAGCGGTAATGGCGGCCTCACGCTGCCCAAGGAAGCGCGGCTGCTCTTCGTCGATCACCATCGGCAAATCATGGCCCGGGATCAACAATGAACCTGGCTTGCGACGCCAGTGTTCCCAAATCAGTTCGATCGAACGACGGCTGACATCAGGATCATAAGTCATATCCGTGTCGCGCGAGACCAGTTCCGCTCGGTTCTTGCAGGCATCGCCAGTAAAAACGATATCGCGAGCACCACCATTGAGCACAAAGAACATACAGCCGGGCGTATGGCCAGGGGCAAGATGGGCGGTGATACCGGGAAAAATCTCGTCACCATCATCAACTCGCACCGTCCGATCCGTTTGATCGAGCTCACGAACGTAAAGCTCCGGCACAACCGTTTCGCCCCACGGCACAGTCAGTGACCAGTCCAGCTCCGTGCGACCAATCACGAGACGGGCATTCGGAAACAACACCCAGTTGATGGAATGATCATAGTGTGAGTGCGTCAGCAGGACATCGGTGATGTCGGAAGGCTTCAGCCCCCGTCTCTCAAGATGCTCGATCAGCAGCTTGCGCTGGCCGAATGACCCGACATCGACAAGCGCGATCCGGTCATGATGGCGAATGAGTACGATCGTGCTGAACCCCAGTGAACCGTGGCAAACAGATTTGCCCGGGAAACCATGGACAATGATATCAATCTCATAGTCGCCGAAGGCGAAGGGATTATTGGGGGGCATCGTTGCTGTCGTTTTACCGTTGCTTCTCTTAGTAGGTCTCACCGGTTAAGGCTCGAAGTCGAGGCTAGCGGCCAGACATGATGCGCTTAAGTTCATCTTTGTTCAATTTCTTGATGCCTCTGGCCTTGTTCCGACCGGTGGCATGATAAAACCGCGAAAAAATCAGGTTGGCCTCGGCGTTGTTGCGGGTTCTGACGCAACGCGCCGGCGCTCCGGCAATCACAGAGTTGGCCGGGAACTCACTGCCCTCAACGACAATCGCATTGCCAGCCACAATCGAATTATTTCCGATCTTCGCACCGTCTAGAATGGTGGCATTGTTGCCAATCAGGCATCGATCACCAATCGTGCAGCTCTGCAAGGTAACGTTTCTGGTAATCGACGTATCCTTGCCAATCCGGGTCGGCTTGTCGGAAACAGCGTGGATCGTTGCGCACTCCTGAATGTTGGAGCGCGCGCCGATCCGGATTTCACGTTTGACGGACCGAATGAACACGTTGGACCAGATGGATGCCCCTGGTCCGACATAAGCTTTGCCGTAGATCACAGCCGAAGCGTCCACGAGTGCAGGTTGATCCAAAACCACATTGTCGCCGAACGTCGTCATGCCGTTGTAACCTGATTGCCGTGTCCAGATGAACGCAAGGGCGATTGTTCTCGAATAGTCATTGCATAGCGACCGCTAGAATGTCGATGATGTAATCCAAGAATTCAGCAGTGCTGCGGGAGGATAAGTGCAGTGGCTTTCACAGATCTAAAGTGCGAGATCATCGACAACGTCATGACCGTAACGCTCAACCGGCCGGACAAGCTTAATGCGCTGTCCCGTGACATGCGCCACTCGCTCATCGAAGCGATCGATCAGGCCGACAATGATGATACGGTCCGCGCCGTCATCATCACAGGAGAAGGCCGCGCGTTTTGCGCCGGTGCCGATCTCAGTCGCGGCGATGATACCTTCAATTATGAAAAGCGCGGAGAAATCCGCGACGACGGCCTCAACCGTGACGGCGGCGGCCTGGTCGTATTGCGGCTCTTCGATTGCAAGAAGCCGGTCATTGCTGCAATCAACGGCCCGGCCGTCGGATTCGGAGCAACGATGACCTTGCCCATGGACATTCGTCTGGCATCCACGCAGGCCCGAATTGGTTTCGTATTCGCCCGGCGCGGAGTTGTGCCCGAGGCCTGTTCAAGTTGGTTCCTGCCCCGTGTCGTCGGAATTTCTCAGGCGCTTGAATGGACAATGTCCGGTCGCGTGTTCGATGCAGCCGAGGCCAAGGAGCGTGGCTTGGTCAGCGAGGTTCTGGAACCAGGCCAGCTACTCGATCGCGCCCACGAACTAGCACGAGAGATAGCCGACAACACATCAGCGGTTTCCGTCGCTATGATCCGACAGATGATGTGGCGCATGCTCGGAGCGGACCATCCAATGGAAGCGCACAAGCTCGACTCCCGCGGCATGCAGCAGATGGGCGCTGCACCGGATGCCCGCGAAGGTATTCAGTCCTTCCTCGAAAAGCGCGCTCCAGATTTCAAAATGAAACCGAGTAGCGATATGCCCGCGGTTTACCCATGGTGGCAGGAACGCGAGTTCAAGTAACGGTTTTGGACATGAGATGGAATTGATCCTTCACCAGTACGACTTTTCAAACTATGCCGAGAAGGTGCGCTTGGCCCTCGGTTACAAAGGGCTATCCTGGCGTGCGGTCGAGATCCCGCCTGTTGCGCCTAAGCCCGAGCTTGTACCGCTGACTGGCGGCTATCGCCGGACACCGGTGCTGCAGATCGGTGCTGACATCTATTGCGACACGCGCCTGATCTTAAGGGTGCTCGATCGACTTGCGCCGAAACCAACGCTTTATCCGGAGAACACCATCGGCCTTGCCAACGCCATCTCATACTGGGCGGAAAATCAGTTGTTTCGCCCCATCTCACTCTACGTCTCTGGTACCAATGCCGACGTACTCCCACCCAATCTACAAGCCGATCGTTCAGCTATGCGTGGCCTACCACCGCCCGACGCGGCAACCATGGAACGTGCCGCCAGGCGTAACGCACCACTCGTTCGAGCTGGCTTGACCCGGGTTGCGGACATGCTTGCTGATGGCCGGGACTGGATACTTGGCGACGCCGTCACGATTGCAGACTTCTCGGTTTATCATGCGCTCTGGTTCATCACGGGTCGCACCACCCGCCTCGCGCATGAACTTGAACCATTCGATACAATCAAAAGTTGGATGACGCGCATGCGGGCGTTCGGGCATGGCCATTCCAAGCCGATGAGCCCAACCGAGGCATTGGACGTAGCTGCTGCAAGCGAGCCGGCACTCCCGGCAGTCTCTGCACCGTTCGCCGAAGACCCAGCGATTGGATCGACCGTTCGCATCCGAGCGGACGACTATGGTCGAGACACGGTTGAAGGAGATTTGGTCTACCTGGACGCTGAGGAAATTGCGATCCAGCGCTCAGATCCCCGCGTTGGCGATGTCATCGTTCACTTCCCCAGACTAGGTTATGATTTACGAGCATTGAATCTGAGCTGATGGCCGATCCGCCGCACACGATAAAGCCTTGGGTTCACTGGTCGAAACCGCTACAACAAACCGAATTCAACAATGAAACTCCGGGGTAGGAAAACATGGCAGGACGACTTGAGGGGAAGGTAGCCTTCTGTACAGCGTCTGGAGCAGGCATCGGGCGAGCAACCGCAATTGCATTTGCCCGCGAAGGCGCCAAGGTTATCGCCAGCGACATTCGTATGGAAAGTCTCAAGGGGCTCGCCGAAGCGGGAATTTCTGAGACCCATATCCTTGATGTCACGTCCACGCAATCGGTCGAACGTACAGCCAAGGAGATTGGTAAAGTCGACATACTGTTCAACGGCGCTGGCTTTGTTCATCACGGCACCGTCTTGGAAACCTCCGAACAGGACTGGGACTTCTCATTCGATATCAACGTCAAGTCGATGCACCGGACGATTACGGCCTTCCTTCCGGCGATGCTGGAGGCCGGCAGCGGTTCGATCGTCAATATCGCTTCTGTTTCAGGCTCAGTACTGGGCGTGCCCAATCGCTACATCTACGGCGCCACAAAGGCAGCCGTTATCGGTTTGACCAAAGCAGTGGCAGCCGACTACATGCGCAAGGGCATTCGCTGCAATGCAATTTGCCCTGGAACAATTCAATCACCATCACTCGACTTGCGCATCGCCGATCAGGCCAAAGCACTGGACCAGTCTGAGGAGGAAGTGCGCCAGGCATTTATCGACCGCCAGCCGATGGGCCGACTTGGCACAGCTGAAGAAGTTGCGGCCAGCGCTGTTTACCTGGCATCGGATGAGAGTTCCTTCACCACGGGTCACATCGC
>JBCDBQ010000254.1:0-9466 GCA_039183375.1 Pseudomonadota bacterium
GCCTGCCCTAACAGGCAAGCTTTAACTACCTGGCCAAACTCGGTGATTTCGTCGCCATCAACTTTGATCTCGACCCGCACAGTCGAGCCACAGAGCTTGGAATGCGCACTGGCAGAGGCATCTGCCTCCTCAAGCGGCGAAGATTGCGGGATGTCGGCAGCCAGATCCAGTAGCCGCGCACTGTAGATATCGTTTAGATCTGCCATAAATGCCTGTCCCACGTGGAGCAATTGACCAGGAACCCTCCCCAGAAGGCCATGGAAACCGCAGTTTGACTGCTCTATATAGTCCTTTTGGGGCTTGGTCCCAAATCTCAAACAAGACACGTTGCGAGCGAACGCTCTAAATCCCTCACATATGTACCGGATCTATGTCCATCACAAACACAATACAAGATCTCTCCCAGTCTCCCCGCGCAGTCGCAACGCGGCCAAGCCGAGAAGAAGCTGAAGCCGCAGTTCGCACGCTTTTGGCCTGGGCAGGAGAAGATCCGCAACGTGATGGCCTACGACACACGCCCAGCAGAGTTGTAGAGGCGTACGAAGAGTTCTTCAGCGGTTACAAAACGGACCCGCAATCTTGGCTGGCTTCGACCGATGAGGACATGTCGGGAGGGTACGACGACATAATCTTACTCAAAGGAGTGCGGGTTCAAAGCTTCTGCGAACACCACATGACGCCATTCGAAGGCACCGCCAACTTGGCCTATCTGCCGGACATAAAGGTTGTTGGGCTATCCCGTCTGGCCAGGGTGGTCGACACCTGTGCCCGCCGACTTCAAACGCAAGAGTCGCTGACCGAACAGATTATCCAAACTCTCGAAGCCGGCCTTTCTCCGCGTGGCAGCGCCATCGTTGTGCAAGCCGAACATCAATGCATGTCATTTCGTGGGATCAGACAGACGGGGATCAAGACCGTCACCAGCAAGTACTGCGGCGCATTCAAAACGGACCAATCGCTCCGTCAGCGTTTCGAAGAGCTTTCCCGCTAAACTGACAACAGACCAAGACGATACGCAACATTTGAAGCGCACCAGCGCCCAAAATCCGGCAAAGCAACGATGACCCAAAACTCCGATCAAACCAAGAACGCACCGGATAAAGAAAGCATTGAGGAAACTGATCGCTTCACTCCGAAATTCGACTCACATGGCTTGATCCCGGCCATTGTGATGGACGCAGAGACGAACGATGTCGCAATGTTTGCCTGGATGAACGCGTTTGCCCTGAGCGAAACCCAGCGAACGGGATTGGCCCACTTCTGGAGCAGATCGCGCAAGAAAATTTGGTGCAAGGGAGAAGAAAGCGGCAACCTGTTGCGCGTTCGCAAGATTCGCACGGATTGTGATCAGGACTGCCTACTTATTGATGCCGACGTCGAGGGCAAAGGCGCTGCATGCCACACCATGCGCAAGTCTTGTTTCTATCGCGAACTAGGAGCAGTCGGCGATGACGGCTCGACAACCCTGACATTCAGCGACGACTAGAGTTTCTAGAGCACGCCAACACCAAAAGCGCTGCTAAGCAACGCTCGTGATTGTCCTAACCGGACAGAATCACACAAATAAGGTATCGTAGAAGACCGTGATCAAATTGACCGTGAAAGGCCAATCCACGTCACGCGTCGTGCAAATTTGAGGTTGTGCGTCAGGAACGGAACCAGCGAATGGCGACGCCCAAAATCGGAATAGCATTCGGCGGAGGAGCTGCCCGCGGCTGGGCTCATATTGGGGTCCTGAAGGCGCTACTGAACGCCGGCATACAACCACACTGCATTTCAGGCACGTCGATCGGAGCTGTAGTCGGGGGATGCTTCGCCGCCGGACAGCTCGATCAACTCGAAGCATTTGCCCTCAGCCTAACCCGGCGTAATGTCTTCAGCTATTTCGACCTCAATCTCACGGGCTCTGGACTCATAAATGGCAATCGACTAGGCCAAACTCTCCAGTACGCGCTTGGTGAGACTGTCATCGAGGAACTTGAACTTCCATTCACAGCAGTAGCTACCGAAATCGGGACGGGTCACGAAGTCTGGCTATCACGCGGTTCTATTGTCGAGGCACTCAGGGCATCCTATGCGATACCAGGCGTTTTCCGGCCGGTGCGCTTCGATGGACGCTGGTTGTTTGATGGAGCCTTGGTCAACCCCATCCCCGTTACCGTTTGCCGGGCAATGGGCGCGCAATACGTTATCGCCGTCAACCTCAACGCCGATCTCTTTGGTCTCGGTACTGTTCTGCACGATGTGGAAGCAACCGCCGAAGCAGCATCCGAAACTACCGAAAAGCCAACCGCCCGCGGCAACGGTTGGGGCGCGCGCAAACTACTACAACGCCAGATTTTCGGCCGCGGCGCCGGCGACAAAGAATCTGCCCCCAGCATCTCAACCGTCATGGTCGATGCCTTCAATATCGTCCATGATCGAATTGCGCGCTCTCGCCTAGCAGGCGATCCACCGGACGTTATGATCAGCCCGCGTTTATCCGGCTTCGGCTTGTTTGAATTTCATCGTGCAACAGAAATGATTGATCGCGGCCAGCGTGCAGCTGAGCGCGTATTGAGCGACGTCAAGTACGACCTTGATCACTCACCCGCTGCTGCACGCCCAACAGTAATCGTCAATTCACCGAAGTAGAGCCGTCACGCTAACCGGCAACATAGCTTTTCAGTGCACTGGCCTCAAGCTCAACCTCGGCGATGTGGTTCTTGACAACATCTCCGATCGAAACGATCCCAGTCAGCCTGAGATCATCGCCGACCACTGGTACATGCCGAAACCGACCAGCTGTCATGGCTTCCATGATCCGATTAACGCTGTCGCCCTCTCTGCATGTCACCACATCGCGTGTCATGATCGAAGCTGCAGATTGCGCCAGCGTACTTGCTCCATTCTGGGCCAGAGAACGCATAACATCGCGTTCTGAAACAATGCCGGCAACCTTTCCGACCTCATCAACGATCACGACGGCACCAATCTTTTTCTCGGCAAGCTCCTTTACGATCTCGTCGATTGTCGCCGCCGCTTCGTTAACAACAACCCGGCGTCCCTTATCCTTGAGTATCTGGCCAACATTCATTGCTCAGTCCTTTCTTGAGGAAAGGCAGCTCTGATCGCCCTGCTAACTCGGCTGCGTGCTGAATTAACAGCGATTTTGCGAGCCGCTGCGTCGCCGGAGAGAGCAATTTGCTCGCTCGACCCGCGACCGCCTCACGTCATACTGCGACATTCTGGCATGACACTCAAGACTTGGACCATTTTTTCCGAACACTGAACGAAAACATCAACACTGGCACGTTTCCTGCTGATACCGACAACAGCAGCTGGGCGAGCGATCGCACCAAGCTTGAACGCCCATTTGAACAGAACAGTGAGCTGATCGGTCCTTACCCATGATCTCTGCAACCGGAACGGCCAATGCACAATAGAACCAGTCAGATACTCTTCGACTATTGGAACACTGTTCGTGACGGTAGAACTGCGCCGCAACGCATAGAGATCGATCCGTCAGCATTATCGAAAATCTTGTCCCAAACGATCATTCTGGAAGTTTCAGACACGAACAATCTGCCATTTCGCATTGCCGGCACCACTGTTTGTGAGTTTCTTGGTGCCGAAATGCGCGGTCGCAACTTCATGGAACTCTGGACACCATCTGATCGCCGCAAGCTGCAGTCGACATTTGATGCCGCTCTGGCAACCGGCATGCCAATCACCGCCAATGTATCCTCACGCGCATTCGGCAACGCGATCCAAACCTCTGAGATCCTGTTACTGCCACTGCATGACCATCGAGAGCAGCCCACGCGCCTTCTGGGAAGCTGGAGCCAGGAGAGCCCGCCAACCCAGATCGGCATACCTGGCCGGGTCGTCAAGCAACATAGTCTCTCGGCACTCTCCAGTAGTTGGCCAAGCGGGACAATTGACCCTCCAGCAACTTTTGAGGCAACAGCAATCGAGCCGCCGCCAACGCTCTTTAGCAACATGGGCATGAGGATTGTCCGCCGCGAACGGCGGCAATTCGGTGTACTGGATGGCGGCCGTACTGATTGAATAGCCGACCATCCGGGCAGCTAACAGAATCACTCTGTTGTCTCAATACGAAACGACATATTTGCAATTCATTAAGCTCTCACGGGCATAATCATCCTACGCAATATTTTCCGTCGCAGTGTTGTCATCACACGCGACCCCGCAGGATGATCGATGAGTATGCTGCCACAGCCTACGACGCCATCAGCAGACCACTGCACCGATCTATGCCGCATCACCCCTGATCGCCGGCGCTACAAGCGCGTAGAGCTGAACTTGCTCGGCCGCTTCATGCGAGCCAGCAAGAACGAGTTTCCCTGTCGACTGATCGATATATCAGTTGGCGGCGCCGCTCTTTCCTCACCTGTGACTGTTGAAGACAACGAACAGATTGTTGCCTACTTCGATCATCTCGGCGGTCTGGAAGGACAGGTCGTGCGCACGATGGCGGACGGCTTCGCAATCGAATTCAATGCGACAGTACACAGGCGACAGAAGCTGGCCGCGCAACTCACAGGCTTGATCAACGAAGAACTCATCGAGGTCGCAGACCTTCGCCGCAAGGGCCATGATCGCATCAAGCTCGATCGCAAGAAGCTCATCGTCGAATACGACGACGGCCGAACAGAGGAATGTACGGCCATCGACGTCTCGATTTCTGGTGCCTCGTTGAAGAGTAAAACCAGACCAGTACTCGGCCGCAAACTCACCGTTGGCAAGCTACGCGCAGAAGTTGTGCGGCATCACGAGCGCGGCTTTGGCGTTGCCTTTACGGGGATCCAAAAGGCCGAGGCCATCCGAAAATACTTCGACTGACACGTAACCCATGTATCCCACACAATTGTGGTGGTTAAGTACGAGATTGCCATGTTTCGACCGCAGAATGCCCAAAATGGAAGATCACCTAGTAAGGTGAGTAGTGGGCTAGTTTGTTGCACTGCCTTAATGCGTATGAGTTCGGGGGCGAGTATGAATTTCGCGCGTTGTTTCGTCTTTCTGTTAATTGGTGTAGCTCAAATCGCGGCTGCAAATGCCTATGGCCTTCAATCAGAGCGGCGCTTCATGCGCATTCATGGCCAAGCAATTCCACCTTACGGTTTTGTCGAATTCTGCAAATCGCATCAGCGCGAATGCGTGAATCCAAATCCACAAAACAATCGCTTTAATGCAACGCCTTACCGTTTGAGCGAACTTGACGAGATCAATCGCCGGGTCAATGCCGCCGTGCAACCGGCAACCGACAGCGAAGTCTACGGTGTCGAAGAACATTGGACATTCCCGCAATTGATGGGTGATTGCGAGGACTACGTGGTTCTCAAACGCCGGCTCCTGATCAACAATGGTTGGCCTGCAAGCTCACTCTTGATCACAGTCGTCCTTGACGAAAACGGCGAAGGCCACGCTGTACTCACGGCACGTACCGCGCAAGGTGACTTCGTCCTCGACAACAAGGTGCAGTCAGTCAAGCTCTGGTCGCAAACGCCATACAAATACGTCATGCGCCAATCGTACATCAATCCGAAGGTCTGGATGTCGCTCGATCCATCTGCGACGATCACACCGCAGGCGCTTGCAGGACTGCGAACCAACTAAGCAAGTCCCCGTGGTCTGCAGGCCCAAGAATTTACGTCTGATAAGAAGCTTCTAATAGAGGGCGCTGGTTATTGCGCCTTCATGCCAGCAGCAAAACGTTTCCAGTTTCTTTGGTAATTCGCGGTTGCGCCGCGGTTCCGGGCAATGTCGTCGTCAGATGCCTCCCGGACAATCTTGCCAGGGACACCCATCACCACGGATCGCGGCGGGATCACTTTGCCCTCTGGAACGAGAGCGTGGGCACCGATGAGACTATCCTCACCGATCACCGCGCCGTTCAACACAACGGCTCCGATCCCCACCAGGCATCCCTTTTTGAGCGTACAGCCGTGCAGCATGACCATATGGCCGACTGTGCAGTCCTCTTCGATGACCATCGGGAATCCAGGGTCCGTGTGCAGGACACAGCCATCCTGAATATTCGAACCACGTCCGATCGTGATCAGCTCATTGTCACCTCGAATGACCGAATTGAACCAAACGCTTGCGTTTTCCTCGATAACAACATTGCCAACGACGGTGGCGTTTGGTGCAACCCAAAACTGTCGGGACTGAGGTGTCCGAACGCGAACATCATCCAGGCTATACAAACTCATCCCAATCCCTCGTCAGCTCTTGCTCGATGATCGAGACTATTTTCCATCCTCGAATTCATCCAGATCAAAATCCAAAATTGCAATCTGCATCTGATAACTCACCTCGCCATCCTCTTCTTCACGGTAAATCGGCGCGATGAATTCTTCTCCAATGAAGACCTCTGCCATATCTGTCTTCTTTTGATGCGGAACAATCTTCAACCCGCCGTTATTGAACATCTTCTGCAGATAACCCTGCAAACGTGGCAAATCACTCTTCATTTGTCTCGCCTTTTCCATGAGCACTTGGATTGTCCCACCCAGGCGAAGTGCTCTTGAGCAGGTATAAGTTGTTTTGCGCAGTTTTTGCTGCGCCAGTTTCTAATTCATTGCCGCCAAGGTGCAAACCAAACAATGCCTGTTATTTCTGCGACACCTTGTAAAAAGGCGCACCATGGTATCGCAACCAGGGCGCGCTCCAAGATCACCGATGAACTATCAGTTAGTCCGGAATGACGATGCGTTGGTCCATCGTCAGGGCTGGTTCTGGACACCCTGCCGGGCCAACTATCTTGGCAGGTACGCCGGCCACGGTCGATGCATCCGGCACGTCCCTCAACACAACGCTGCCGGCAGCAATCCGCGAACAATCGCCGACGTGGATATTCCCCAGGACTTTCGCGCCTGCACCGATCATAACGCTGTTGCCGATACTCGGATGCCGTGCACCGGTTTCCTTGCCAGTGCCACCCAGCGTCACACCATGCAGGATCGAAACGTTGTCCCCTATCCGCGCTGTCTCACCCACAACGATGCTGTGACCATGGTCAACCATGATCCCCTGCCCGATACGCGCTGAAGGATGCATATCGACGGAAAACTTCTGCGATGCCTGGCTTTGCAAATAAAGCGCGAAATCACGCCGGCCAGAATTCCAAAGCGCATGTGAAAATCGATGCGTCGCCAGCGCATGAAAGCCTTTAAAATAAAGCAATGGCTCTAGATACCGACTGCATGCCGGGTCGCGGTCGTACACGGCAGCCAGATCGGCACGGAAGACCTGACGGAGATGCGGGTTTTCGTCCACCAACTCCAGGAAGGTCTGCTTCATCAATCCGGAATCGACATCTGAATGATCAAGCCGCTGGGCCAGACGATGACAAATCGCAGCTTCCAGACGCTCATGGCTCAGAACAGACGCAAAAATGAAACCACCAAGTGCGGGCTCGCGGCCCAACACTTCTTCTGCTTCGCTTCTCACCTCGACCCAAATCGGATCAACCGACGCAACGCGCCCCGAGGTAGCGAGTGAACTTGATGACATCGAAATCACTCCGGCTCATATCGTGTTTCGGCCCTTGGTCAGGCCTTCGAGTTTCAATCAATATATGTTGGCTTCGCTCAAACGTCACCCCGGTTCCGTTTAATAAGCATGCATCACCGGCCTCAGGCACACCCAGCGGGCTGCACGGATGAATTCAGTGAAAATATACGGTTATTCACACAATAAATGTTTGTGCACTGCACAATGAACGTGCGCCAGCCCAATTCTGAGCAGTAGCGCAACACAGCTTGAGCCGAAGGTCATCTTGAGCCACAGCTCCCGGGGATAGCAGCTTGATCGCAGGCACCAAAACCAACACGACAGAAATCCCGCGCAATTGATGCTGTTGCGCAACCACGTGGTGCTGCTGGTCCACACTGTTTTCGCGCGACCCGATTGATCCAAGTTGTCGAGTATTTATCCCTGCAGCGCAGCACATTATTCAATTGCAAATTGCACAATGGCATCACTACTCTCAGTTAACTGGCACAAAGCGAATGCATGCCAATTCAAATTCGCAGTGCAGGGAAGGAGGCAAACATGGGACACCAAGTGCACCTGACGATGCTTCTCGCGATAGCATCATTCGTGTTCTTAGGCGCAATTGTCCTTGGAATGCTGTAGCCGACTCAGCAGCGTTAGGAGCTGATTACAGCATAGCCAAACAACGTCAGTTAGCGACAGTATAAGTTGGAGCGAGGTAACAACCACGCTCCTTCCGTCATTTTCAGCGCTTGATGGCATACCCGATAACGGCGCCGATCAGCGGGTACGCTTGCACCGGTATGCGCACAACGCCATTAATTGCCCTCATGACATCCGGGATCAGCGTCAATCCGGCAAAAATGACAGCGCAAGTCAATGCCACGATGAGCGTTGATGGTGTCGGCTGACCGACGTCCTTCAGAACAAGCGCCCCTATAAATCCCACCAGCCATACAACGAGCGCGAATATCGCAGCCATAATGAAGATATCGAGTTGTCCGAGTTTCGGAACGTACTTTGCAATCTCAGGCGCGGCGAACCACCCAACCGCCAACTGCAACAAGATAAGCACAAGACGGCCAAACATCGCTCACTCCCCGAATTTGCACGTAATCGAGCAAAGCCTCTGCATCGTTGTAGCTACGGTGTCAACCCAATCCGGCAGCACCGCGGTTCAACCGGCAGCACGAGTGTCATAATTAAGTACCGGTGACAGCCACCGTTCAGCCGTCTCCCGTGGCCAACCCTTGCGACGTGCATAGTCTTCGACCTGATCGCGCTCGATCTTGCCGACACCGAAATAGTATGATCCGGGATGTGAGAAGTAGAGACCGGACACGGATGCTGCAGGCAACATCGCAAAGCTCTCAGTCAATGAGATCCCCGTCGAGCTCGGCGCATGAAGCAAACTGAAAAGCGTAGCCTTTTCGGTGTGATCAGGCTGCGATGGATAACCAGGAGCTGGCCTGATGCCCCGATAGTCTTCATCGATGATTTGCTCAACTGAGAGTTGTTCGTCGTCAGCATAGCCCCAGAACTCTCGCCGCATCCGGGCATGCATATGTTCAGCAAAGGCCTCCGCCAAGCGATCGGCCAATGCGGTCAGCATGATCCGGCCATAGTCGTCCGTTGCGTCGAAATGCTCCGCTAGTGCCTGCTCCAAGCCGAGTCCTGCAGTAACAGCAAAACCGCCGATGTAGTCTGGCACCTTGGTTTCAGCCGGCGCAACAAAGTCAGACAAAGCGACATGCGCGCGATCACTGTCTTTTCTGCGCGCAATTTGCTGTCGCAGGCCGTGGAACGTGGCAATAACCTTGTCACGCTCATCCGAGCCATAAACCAGAATGTCATCACCCAGCCCATTCGCAGGCCATAGACCAACGACACCACTGGCCTTCAGCCATTGCTCCTCAACCAGTTTCGTCAGCATGGCCTGGGCATCAGCAAACAGCTTCTTCGC
>JBCDBQ010000255.1:0-9455 GCA_039183375.1 Pseudomonadota bacterium
ATGATCTGGTAAGTAATGAGACAGCGGCGCGTGGGCATTCCCAACAGGGCCACGGCAAACAAAGAAGCCGATATAAAGGCCGGATACATATCAGCGACTTCCAGAAGACGTGCAATTGATCACTTGCTGACAGCAGCTGGTA
The DNA here is from genome assembly GCA_039183375.1 of Pseudomonadota bacterium. GTDB lineage: Bacteria > Pseudomonadota > Alphaproteobacteria > Rhizobiales > Hyphomicrobiaceae > Tectiglobus. Next base: position 143 of record JBCDBQ010000255.1, read on the forward strand.
CATACATGGGGCTCTGAGCCGCCTAATGCTTGCGCGGCAACAACCGCCATTGTGTGGTTCTAAACTGGCCCATCGATCAAACGCTAGGCTCGTCCTGTCAGCGCTGTGCTGATGATTGGGTGTGGAGGGAGGGTAGGGAAGGCATATCATGCCAAGAGTTCAACTTCCTGCAACCACCCCGAAACATCGAGCCTGGAACAAGGGGCGGATCATCGGTCAAAAACGGCCTTTAGTGCCCAAACAGGTCTGGGCAATCAGGGCCCGGCTTGAACTGGCCGGCTATCTGCGCGATCTGGCTTTGTTCAACGTCGCCATCGACAGCAAGCTGCGAGGCTGTGATCTGGTCAATCTGGCCGTTTCCGATCTCGTCAAAGAAGACCGCGTGCGCGAACGCGTATCGGTCATCCAAAGTAAGACCAAGCGACCGGTTCAATTTGAACTGACGGAAAACACGCGTGAATCCGTCCTGGCCTGGGTCAAATCACCCGAGATGTTTGCTTGCCACTTTGTGTTCCGGAGCCGGTTCCATGACCGGCCGCATATCTCCACCCGCCAGTATGGCCGGCTTGTTCGTGATTGGGTCACGACGATCGGACTGGAGCCAAGTGGATATGGCACTCATTCGCTCCGCCGGACAAAGGCAACGGAGATCTATCGAAAAACCGGCAATCTTCGTGCGGTCCAACTGCTGCTCGGCCACACAAAGGTCGACAGTACAGTTCGTTATCTTGGCGTTGAACTCGAAGACGCCCTCAGCATCGCTGAGCGTATCGATATCTGAGCCACTTTGGCGAACGGTTTCGCCGTTCGTCATTCCGAAGCGGGTGTTTGTGCCTCGTGCAGCGTTGGTCGGCGCCGAGCCCAAAGCGAAGGATGCTGCGAAGACGATAAATGTCCGCTGTCGTTGGTTGCGTTTGGTTTGACTACCATCAACGGTGCGTGCCACTTTGTTGTAGCGTATTCCGTCATCTCGGTAACGTCGATGAAACTCGCCACGCGCAAAATCACTGCAATATGGTCCAGACTGGCAAATAGCGTCTTCGTCAATTTGACCATCGCAGCATGGGACTGAACACCTACGGATATCCAGTTACCTGGGTCGCATTATCGATTGTCGGAATGAACCTCCATCGCCTTGCCGACAGCGGAGGTTGAGCCGCAGATTTGCCAGGTCCGCCTCGTCCGCCCTACTACCGTTCGAACGCCTTGCAGCTAAGGTCTTGCGAGAGCCCAAACCTCCCAAGTTGCTGCACAATGGCGAAGGTCTGCATTTTCACTCGGCCTTCGAATTCAGATCACTTCGTGGCCGCGACCGAACTCAAGCCTTCAACGCTTTGGACACTTTCAGCCACGTGGGAGATGAAGCTCGAAATCCTGGCAGGAACAACTGTGGATGGTTGCCGAACAGCATAGAGCGGTAGCTGGCTTTGTTCAAAGTCCAGTAGGATCGGCACGACATCGCCACATGCGATGTGGCGTGCGAACGCCCAAAGCGGGCCCGCATGAATGCCAGCCCCGCTGCGCACTGCCTTGACTGCCGACCGTACGGAATTGATCGCAATGCCTTTGGCGCGTTTCACGTGCATTACCGTTCCGTCAGGTCCTGTCAGTTCCAAGGCACTTCGGCGGTTGGAAGACGCGAAAAAGACGTGATCATGATGTATCAACTCATCGGGATGTTGTGGCGATCCCTTGCGCTTTAGGTAGTCTGGTGACGCCACCAGAACACGCGGCACATCCGCGAGCTTTCTTGCAATCAAGCTTGAATCAGGGAGGTTCCCGACGCGTAGCGCGACATCCATGCCCGTCTGCGTCAGATCGACAAAACCGCTCGCCAAAACCAGATCAAACTCGACGTCAGGAAACTTGCTCCGAAAGTTCAAAAGCCAGTCCGCAACGAATTCCTGGCCAAAATCGATCGCAGCGGTCACGCGCAGCAATCCACTGGGGACCAGATCCTCTCCGCTCACTTCGGCTTCAAGAGCTTCAAGTTGGTCGATGATTGAGGACAACCGTTCGAAATAGAGCTGGCCCTGTGCCGTTGCGGTCGTCGTGTTGCCGCTGCGGTCGACCAGCTTAGTCCCAAGCCGCTGTTCGAGCTGCGTGATCCTTCGGGATATGCCTGAAGGGTCCTGATCCAGTGCGCGCGCTGCGGCTCGGATAGAGCCAAGCTCAACCACTTTCAAAAATGCGACTTCGCCTGCCTTTTTCATTGGGGTGTTGTATTTTCGTCTACATCAAGTTGTCAATTCTACGCCTGATGCGGCGAATTGCTATCACCTAGGTTCCTCTGCAAACAACGAAGGAGCCGCAAAAATGGGCGAATCTCTGAATGGAAAAACAGCGCTGGTGACTGGCGGTAGTCGGAATATCGGACGCCTAACTGCATTGGAACTGTCTGCCAAAGGGGCAGATGTCATTATCACCTACCAGTCGCAAGCAGACGCTGCGGCAGAGGTAGTTGCCGAGATCGAGGCAAACGGACGGCGCGCAAACGCATTGCAAGCCGATTTCGCTGAAAGTGGCAATGCCGCATCGTTGGCATCACAGGTTCAGAGCGTTCTGGCGGACTGGCAAGCGGATGGTTTGGACATCCTGATCAATAACGCCGGTACGCTGAGAATTGGCGGATTCGATCAAATCACAGGCGACGATCTCGACGCTATCTACACAACCAATTTCAAGAGCGTGGTGTTGCTGACGCAAGCGTTGCTTCCCCAGCTGCAAGATGGTGGGCGCATCGTGAACCTCAGCTCGGGTCTCGCAAATGGTGTCTTCCCGCCTCTGATTGCCTACGGGCCGATGAAAGCAGCGCTGCAAGCGATCACGCTTTATTGGGCACAAATCCTGGGTCCGCGCCAGATCACGGTAAATGCCGTGGCACCCGGAGGACTTGATGATGACTTTAACGCCAAGCTCTTCGACGAAATCATCCCCGGCGCCCGCGATTACATCGCAGGCAGCACGGCACTTGGCCGCGTAGGACTGCCTGAGGACGTAAGCGGCGTCATCGGGTTCCTCTGCGACCCGAAGGCAGAGTTCGTGACGGGCGCCGTTCTTAAGATCGACGGCGGCTTCAAGCTTTAAACCCCCTTCAAAACAGGAGAAACCAAGATGACGACGAATGATTTTACTATATCCCGCCGATCGGCCATGACTGGATTGGGAGTAGCCGCGCTCGCGGGGGCAGCGATTTCACAAGCGCAGGCACAAGAGGCAGGTTCGAAGCCTCTGGCCGGTAAGGTGGCCATTGTTTCGGGCGCGCGCAATAACATGGGCCGCGCGTTCGCCGTCAAGCTCGGCGAAATGGGCTCTGATGTCGTTGTGCATTATCACCGCGCCGAAACACGCGATCAGGCAGAGGAAACTGTCAGATTGGTCGAGGCACTGGGTGCCCGAGCGGCATTGACAATGGGAGACCTCGGTCAGGTCGAAAACGTGCGCACCATGTATGACACAGCCGAACAAAACTTCGGCGGCGTTGACATTGTCCTCAACCATGCAGGTGCGATCATCAAAAAACCCCTAGCTGCGTTCACTGATGGCGAATTTGAGCGTCTGGATGCCATCAACAATCGGGCTTTGTTCTATAGCTTGCGCGAGGCTGCAACCCGCGTGCGCGATGGTGGTCGGATCATCAACACCGGAACATCTTTGCTGGCTGGGGCTGCTCCAGGCTATACCATTTATTCCGGCACCAAAGCGCCTGTCGAAGAATACACCCGGATGCTGGCTAAAGAATTGGGTGAGAGACGGATCACGGTCAATTCCTTTGCACCTGGCCCTGTGGACACTCCTTTCTTCCACGATCAGGAAACCGAGCAATCGGCAGCCTATGCGGCGCGCCTGTCGACCGAACAACGTTTGGGGGAAATCGATGATATCGTGCCAATCGTCGCCTTCCTGGCAAGTCCTGACTCCCAATGGGTCAACGGGCAAACTGTTTGGATAAACGGCGGCTATCTTACAAGATAGAGGGAGCGTTTCTGGAGGCAGTTAATGCCTCCAGAACTCTAAGCAGACATTTGATATCGCTCGCCGAACGGCCGGATTGTCTAAGATTTGTGAACGCGGGCCAGACCGCCAAACCCAAACCTAACACACTGGCCCGCATCAAAAAATCTTAGACAAAGCGGGCGTTCGCTGCACTTGCGCCAACGTCAGGTAAGCGAGCTCGACTAGCTCAAGCGCAAGAAGCCTTTTGACCACCGCAACACTTCGTCTTTGAAGGTCTCATCCTCAAACTCAGCCAGCGCTGAAGCCTTTTGGTATGGGTCCGAGAGCGCATAGAGCATTGCATTCACCTGATCGATAACGAAAGCAGCGGCGAACGCTGGCTCTGGATGACCGATCTGGTCTTTGCGTGCCATCATGAGATCGAAAAGCGCCTGACTTCCTTCGCGCTTGATTTCTGCCATATGGACCTTGAGCTCTGGATCATCGGCCATGACCAAGGCTGCTGCTGACTTTGAAACACCCGCCATCCGGCGCTGCTGCAAACGCAACTCTAGAAACGCCTCAAGCAGATCATAGACACTTGCACCGTCCCATTTGGCAGGATCCGCAACCTGGCGTGTTTGCTCCACCAGCACTGCCGTCATCCGATGGAACAGCGCGTAAAGCAGCGCCTTCTTATCTTTGAAATGGTGGTAGACTGACCCTACAGAACTGCCCGCCCGTTTTGCGACATCCGCCATGGACAGGCTCTCCATACCCCCTTCAACGATCAGCTCCTCCGCCGCATCCAGCAGCGCGGTTTGAGTCTTCTCTCCCCGCGTTTGCTGCGTCTCGCGCCGCCAATGCAGGTCGGAAAGCCAACGGTCCTTGGTCATCTGTCATCCAAAATAGAATTCTCATTCGGCTTCTTGACAGATCGCGACTCATTCGTCAAAACATAATCCGAATTCTAATTCTATTCTGAGGTCGAAGGTGACAAAGACGGCTTTGATTACGGGCGCATCTAGCGGGATCGGTGCCGAGCTCGCACGTATTCATGCTGCGACGCGAGGAGATCTTGTTTTGGTCGCGCGCCGCAAGGACCGGCTTGAAGCCTTGCGAGATGAGCTTGACGTCAAGGTGTTGATCCTTGTCGAGGACCTGACCGATGTTGGCGCTCCCGCACGCATTCATGCCGCAGTTACGGATGCGGGCATTTCGGTCGACTACCTGGTTAACAACGCCGGGTTCGGCGGGCGCGGCAAATTCCACGAGATGCCTTGGGACGACATCCGTTCGATGGTCCAAGTCAATTCGATTGCCCTTGCGGGCATGATGCGGTTGTTTTTGCCTGACTTCGTTGCCCGGGGTTCCGGTCGGGTCCTAAACGTGACCTCGACAGCAGCCGAAGCCTCTGGCCCATTGCAGGCCAGCTACTTCGCCTCAAAAGCCTTCGCCGCAAACCTGAGCAACGCACTTGTGGAGGAGCTATCTGACACCAACATCACCGTGACGAACTTCATGCCAACGGCGACAGCGTCAGAATTCGCGGAACGCGCAGGCATGACGAATTCCAAGCTCTTTCAAAACACCACAAGCGCCCGTCAGGTCGCCCAAGATGGCTATGACGCGATGCTACGTGGCGACATGGACGCCTATGGCGGCATGGGAACCAAACGGTGGCTCATGCAGCAGATGCTGAAAAGACTACCCAAACGCGCCGCTTTGCGCGCCGTGCGTAATGCTCAAGAAGCCGCGTGAGTAAAGGCCGATGAAACTTTTATCCCGCCGTGCCTTCCTCGTTGGACTTGCCAGTATCGGAGGCGGTCTTGCCTTTGGGTACGTCACGACACCGAAGCCACCCGAAGGTGAGGGCCGCGCAATCCTCTGCCCCTTCCTTGCGATGAACCCGCCGGACACAACGAATGTTTGGACGTTTGCGCGGGGGTGTGCGGATAACGGGCAGGCATATTCAATGGCAATGATCGTGGCGACGATGGTCACCTATTCCCAAAAGGGTCTACTGGCCGTCCTGCGCCATGAAGCGCCTAACATCTATCGCCTCGATCAGGTGCCGGGCATCTCGCATGATGACCTTTATCAGAACTTCATTCCTGAATTGCGAGAGATGGCCGAAATGCGAGCGCGTGACGGCCTGATCACTCTGCAGGATTTGGTTGAGATGAAGGAATGGGTCGCCGAACAGGTTGGGGTCACACCCGGAGAGGCCAGCCAAACTGAAACGGCTCTGCTCTTTGTCAGATCAGGTGGGGATCTGGAGGCATGGACCGTTGAATTGGAAGATGTATTCCGATTGCTGAACGGCCAAAGGCCCGAGGCTGATGCAGTGGTAACCCCGGGCAAGCTCAACCAAGCGATGGACCAAGCAAGTTGGCGCGCTTAGCCGATCAAGGCGGTCGCACCCGCCAAGGAAACCATCGTGATGGCGACCACGTGGATGCGGCGTCGCTTCTTCAGGCTTCTAAATGGCATGGGCTAGTTCCCCTTTCGATCCATCACGGCTTTGTCGTCACCAGCAGAACGATGAGAGTAAGAACGGCAAGGCCAATGGGCAGGAACATCTTGCCCTGAGGCTCAACCTCGCCCGGCTTTTCCCAAGCTGCCTTTCGCAAGCGCCCGACAAGCGCGCCGTGCAAACCTGACAAAACGAGGACAAGGAGGATCTTCCCACCGAGCCAGGCCGATGTGAACCATCCGCCCTGCACGCCCAAAAGGATTCCAAAAGCGAGAGCCGCAATCATCGCGGGGGTCGTGACCGCGCGATCGTAGGCCTTCAGGGGTCTCAGGAACCCGTCTACCGGATACCGCAGCGCCAACCCGACGACGGCCATACCGCCGATCCAAACAAAGAGCGACACCAGATGTGCCGCCTTGGTCAGTTCATAGAGCATCTTACGTGTCCTCCGACTGGCGTCGCAGCCATCGTTCGTTGATGAAGCCTGCGCCCGGAATGAACGCACCAACGAACAAACGCCCTGCCCCAAGCGCATTGATGATGCCTTCTGCCCAGGATCGGATGACAATCCAACAGAAGACCATAAACGCGAGCCCGTGGATCGGCCCCATGATCGAGGTTGCAGGCTCTACGCCCGCCCAGTACTTCAGGGGCATTGCCGCGCCAAAGAGCAGGATCAATGTCCAGGCTTCGAGAAGTGCAGCGCGTCTCAGTCCGATCATACAGGAGCGCTCATGCCACGCTTACGCTTCGCGGTTTCGATCCCGGCCTTGTTCAGACCGTCGCCCATGCCCTGTTGGATCATCGCGACGAGTTCCGGCCCGGCCTTTTCGGGGCTTCCCGTATCGAAGGGCGGCGCCGGGTCGTACTCCATGGCCAGTTGGGTCATCTTCGCGACCATCTCACCGCGCAATTCCGCCAGAAGCGTGAGTCCAAAGTCGATACCGGCCGTGACGCCACCGCCCGTCATACGGTTCCTGTCATGGACAACACGGGCGTGTTCGGCCTGAACGCCAAGTGACTCCAGGACATCGTAAACCGCCCAATGGGTTGCGGCCCGGTAGCCGTCGAGCAATCCGGCCATGCCCAAAAGGAGCGCACCGGAACATACGGACGTCACGTACTTGGCGGACACACCTGCTTGCGCCAGAAAGTCAATGACCTCGTCATCCCCCATCATCTCGGTCGCTGTGTAGCCACCGGGAACGAACAGGACGTCCAGCTGACCCGGCACCTCGGCAAATGTATGTGACGGATTGCTCGACAAGCCGCTATCCGTTTTCACGGGATCGAGGGACTTCCAGATCAGAAAAGTCTCGGAATGAGAACCGAGAACGGCTTGCGGGCCCGTGAGATCGAGCATCGTCATGCCAGGGTAGCAAAGCATGCCGACTTTCAGCGGAACAGGTGTGGCTTGGGGAATAGATGTCTCCATGATTGTCTCCAGTCGATGGGTTTCAATGTCCATGCGTGACGGCGTTGGTGAGAGAGCGAAGCGTCGGCAAGGCAACGCAGAACGTGAGCACGGCACAAGCGGCGATCGCCGCGATCATCGGCAAGGCGGTGCCGTCGAATAACAGGCCCGAAAGGGCGACCATCATACCACCTGTGAGCATCTGGAGCGTTCCGCCTAGCGATGACGCCAAACCTGCGATTTGCCCGTGCGGATCAAGCGCCATGACCATGGTGGTTGGAATGACGAGACCAAGGCAGGCATTGGCGAGAAAGAGACCCGCGATGATGATGGGCAACGTTCCCCAACCCGCCGCAGTTGCCGCCAGGAGCATCAAGGTCGCGGCGGCAAAACCTGCTACCGCAAAACGGATCACCGGAACGGGTCCGAGCCGCGCCCCCAGCGGGGCTGCCAGTTGCGAGGCCGCAAAGAACCCCAGTGCATTGACGGCGAAGGCAAGGCTGAAGCCCGTGGGGCTTAGACCAAACTGGCCGCTATAGACGAACGATGCGCTGGCGATGAACACCATGAAGCTGCCAAATCCAAAACCGCCGATGAGTGTCAGCCCCATGAAAACGGGATCGCGCAGCAAGAACAGCGCATCTTTCAAGAGCTGCCGTAAGTTGATCGGGGATCTGTTTTGTCGATCCAGCGTCTCTGGCAGCAAGGTCGCCGTCACGCCCAGGCTCGCGGCGGCAGCCAATGCGAGCGCCCAAAAGATCAGGCTCCAGGGACCAAAAGCCATCAATCCGCTTCCCACCAAGGGCGCGATCATTGGAGATACGGATACGACGAGCATCACCAGCGCCATCAGGCGCATGGCGTCTGGCCCGGTGTATAGGTCACGGATGACAGCGCGTGGCACAATCAACAAAACGGCGCCACCGAGGCCTTGCAGCATCCGATAGGCCATCAAACCTTCGACTGTCTGGGCAAGCGCACACCCAACGGATGCAGCAGCAAAGAGAGCCAGGCCGACAAAGAGCGGCAATTTGCGACCCGCCTGATCAGACCATGGTCCATAGACCAGCTGAGCCAGTCCAAAGCCCACGAAATACGCAATCAGTGTGCCCTGCACCGCTGCGGGATCGACGAACAGGTCGGACGCGATCGCGGGCATCGCCGGCAAATACATGTCGATGGCGAAGGGTCCCACCGCCGACAAAAGGCCAAGGATCACAGCGAGACGCAGCATTGGCATGGCGATAGACACCTCTAACCCGGCATTCATCGACCGGCCGTCGACAAAGGCGCGTAAGACTCGGATCAATGTAAACACTCGTTTTCTTTACTGCGGCGCGAAAAGAATGTAAACAGTCGTCCACATGCAAGTTGACGAACACGGACAGAAAACCGCAGGCCACGTGAAGGACCGCCCCGCGACGGAGGCGCGCATTCTTGAAGCGGCACGCAAGGTTTTTGCAGAACGCGGGTACGATGCCGCAGGA
>JBCDBQ010000256.1:0-9447 GCA_039183375.1 Pseudomonadota bacterium
ATCGTCGTCTCAGCCCGCAAGCTGGATCCAGGTTCAGGATGAGCCAATCTGGCAACGTCTTCTGTCCGTCTCATCCTTGATACCGCTGTGGTTTGCACTGTGTATCGCCGGTGCGCTATTCGCTGGGTCCCCCTCTGCTTCTATAGGCAAGGAGCCGGTCAGTAAGCTCAACCACTTCGGTCGATTGACCTTTGCATGCCTGCTAGGATTAGGTGGCCTGATCGTCCTCGTTGATGCGACACAGGTCGTACCATCTGGACAACAACCTTCAACCACCACGATTGGTGATGTCTGGGCACAATCAGATTCCGTCAGCCTGGCAACGATTTCCGGCGCAATCCGTTATTGGGCTGGTAACAGCATCTGGCAATTGACCGTAGAGCCACTTCTGCGACTACCACTCTGGGGAATGTTCCTGGGTGCTGCCTGGCTGGTTCAGCATCTGGCCCGGTCAGGTCAAAAGCCCAGAAGAGAAGGCAGAGAAGCGACTGCGCCATTGCGTAATTCGTATAATGCAGAACAGGACAAGGCGGAATATGAGACCGGTGGACTTCTTGCAGGTTGCAGCAGCGCATTCCTAAGTGCTGGATTACTCAGCGCACTCGTCAACATTCTCATGCTGACCGGCGCGCTCTTCATGCTTGAGGTTTATGATCGGGTCCTTCCAAGCCGCAGCGTACCAACGCTCGTCGCGCTTGGCGTTATTGTTGTCGCCTTGTTCGCTGTTCAGATCATCCTTGATATCGTACGCAATCGGTTGCTTGTGCGGATTGGCAATCTGTTTCAGCGATCGATCGCGACGAAGGTCTTTACAGCTCAGGTCAGACTGCAGCAATCCGGACGCCTCAAAGAACAGCAACCGGAGCCGGTGCAGGAACTCGACACAATTCGCAGCTTTCTGTCGAGCCCTGGCCCGGTCGTCCTGTTCGACTTGCCCTGGTTGCCAGTATATCTTGCAATCGTCTTTGCCCTTCATCCCTGGCTGGGTTGGACAGCGGTCGCAGGCGCACTCGCGCTGGTCGCTCTAACCGTTGCAACGGACATCGCGAGCCGACGACCGACACTGCGTGCTTCTTCAGCAGCCATGCGGCGCAACGAACTACTCAATGAAGCAAAGCGCAATGTCGAAACTCTATCAGTTATGGGTATGCTGCCACGCGTCCTGAAAAAGTGGGACAAGGCTGACAGCGTCTATCTCGCACAACAAAGCCAGATCAGTGATGTCTCGGGTGGCTTTGGCTCAACGGCAAAAGGGCTCCGTCTGCTCCTGCAGTCAGCTGTCCTCGGTGTCGGCGCGTTTCTGGTCATCATCCAGGAGGCGTCTGCGGGTGTCATTATCGCCAGCGCCATTCTGGCCAACAGGGCCTTGGCACCTCTCGATCAGGCGATTGGGCAATGGCGAAATTTTGTGGCCGCTCGACAAAGCTGGCGCCGCCTGAACGTGGTTCTGAAAGAATCTGATCACGCGGAAAGCTATATGGCTCTGCCCAAACCGCAGAAGCATCTGGAGATGAAAGACGTCAGCGCCGTGGCCCCTGGTGGAACGGAACTGCTCGTCAAAAACATCTCTTTCAGGCTCCAGGCCGGACAAGGGTTGGGCCTCGTCGGACCAAGTGGTGCCGGTAAATCCAGTATCGTCCGCCTGCTCATTGGGGCCTGGAAGCCGGTTCGCGGTCAAGTCACCTTGGACGGAGCATCGATCGATCAATGGGCTCCTGAAGAGCTCGGCCGCCACATCGGCTACTTGCCGCAGAATGTTGAGCTAATCGAAGGAACGATCGCCGACAATATCTCGCGTTTCGACCCATCCGCGCGGCCGGCAGACATCCTCGAGGCCGCGAGCATGGCCGGCGTGCATGGCCTCATAACCTCGTTCCCGAAGGGCTACGAAACCGAGGTTGGTGAGCAGGGATCCCTTTTATCCGTCGGCCAACGTCAGCGGATCGCACTTGCCCGGGCATTCTACGGCAATCCGTTTTTGATCGTCCTGGACGAGCCAAACTCGAACCTCGACTCCGAAGGCGACAAAGCTCTCGGAGAAGCGATTATCAAAATCAGAGAGCGTGGCAGTGTTGTTGTCGTCGTCGCTCATCGCCGCTCAGCACTCGCGGGCGTCGACACGTTGATCACGGTCCACCAGGGACAGATTGTTGCCAGCGGTGACAAGAAATCAGTCATCGCAAAGTTCCAAAAACCAAAAACCAATCAGACAGGGCAATCTCGGGATAATGGGGAGGCGGCACCAACCGCGCTGCAGGCATGACACAATCAATCGACATCGACGACGCAAGGCGTTCGATTCGACGCCTGCAGCGCACCGGCAACATCACGGCAATCCTGCTTGCACTCGCAGTCGGTGGATGGGCTTACAACGCTGAAATTTCTGGCGCGGTCATCGCACAGGGACAAGTTGTGGTGGAAACAAGCCGCAAGAAAGTGCAGCATCCTGGCGGCGGCATCGTCGGTGAAATACTGGCACGAAACGGCGACACAGTCTCGGCCGGTCAGATCCTCGTACGCCTGGATGCGACATTTCCCAAAGCCAATCTCGACATTGTATCCAAGCAGTTGAATGAGCTGATCGCTCAACGCGCCCGCCTCATCGCCGAACGCGATGGCCGCAACTCGGTCAATCTTCCAACGCTTTTTACGGGCTGGCGCCTTAACCCGGACATTGTCAAAGCAGTCAAGAGCGAAAGAAAACTGTTCGAGCTGCGACGTCGTTCACGCATTGGTCGCAAGGAACAGCTCAAGCGCCGCAAACAACAGATCCTGAACTCGATTGATGGCCTCAAGATCCAGGCAGAGGCAAAAGCCAATGAGCTCCAACTCTTGCAGAAGGAGTTGAAGGGCGTCCGACATCTCCACAAAAAAGGCTTGATGGCGATCAACCGCCTGACAGTGCTTGAGCGCCAGCATACGCAGCTCGAAGGCGAGAGCGGCAACTTCATCACCATGGTCGCCCGAGCCAAGGCCAAACTAGCCGAGACCGAACTTCAGATCTTGCAGGTCGATCAAGACCTCGCAAGCACGGTCGGTCAGGAATTGCGGGAGGTTGACTTGAAAGTCGGGGAGCTGCGCGAACGCCAGCTCGCAGCCAAAGTCAAGCTTCAGCGATTTGAAATACGCGCGCCAGAAAGTGGGATTGTAACCCAGTCACGCGTCCACACCGTGGGAGGTGTCATCGGTTCCGGCGAGACGATCATGGAGATCGTCCCACAGAACAAGCAGTTCGTCATCGAGGTCAAGATTGCTCCGCACGACATCGATCAAGTACGTATGGATCAGTCTGCACTACTGCGATTGTCTGCCCTGAACCAGAGAACGACACCGGAACTGAACGGCCGAGTGGTTCTCGTGTCGCCAGACGCCGTTCAGGACACACAGACCGGCGATCCACATTACATCGCCCGGGTTGAAATACCCAAGGATGAGCGTGCGCGCCTCGGTGACGTACGACTGATCCCCGGCATGCCTGTCGAAGCATTCCTCAAGACGCATGATCGCAGTGTGTTGTCATACCTGATGAAGCCGCTGACCGATCAGTTCCAGCGCGTGTTCCGCGAGAGCTAGGCTAGGCTAGGCTTGGATCGAATGACTGCACAACAGCTGCATTAGGTGTATCAGCACAACAGACGTTGTTTGGAAGTGTCTGGCAATGTAGCGCGCTAGACAGCGGTATCAAGGGAGCGAAATGCGCGCTCTGGTGCAAGGTACACAACAGCTCAAGGCATTATCGTCTGCTCCCAAACCGGCCACGGAGGGGGAGCAACATGAGTGCTTCAGCCAAACCACAGTCATCATATCGCATCGAGAAGCGCATCGGAGTGGCGGCCTTAACCCGGGCCGTCATGCAAAATCTCGACCTTTCACCTGTGATCGCGGAACTCGAAACAGCAGCTAACAATGGTCCTGCCAGAGGCGCCGCACTAATGGATCTTTCAACGATTGAACAGTTGAGGGGCAATCTGGAGCGTGGGCTCCAATATCAATCACTGGCGCTACAGCAATGCCAGATCTATGAAACCTACAGTGACAATGACCCCAATCTGGACCTCCTTGTCCTTGCGGCTCCCATACATATGGGCGGCAACACACCCATCGACTTCCTGGTCGCGAACTCGTCCGTCCGTCAGCGGACCGTGTTTCTAAGTGATGAGTTCGAACTGCCGGATCAGCTTCCCAAACATGACGTCTGCTTTGTTGCAGCCCCTGGTGATTGCGATGAAAATCGCAAGCATCTTGATTACATCAACGATTGCCTCGTCGACCTCGATCGTCCGGTGCTGAATGCACCAGAGAGGATCATGCAGCTTGAGCGAGATGAATTGGTCAAAACAACAGAGGACGTTCCGGGTCTTTGCCTACCCGAGACGTTCCGTGTCCCAAGATCTGATTTGGTCGAACACGGAGAGACCGGCACTTGGTCTTTGGCACCCTTTGCCGAACTGGGCACGCCATTCATTATCCGCCCTGTCGGTTCACATGCCGGACGCGACCTGGAGCTACTGTCATCATTCGAAGACATCACATCCTATCTGGCGCGTTGCTCAGACGAAGCATTCTTCATCTCTTCATTTATTGACTACCGCAGCGATGACAAACAATTCCGCAAGTATCGCGTCATCTTTGTCAATGGCGAGCCATTCCCCTGCCATATGGCCATCTCCGAGCAATGGAAGATCTGGTACTTGAATGCGGACATGCACCTATCCCATGAGAAGCGCATGGAAGAACGCGACTTCATGGTGAACTTCGACAAAGGCTTCCGTGCGCGCCATGAACAGGCTCTCATGGATCTACCAAAGCGCTTAGGCTTGGAGTATTTCGGAATTGATTGCGCAGAGAGCCGCGACGGCAAGCTCGTCGTGTTCGAGGCTGACAATGCACTCATTGTACATGACATGGATCCACCCGACCTGTTCCCATACAAGCGCGATCAGATGCACAGGCTCTTTGCCGCTTTCACTGAGATGCTGAATGAAACGGGTGACGGCTCTCCGCAACAAACCGACAGTGGCCAAAACCTGTTCGGCACAACCATGCATACGATCCCATCCTGATCGTCGCTCTCTTCGCAGGACGGACAAACGTGGTGCAGCTTTTACGATGCAGCAGCGCTCGCAGTGGCACGGTCCTTGGCCATGCGCGGCAATGACAGAACAAGAAGTAATGCCAATGTCGCCATAGAAGCCAGTGTCAGAAAAGCGATGACATAACTTCCGGTGACATCAAATATGCGCCCTGCCAGAATGGGACCAAGCGCTCCACCGACAGTCCCAAAGAATACGATCGCACCAAAAATGGCTCCAACGGATCGGGTGCCAAAATACTCGGCCACAGTTGGTGCCACAATTGTGAACAGGCCTCCGTGACCAAATCCATAAAAAAGTGCAGCTGCAAAAAGCGCAGTCCGCGTGTCAATCACGGAGAAGGCAAGCAGCCCGCCGATCAGCGGCAGCAAGCACAGCATAAAGCCTCTCCGGCCGCCGATCTGATCAGAGAAAGTCCCGATAGCGAGGCGTCCAAGCACACTGCCACCAGCGATCACCGATAAGAGGGTCGCCGCCCGTGCCGTGCTCATCCCAAGATCCATTCCAAATACCGGCAGATGCAGCGGAATGGTCGTTAGGGATGGGAAGAACAAGAACTGAATAGCGCAGAGCGTCCAGAAAACTCTCGACTTCAATGCTGCTGCAAGACCTGTACTGGGGCCCGAAGCACCGGCGCTCGACCCGGCAGGTTTGACAGGAAGACCGACGAGAAATGCCGCAACCAGAAGACTAAACGCAGCGCCAATACCGAGCGTCCACGCAGCCGACCGCCAACCAAATGATGCAATGAGAAACGCCGCCAGCACTGGTAGAGCCATCTGACCCGCTGCAGTACCGGTTTTCACAAACCCAGTCATCATTCCACGTCGCTTATCAAAGCAACGCGCGACGGTAGAGAGTGTCACAACATCATGCGTGCTGAGACCAACACCAATAAATACTGCGAAAATCGAAAACAGCTGCCAAGGCTCGTTAATCTGCGAAATCAGAGCGAAACCTGTACCGTAGGCAACACCAGTTATTGCCAAGACTACCCGTGGCCCCAACCGGTCACCGAGGTGCCCCATAACGCCTGCCATGATACCCATGACAAGAAACGCAACCGACATGGCGGCCGACAGCACCGTGCGTGACCACCCGAATTCATCCTCAAATGTCTTGAAGAATATCGAATAGGCAAACATCAGTCCGACAATCATGAACTGCGTCAAGCAAGCACCGGCAACCACCGCATAACGCGGATCGACTTTGTTGTCCGTTGGCATGAAGGCGAACTTTCAGAACTAGCTGCGTTTAGACAGCATGAAGAGCTACTGGATTCTCTCTTCAACTAAGGCATGCATGGCGCGTTGTCGAGCAAGGTGCACGATCAATAGGCACATAGGCCGAATTCATTGTACTATCTGTGCGCAACCGTTATGCAAAAACGCCGCGGTCTTCACAGATCCGCGGCGTAGTTCAAATAGTAGCTTATTTGCGTTGAAGCGGCTCCAAGGCGCTCGTGCATCCTAGACGATCAGAGCACCATCATCCTGCAACGTCTGCAGATCAAGATCGCTATCGGCCAGGACGACGACATCTTGCCATCCCAACTGCGAACCGCTGTAAACCGAAACGCGGGCGCCAGCAGCTGTCTGCTCAAGGCGAACAACTTCGGACACATCATCGTACTTCGTCGCTTTGATGAGAGCAGAGAAGTCAAGAACATCGTCTTCACTGTTGAAGTCGGTAATAGTATCGACAGCGTCGAGGTCTTTGCGTTCCCACTTATAGGTGTCTTCGCCTGTGCCACCCGTCAACTCATCGGCACCCTTGTAACCGCGAATGACGTCATTGCCGTCCCGGCCTTCAATCGTGTCGTCGTTCTTTGAGCCCTTGATACTATCATCGCCGTTGGAAGCAATAACGGTTTCAAAGCTGTTGATGCTGTCACTCTGGCCACTGCCTTGGACGGTGCCTTTCGACAGATCAATTGTCAGACCGTTTGCCCCAGACTGGCTGTAGTCAAGAATGTCCTGACCAGAACCGCCTATGTATGTATCTCTGCCACCCTGACCAGCAATGACTTCATCGTTGCCAGATCCACCGTCAACAACATCGTTGCCCGCGTCATCGCTAATCAGATCGTCGCCTGACTCGCCTTTGATATTATCGTTGCCATTGCCGCCGGAGATGCGGTCGTCACCGCTGTTACCAAGAATGGTGTCATTACCATCCTTGCCGAGAATGAGGTCATCACCCTTGCCACCGCGCAGCTGGTCATTACCGGTCCCGCCATCGAGCGCATCGTTACCGGAGTTGCCCCACAACTTGTCATGGCCACTACCGCCTTCAACGATATCGTTGTTGGCCATTCCCATAAGCTGGTCGTTACCATTTCCGCCGCTGATGAAGTCGGCACCATCATCGTTTCCTGAGCCCGAGTCGCCACGATCGATCAGGCGTGAGTTTGTCTGGCCGACCTGAACCAGGAAAACGGAGTCGTCGAAATCGTTGTCGCCGCCATTCCACAGGTCCTCAAAGCCGATCTTGAGCGTGCCATCGGCCGTGTTCACTTCAGCAACAACGTGATTGAGGCCATCCTGATTGAGGTTCTGGCGGCTATGGAACAGGTTGCGGCCATTGTCTGAACTGATCGCAGTTTCTTCGCCATTGTCTGAGACATAAACCAAACGCACAGGACCGTCGCCATTTGCGTTGGCAATGTTGCCGTCAGCATCAATCATCTTGAAGTTCGCGCCGTCCTGATCGAGCAACGCGGGAACGCCCCGTTGCGAATAACCATTGGCAACGATAAAGAAACCAAGCTCGTCGCCGGCGTCAAAATCGAAACCAACTGAACTTTCGCCGCCGATCAAGTCACCGCCGGAACCGCGGAGTGAGGCATTTTCAAACAGAACCTCGACGTCATATATCGTGCCGTCGTCGGCAATTTTATAGACGCCAAGAATATTCTTATAGCCCGCTGACTCACTCAGGAACGTAACTTTGCCATCGTAGTCCTCGCCGACCTTCAACGTGTCGAGCGCAACCTTGCCTATAATGGCATCGCCGCCAGAAATGACATCATGGCCATTGTTGCCGAACAGCTGGTCGTTACCGCCGCCGCCACGAATGGTATCGCTACCGTTGCCACCGTTTATTTGATCGTTGCCGCCCTCACCTTGGATTTGGTCTGTGCCACGCGTTCCGGTAAGCTTATCGTTGTTATCGGTACCAGTAATATTCGCCATTTCCAGACATGCCCTAAGTTCTGTACATTCCACGCAGCGGTGGACCAGCCTGCAACGTAGAAAATGGACCTTGCAGGCCTCCTAAAACCTCGAAGCAACTTTGCGTAAAATTTTATTCTATTGGCACCGGGCTCAGGGTCGTCGCCAAAAGCCTCGATCTTATGGGCTTTTTAGGGCGTTAAGACTTGATTCAGTGAGTCTCAAAGTTTCTTCAAAAGCCGATTATCGCATCTCCCTTTGATGCTGGTGCGAAGTTCTCAACACCTGAACCATCACTTTGAAGATCCCGACTTGGCGCATAGGGTGATGGAAAATTAAACGATCGGAATGGGGAGTATGCGGACCATGAAAGTAGGGATCTTCATAACCAATCAGCAGAGGCTCGACGCCGACATGGTCAGTCGCCTCGATGACCAGATCAAAATGCTGCACACAGCCAGAGATCGTGGTTGGGACAGCGTCATGTTCGGACAGCACTATCTGAACGAAGGCAACAACCAGCAACTGCAGATCGTGCCGTTCCTTGCACGTATGGCCGCCGAAGCTGGCGACATGCAGTTGGGCCTCGGAATACTGCTGCTCAATCTCCACAACCCTGTCTACACGGCTGAAACCATAGCGACCCTCGACATCATCTGCCGCGGAAACTTTATCTTCGGTGTTGGCCTCGGTTATCGCGATGTCGAGTTCGAGGCATTTGGCGTGCGCAAGGGAGAGCGGGTCAAAAAGTTCGAAGACTACCTCGACCTGGTGCAACGCCTCTGGACTGAGGACAGTGTCAGCTATGACAGCCCCGAGTGCACCCTAGAGAATGTCAGGATGAATATCCGACCGGTCCAGACGCCTCGCCCGCCAATCTGGATTGCAGCCAACAATGACCCGGCAATCAAACGCGCTGCCCGTCTCGGCGACTCCTGGTTCATTAATCCCCATGCAGCAATCGATACGATCCGCCGCCAAATGGGTGTCTACAAAGATGAACTCAAAGCGACGGGTAAAGGCTTCCCCGCCGAGTTGCCAATCGTCAAGGAAGTCTATTGCGCCAAGGATCGGGCAACCGCGCTCGAAATGGCAGGCCCGTATCTGGAAGGCAAATACAAGGACTACGCCACCTGGGGGCAGGACAAAGTGATGCCAGGACAGGAAGACTTTACACAGTC
>JBCDBQ010000257.1:0-9433 GCA_039183375.1 Pseudomonadota bacterium
AGTTACATCGAGCCTTACCAGGGCGCCGCAACCGGCGTCGGCGGCATTATGCGCGATGTCTTCACGATGGGCGCAAGGCCGATCGCAAATCTAAATGCGCTCCGCTTCGGTGATCCATCTCATCCCAAGACCCGGCATCTCGTATCAGGCGTCGTCGCTGGTATCGGCGGATACGGCAATTGCGTGGGCGTTCCAACAGTTGGCGGAGAGACCAACTTTGATGCAGCCTATAACAACAATATTCTCGTCAATGCCATGTGCGTTGGATTGGCCAAGACCGATAAAGTGTTCTACTCCGCCGCAAAGGGCGTGGGTTTGCCCGTTGTTTATGTGGGTTCGAAAACTGGCCGTGACGGCATCCACGGCGCAACGATGGCGTCAGCGGAGTTCGACGACGAGAGCGCTGAGAAACGCCCCACGGTGCAAGTCGGCGATCCATTCACCGAAAAGCTGCTCATCGAAGCCTGCCTGGAATTGATGGCCAGCGACGCCATCATTGCGATCCAGGACATGGGAGCCGCCGGCCTCACCTCATCAACCTCAGAAATGGCTGACAAGGGTGGCGTTGGCATCGAGCTCGACCTCGACAAGGTCCCGCAGCGCGAGACCGCGATGACCGCCTACGAGATGATGTTGTCGGAAAGCCAGGAGCGAATGCTCATGGTTTTGAAGCCGGGATCAGAAGCGTACGCCGAGACAATCTTCACCAAATGGGGACTCGACTTCGCCATCGTCGGCCAGACCAATGACTCCGGTCAGATGGTCGTTCGCCACAACGGTCAGATCGAGGCCGATATTCCCGTTTCAATGTTGGCTGACTCGGCGCCGTTGTACGAACGCCCCTGGACGGCTGGTGAAAAGCGGGATGTCATTGCCGCCAGCGAAATCGTATCCGGCAAGCCGGTTATGGATTGTCTCCGAGAGATTATGAGCCACCCACAATGCTGTTCACGACGGTGGATCTGGGAGCAGTATGACCACATGGTCATGGGCGACACCATCCAACGCCCAGGTGGCGATGCAGCAGTTGTCCGAATACACGGCACCAACAAGGGTGTCGCCGTCAGTTGTGATGTGACACCGCGCTATGTCTACGCCGACCCAGCAATGGGAACCAAACAAGCTGTTGTAGAAAGCTGGCGCAACATCACTGCCGTCGGCGCCGATCCACTCGCTATCACAGACAATCTGAACTACGGCAATCCCGAGCGCCCTGAGATTATGGGCCAGTTCGTCGAAAGCATTCAAGGTATGTCCGAAGCCTGTGAGAAGCTCGGTTACCCGGTCGTGGCAGGCAACGTCTCGCTCTATAACGAAACCAACGGAATTGCCATTCCGCCGACACCTGCCATTGGCGGTGTCGGCCTGGTTCCAGATCTCTCACTGATCGCTGATCTGGCTTTGAAGGGCGAAGGCAATACGCTTCTTTTATTAGGAGCCGAAGCCGGCCACCTCGGTCAGACTCTGTACCAGCAGATTATTGCCGGTGAGCTCCAGGGCGCGCCTCCGCCTGTCGACCTCGATGCAGAAATCGCTGCGGGCACGATTATTCGCCATCTCATTCGCTCGAAGTTGGTATCAGCGGTACATGACATTAGTGACGGTGGCTTGCTCATCGCTGTCGCTGAGATGTGTTTGGCAGGCGCAATCGGTGCAACTCTTGATCAGCCAACAAGTGACTTGCCAATGCACGCCATCTGGTTCGGCGAAGATCAAGGTCGTTATGTTATTGAAGTCAGATCTGACAACGTCGACAGTGTAGCAGCGCTGGCACGCGATGCCGGCCTTGCGTGTCGGAAGATTGGGCAGACTGGCGGCACTGACATTAGGATCTCAGATGAACCCGGCCTCGCTCTTGCAGATCTAAGCGCGAACCATGAAGGCTGGCTGCCGAACTACATGGATGGCACCTAGATCAGCCGATAGCGAAAGGCAGTATAGGCACGTGCAAATTGCGATCTTGCTTGACTGACGACCAAGCCACCGCGTCGAGCCCACTACTGAAGCAAGCGAGGATGACGATCGTCGTCCCCAACGTAAAGCCGAAGCATAGCACGCCGGCACTCAACAACTTGACCGCGCCTGCACCGACCCAAGACTGCCTCCGATAACAGCCAGCACCAGGAGAAATCCAAGGGCAATAGCTGTATGCTGGGCGATCTGGCTCAGTGGCAAGCCAACAATGACGGCATGAACATAAAATGCGGCCGCGAGGGCAAGAATCAAACCGTTGGAGAATTTATAACACGGCATGTGAACTGTGAACTGATTAAATCAAACTGAGTCGGTCGCGAGAGTGGACCGAAACCTCTAGTTTCTCGTTCAGTAAAACGCACAAAGACGGGCAAAACGAGCATCCTCTGGATCGGAAAAGAGTTGAAATCCGGGTATCCTCACGCCACGTTGAAACTGTAACGAACATATCCCAAGGGTTATCCCATGCCGATGGAAGCGGGCGAAATCGAGAAACTGATTAAGGAATCAATGCCGGATGCCGAGGTCACCATCAAAGACCTCGCCGGCGATGGCGACCATTATTCAGCCCACGTCGTCTCCAGCGCATTCAAAGGCAAGAGCCGCGTTCAGCAACATCAGCTTGTCTACCAGGCCCTAGGCGGTCGGATGGGCGACGGATTGCATGCCCTAGCCCTAACAACCGCCGCGAAAGATTGACACGAGCTGCACCACAGCACATCTTCGACCCAACAGTTGAGACAATAGCGCCAAAGGACTTCCAAGATGAGCGACGATCAAAATGTCCAGGATTGGATTCGCGAGACTGTGAATTCAAACGATGTTGTATTGTTCATGAAGGGCAATGCAAAGATGCCACAGTGTGGATTTTCGGCCCAGGTGGCCCAGATCCTGTCTCTCACCGGCGTCGAGTACAAGGATATCAACGTCCTGGAAGATATGAGTATTCGCGAAGGCGTGAAGAACTTCACGAACTGGCCGACCATTCCGCAACTCTATGTCAAAGGCGAGTTTGTAGGCGGTTGCGACATCATTCGTGAGATGTATCAACAGGGCGAACTACAGCAATTGTTGCAGGACAAGGGCCTGGCTGGAAGCACCGCCGTCGCCTAGACGATCGAAACAAGGCGATTAACCCAAATTCTCTGTCTTCCAGTTGTTTGGCTGAGCTAGCGGCTTCGCCAAAGCATTAGATTCGTCTGGTTGCCCTCGCTTCAATATGCGCAATCGGGCGCTGAGGCAGAATTAAATTGTAATCGTCTTTTATAAAATGGCGCCCACGGCCCTACGTCTGCCCCTAATGGTGGCATAATGTATAAGGTATGGAACTGACCGGCGGAGAAAACACAAATCGGAGCGTAAGGCTGGGTGGCAGACGGTTCTTGCTCAGCCTGGCCATCATCGCTGCATGCGTGTGTTTGGCACTTGGAATATCGCTGCCGATTATCAAGCTTACCAAGATGGTATTCTGGAGCACCGAGCATTCACTGATCACAACGGTGACGGTATTGCTGCAAGAGAACCAATTATTTCTCGGATTGACCGTCTTAATTTTTTCAATAGTTCTGCCAATCCTCAAGCTCTTCTATCTTGTGTTGGTTTCGACCTTGCCGTCACGCGAGATCAAGCGACAGAGTTTGCGTCTGCGGGCACTGGAGTGGCTCGGCAAATGGTCGATGCATGATGTCTTGGTTATGGCGCTGATGATCTTCTTCATCAAAAGCCAGGGCCTCTATGACGCCGCCAGCCTGACCGGTGTATACTTCTTCACGGCAGCCGTGTTGCTCATGATCCTGGCCTACGCTTGGCTAAGGGGAGAAACGCAAACACTGACAACGCAGGTTTCCACGGTTCCGCCGAACATTGATGACGGTAACACCGAGCTGCAGGTCTCGACGTTTCGCAACGTCATCTTGAGCTTCCTGATCATTGTCGCGACCGTTTGTTTTGCGCTCGGCATTACATTGCCGGTGATAAAGTTCACGACAATCTACGTTTGGACGAACGAGCATTCGATCGCGACAGTCATCTACGCACTCTATAAGAACCAGGAATTTTTCCTCTGTGGCGTGCTGTTTATCTTTTCGATCGTGTTTCCTTTTATGAAGCTGTTCTATCTATTGACCCTGGTCACTTCACCGGACATCTCACCAGAATTCCGTGAGAAATCGATGTCGACGATGGAATGGCTGGGTCGCTATTCGATGACCGATGTCATGGTGCTGGCGCTGATCATTTTTTACATGAACTCTTCCGGTTACACGGAAGCGAATGTCCTACCAGGTGCCTATCTGTTTGCTGCTTCAGCCCTCATGACGATGTTCGCCTATGGTTGGGCGAACTCACTCACGCCGGTACGAATAGTTCGCAAAAAGCCTGCTTGACCTGCTCTGCATTTGAACCTTCCCGCCCACTATTGCGACTGAGACATATGATGATTACGGGAAAACAATTGATCGCCTGGGGCTACCCGCCTGGAACCTACTTCAAAGACGCCTTGCCCGCTGCCAACGCTGTAGCCGAGGCAGGTGGCAGCGAAGCAGCTATTCGCGCAGCCGTTGACAACTTTGTTCCACCGCCAACGATACCGCTGCGGCCTTCATCTGAGCTCGCTTATCATGTGAACATTGAGGCGGCTGACGAAGACGATGCCGCCAACATCGAGTCCGTTGACGCGACCATGCGTGAGCTCTTGCGGACACCGACGATCAAAGCGGGTGCTGTCATGCCTGATGCCTGCCCGGCTGGCTCCAAGGGGACTATTCCCGTCGGAGGTGTTGTCGCCGCAGCGAATGCAATCCATCCAGGCTTCCATTCCGCAGACATTTGTTGCTCAGTTATGGTCTCGGTCTTGGGCGATGTCGATCCCGTCAAGACCATGGACTTAGGGATGGAGCGCTCGCATTTCGGTGGTGGCGGTCGCCGGGATCAACGATTGGCTGCGCCTGCGGTTCTGTCGGAGTTCGCCGACAACCCGTTCCTGGAAGGCCTCGAAGATGCAGGCCATGATCACTTTGGCACTCAGGGTGACGGCAACCATTTCTTTTATGTTGGCCGTGTAGCCTCCACAGGTGACATCGCATTGGTGACCCATCATGGCTCTCGAAAGCCTGGCGCCATGCTCTACAAGCGCGGTATGCAGGTTGCCGAACGCTTTCGTCACCGTTTGTCGCCAGACACCCTGAAGCAAAATGCTTGGATCCCAGCGGATACCAAGGAAGGCGAAGACTATTGGGCCGCCCTGCAGATCATTCGAACCTGGACCAAAGGTAATCACGAGGCCGTCCACGAATTGGTTCGAGATGGACTTGGTGTAAACTTAAAGGACCGCTTCTGGAATGAGCACAATTTCGTTTTCCGGCGCGATGACGGTTTGTTCTATCACGGCAAGGGAGCGACCCCTGCCTGGTCCGGCTTTGCCGACGACAGCAACGGGCTAACGCTTATCCCGCTGAATATGTCAGAACCAATTCTCATTGCGCGCGGCAAGGATGCCGATACTGGCCTGGGCTTTTCACCTCACGGTGCCGGGCGCAACTGGGGCCGCAAAGCTCATGTCCGGCGACTGGGTGAACACGATCCTGCCGAGGTGATCAAGCGCGAGACAGACGGGCTCGATGTCCGCTTCTGGTGCGGCGTTCATGATCTTTCTGAGCTCCCATCAGCCTACAAGGACGCAGCGAACGTTCGCCGCCAGATTGATAAGTTTGGACTTGCAGAAGTTGTAGACACGATCGAACCGATCGGCTCGATCATGGCAGGTGACTGGCTGACACCCTACCTCGAAAGACGCCGCGCAACGGCAGCATCTGACGGTCAGTAATCGATACTCATGGCGCCACGGCCAAGCGGCGCCAAGCCACCTACTGTGGCTTTAAAATATCGATCGCCATTTGCCATCGCGCATGCTTCTCGCGCTGGCGCAACCAGTACTTACGCAACCCATTGCCAGTCAGAAACTCGCCCTGCAGGCTGTTTTTCTGGCGATAGCCCTGCCACTCCTCAGATTGAAACACTTTGCGAAACAGAGCCTGATAGTAGGCAATGGCATTGGGGCTCATACCGGGTGCCCCGACCACTGATCGCTGCATGAAGTAATGGAAATCCATGCCGGTTTCTCTCAGCGTCGGGGTGCGCTTAAACATGGGAAGGCGACGCGGAGTAAAGGCGGCTATCGGCTTGGTCAGACCCTGTTCGAAATATTTCATCTGCTCCGATGGGTTATTGACTGTCGAGTCTGCTCTACTTTCGACCAACTGCTTGGCCACTGCGCCACCGCCGCGCAGAGGCCTGTAAGTGATATTCAATCCGTAGGTCGAGTTCAAAAAATCCGTCAGCAGGTTGTCTTCTGAGCCGGTACCGGTGCCGGCCATGACCCACTGCTTGCCTTTTTCGCCAGCAGCTTTGACAAAATCTTTGAGGTTATTGATGTCGGTCCGCTTTTGGCTGACCCAGAGCACGAATGTGTCTTCGGCCATCCGCGCAATTGGCGTGAACGTCCCGATGTCGATCGCAAGCTCCGGTTGGCGGATAGGGGTTGTGTAGAAGCTGTTCAAGGTAAACATGATTGCGTGATCATCACCAGCACGACGCTTCAGTTCCGTCATGGCCTTGGCGCCAGAACCACCAGTGATGTTGACTGGGTTTATTTCAACATCTACCAGCTCACGATCTTTCATGGTCTTTGCCAGAAAGCGAACCGCTTTGTCGGCACCACCACCGCGACCAGCCATGACAATGAAGGTGATCGGTTTGGTTGGTGTCCATTGGCCATATGCCGGATGGCCGCCGCCCATCGAATGAAACGCCAGCAATGCGCCTGCCATACCGAAGGAAACAATCAGTGACCGTACACTATGCAGCAAGCGAGACATCGAGAGTTCGCCAACCCTCTGCCACACCTGACCCATACTCGCCTCCCCCAAGAGTTCGCGCCTGATCATACCCGCAATCGCGTCTAAAACGGCCATTTGCAGCCACCTTCAGCGATGTGTTGTGACTACCGAAGCCGGGCGGCAGGATTATGATAAGAGGGCGCAGCTGCCAAACGGCTGCCCCACTGACCCAATTATAGTCGCCAGAGTGATAACGTATGACCGAAGGGTCGACATGTTTAGCGTACCGGACATACGATACAGCAACCTGGACAATCTGGACCAAGCTTAATGGAAAAAACGGCAATCGACCTGAGTTCGCTCGACGTCTTTGACATCATGACAACAACGCGGGCCATGCGGCGTCTGAAACCGGACCCGATTCCGGATGAGCTCGTCGTCAAGATCCTGGATGCCGGCATCCGTGCACCAAATGGCGGCAACCATCAATCCTGGCATTTCGTTGTGGTCAAAGATGTTGCGATTAAGCAGGCCGTGCAGGTTTGGTACAAGAAGGCCTACGACGAAATCATCGGACCTGGCTATGCGAATAGCGCGGCTCCACCAGGCTCAACTTCTGACAAGTACAGTCGCCAGCACAGTGCCGTCGAATACCTCACCGACCACTATCATGAGGCTCCTGTTTGGATTGTCGCTTGCATCAAGCATGGCGAGGCAAAGCCAAGCCGCATGTCTGGTGCTTCGATTTATCCGGCCGTGCAGAACATGCTGCTGGCTGCGCGCGCGCTGGGCCTGGGCGCCTGCCTGACAACCCGGCACATGTTCTTCGCCGAAGAGGCAGACAAAGCGCTTGAGTTGCCGCCGGGCGTTCTTTCCTACGCAATCCTTCCAGTTGGCTATCCTATGGGCAACTTCGGACCAACCGGCCGCGGCCAACTATCCGACTTTGTCTCATTCGACCGCGTTGGCACCCCGTGGGACGCCCTGGAGTAGCTCTGGTCTGATTAGCCCTGGCTTCATCACCTCTGCTGGAGGATCTCACAGAATCTGAAAAACATCATAGGCGGCGTGATCGGGCATGCGCCGCCCCACTCCGACAGACACGATCCGGTTAAGCCAGTCATACTTTTCGGATGAAGTCTCGAAGTATGGTGTATTGCGCAGGTAGTACTCGGACGGGTCGACCGTATCCCCGCGCGCGATACGATCCATCACTTCTGGCGTTCCGTAACGCACGCCGGTGTAATGCATATAGATGAGTGCATCGTCATCGGTCTTGAGAACCATTCTGACATTCGGATTCATCGCGCCATCTGTGCGAAATATCTTCTGGTCGATACCACCTGGAAGCACCTCGCCCTTCAACTTTGGCCCCTCAAAAGTTCCGGCACCAAGCATGTCGAGATGACGCGTTCCAAGCGGTACGGCACCGACATCATGCAATGCGTCAACGGTTACGCGAATGGTAAAGAGATACTCAGAAGCTAGTGTCGGCATCATAACATTCCTATCTACGGCTCAACCATCTGGCGCCCGATTGTTTGATACGAAGAGCAGTCCGGTCAAGCTGAACGGCATCCGTTCAGCGATCACCCAGCAAGAGGTGCATTAAATCCTCGATCCAACTGACGACAACCTTGGTGCGTCGCCATTCATTTTGGCTGCGATGCGTCAAAAGCCAGATCTCACGACTAAGCACGGGCCCATCACCGCTAAGCGAGGTCAGACTTCGCGTTGCTTGCGCAATCGGAATGGGCAACAATGTGCGCCCCACACCTGCAATGGCTGCCTCCAAGGCTGTCTCGACATCCATCACCTTCAAGCCAGCAAGCCTCTGGCCCGGCTGTCGTGCCATCTTAGCAATCCACTGCGCTTGCGGTAGATGCGATGTCATCTCGTCATATCCAATCCAAGGCAAGGTATCCTCAGCCTTGGACGAAGATGATCGCGATGCGTAAACTCCGAACGGCAATTCACCGATGCGCCGAGCCAGCGTCTCCGTTCCGCCTGCCCTGGGCCGCGAAAGACGGAGAGCAATGTCAGCCTCGCGCAGATTGAGATCCAGATCTCTGCTATCCGGATTGAGCTCCAATGTCAGCGCTGGATACTGTTGCAGCAACGTGCCAACCTGATTGGCCAGACACCGATTGATAAGCCAAGGCACCGAAGTTAGCCGCACTGTTCCGCTGAGCTGCTGCTGATCCCGCCCTAGCAACTCGGACACGTGATCGACTTGTGCCTCCATCTGCGCAGCATGACGAGCGACCTGGGAACCAATATCGGTCAGGATCAGCGTTCCATCGCGTTGACGCCAGTAGAGCTCATCGCCCGTCAGCTCACGCAAAACCTTCAGCCGGCGCGAAACCGTGGTTTCATCGGCACCAATAAGACGAGCCGCACCACTGAGGGTTCCTCCACGCTCAACCGCTAAAAGATAGCGTAAATCATTCCAATTCAGTCGCTGCATATCTGCAGATTAACCCTGCAGAATAACCACTTCAATCTGCATATCTAACGGCGTTAATTAAGGCAGCACTGGACGGAGGAGCTCAAACATGAAGTTTGTCGTATTGTTCGAAGATAATCCCGGCACGGGCAGCGCAGTCCGCACAAAGCACATGCCG
>JBCDBQ010000258.1:0-9361 GCA_039183375.1 Pseudomonadota bacterium
AAGCGGAACTTCTCCGAATTGCCTGGCAGATCAATGAGCAGGTCTTATGGCACGCGTTGTCATGAAATTCGGCGGCACGTCGGTCGCCAATATTGAGCGCATTCGAAATGTTGCGCAGCACGTCAAGCGCGAGTTTGATGCCGGCAACGAGGTTGCGGTTGTGGTTTCCGCCATGGCCGGTACAACTAATCAACTTGTTGAGTGGGTGAAGGAAGCATCGCCGCTGCACGATGCGCGAGAGTACGATGCGGTTGTCGCATCGGGTGAGCAGGTCACCGCTGGTCTGCTGGCAATCGTGCTGCAGACACTTGGCATGCCAGCTCGCTCCTGGCAGGGATGGCAAATCCCGGTGATTACCGATGAGGCCCACGGATCAGCGCGAATTCAGAGCATTGATGCCAGCGAGATGGCGCAGAGGCTCCAGAATGGTGAGGTCGCGGTTGCAACTGGTTTCCAGGGCATAGAGCCGGAGCGCAATCGCATTGCAACGCTGGGACGCGGCGGATCTGATACAAGTGCCGTCGCCTTGGCCATCGCATTGTCCGCCGATGTTTGTGATATCTATACCGATGTCGATGGTGTCTACACCAGTGATCCGAGGATTGTGCCAAAAGCACAACGCATGTCGCGCGTCTCCTATGAAGAGATGCTGGAAATGGCATCGCTGGGATCGAAAGTGCTGCAGACGCGCTCGGTCGAGTTGGCCATGGTCCATGGTATGAGGACGCGCGTTCTCTCAAGCTTTGCGGAGGTTGATTCGATTCAGCCGGTGCGGGCCGGAGGGAACTGGGGTGAAATTGGAACTGTCGTTTGTGACGAGGATGAGATTGTGGAAAGCCAGGTCGTCAGCGGAATCGCATTTACGAAAGATGAAGCCAAGGTCACCATCCAGAGCGTTGCCGACAAACCGGGCGTAGCTGCCAGGGTTTTCGGACCGCTTTCCGAAGCAAACGTCAATGTCGATATGATCGTGCAGAACCTGTCGTCGGACGGCAAGCGCACTGATATGACTTTTACCGTTGCGGCCAGTGATGTCGATCGCACCCGTTCAGTTCTCGAAGCGGCGAAGGAAGATATCGGTTACGAGGACATCGTGAGTTCAGCCGATGTCGTGAAGGTGTCTGCCATCGGTATCGGTATGCGCTCGCATGCCGGCGTGGCCGCAAAAATGTTTCAGGCTCTGGCTGACAAGAACATCAATATCCTTGCGATTACGACGTCCGAAATCAAGGTGAGTGTCCTAATTGATGCAGCCTATGCCGAGTTGGCAATGCGTACACTTCATTCAGCGTATGGACTCGACGGTGATTAGCGTCGCTGTTTGAAGAGACACCTTCGACCGTCTGAACTTGGTCGGAACGATTTTTCACTCTTGTGCTGCAAGAGATCGTATGACGGGGCCGGTAATTGATCCGGCACGGACCCATGGCAACACGACGAAGTAGCGATAAGCCGCCCATCCAGAGCGAACCCGCGCTGCGTATCATCACGCGCAGGCTGCGCGAGATCATGGCTGAGGTCACGGACGGACAAACTCGTCTTGACCGCATAGTCCGTCAGATCTCGGGTCTGATGGTGGCCGAAGTCTGCTCGATCTACTTCAAGCGTCGTGATGGCATGCTTGAGTTGTTTGCCACTGAGGGTCTCAATCCGGAGGCAGTTCATCAGACGCGCCTTAACCGTGGTGAAGGCTTGGTCGGCCGCGCGGCAGAGAGCACAGCTCCGGTCAACGAACCGGAGGCGCAAGACCATCCCGCTTTCTCGTTCCGGCCGGAGACGGGCGAAGAGGCCTATCACTCGATGCTGGCTGTGCCGATCCTGCGTGGCGGTGTCGTGCTCGGGGTCATGGCGATCCAGAACAGAACCAAGCGTGAGTACTCTGAGGAAGACGTCGAGATCCTCCAGACAACTGCGATGGTTGTGGCCGAGCATCTTGTCTCGGGCGACGTTGAACGCGCCATGGTCGATGACGAAATCGGCCGATCGCTGTCGAGCTCTATTAATGGCGCGTCGATGTCAGATGGCATCGCGATGGGGCACGTCGTTTTGCACGAACCGCGCGTGGTTGTGACAAAGCTATTGTCTGACGCGCCAGAGCAGGAGCCCGATAGACTCGACAAGGCGGTTCGAGAACTCCGCGCCAGTATCGATGATATGCTCGCCCATGAAACTGTGTCTCATGCTGGCGCGCACCGGGAGGTTCTGGAAGCCTACCGTCTGTTCGCGAATGACAAAGGCTGGCTCCGGCGGATGCATGCTGCCGTGAGCGAGGGGCTGACCGCCGAGGCTGCCGTCGAGCGCGTGCAGAATGGAACGCGTTCGCGCATGCTCAGGCAAAACGATCCATTTTGGCGTGAGCGCCTGCGCGACTTGGATGATCTGTCCGATCGCTTGCTGCGGATACTTGCTGGCCGCAAGACAGCTGTCCTGGAAGACTTCGACCTTCCTTATGATACAGTCCTTGTTGCCCGCAACATGGGGCCGGCCGAATTACTTGATTACGATAGTCAGCGACTGCGCGGTCTGGTTGTCGAAGAGGCGGGTCCGCAAAGCCATGTCGCGATCGTT
Organism: Pseudomonadota bacterium; assembly: GCA_039183375.1. Lineage (GTDB taxonomy): Bacteria > Pseudomonadota > Alphaproteobacteria > Rhizobiales > Hyphomicrobiaceae > Tectiglobus. Next base: position 2,569 of record JBCDBQ010000258.1, read on the forward strand.
GCGCGTGCGCTTGGCATTGCTGCAGTTGGTGAAGCTCCAGGCATCATCGAAAAAATAACTGGCGATGATGAGATCATCATCGATGGAGAGTTGGGTCAAGTCCACGTCCGGCCGTCTGCTGAGGTGATTTCAGCCTATAACGACAAGGTGCGGTTCCGCGCTCGCAGGCAGCAGCAGTTCCAAGCCTTGCGTGATAAGCCAGCAATCAGCAAGGATGGTGTTGGTATCTCGCTGCTCATGAATGCCGGGCTCATGGCCGACATGTCTCATCTGGCAGACTCTGGCGCGGAAGGCATTGGTCTGTTCCGGACGGAACTGCAGTTCATGATCGCATCGACTTTTCCGCGACTGGGTCAGCAGGTCGAGACTTATAGCCAAATCATGGAAGCTGCGGGTGGAAAGCCTGTTGTGTTTCGAGCTCTCGATATCGGTGGCGATAAGGCATTGCCATATCTGCGCCAACCGAAAGAGGACAACCCCGCTTTGGGGTGGCGGGCTGTTCGGCTTGCGCTGGACCGGCCAGCTCTCTTCAAGCTGCAGGTTCGGGCTTTGCTGCGTGCTGCCGCCGGACGCGAGCTGCGGTTGATGATCCCGATGATCAGTACGACAACGGAACTGTTACAAGCGCGCAAGCTGATTGACAGCGAGCTGTCGCGCGCAGGGGATAAGGGGCACGAAGGTCCTTCGTCCTTGCGTCTTGGTGCGATGGTTGAGGTGCCAAGTATTCTGCTCGAACTCGATGCCTTGATGGAGCAGGTTGATTTTGTATCTGTTGGTAGCAACGATCTCCTGCAGTTCTTGTATGCGTGTGATCGCTCAAATGCTCTTGTTTCGCATCGCTACGACACCATGTCAGTGGCGGCACTGCGCGCCCTGAAGATGGTGCAGGATGCCGGCAATCGTCACAACGTACCTGTCACGCTATGCGGTGAACTTGCAGCACAGCCGTTGCAAGCCATGGCGCTGATTGGTCTTGGATATCGATCGCTGTCGATCGCACCGGCCTCAATAGGTCCTGTGAAACGTATGGTGCTTTCCCTGGATCAATCCCGTATTGCCGAGTTTATCGGCGAGCGGCTGGATGGTGGGCGTACGGGAGACATCAGGGCTGAGCTACAGCGATTTGCCGAGAGCGATAGTGTTGAGATTTAACAGCAAACGAAATGCGGATTGATCGGGGCAAGTGCTCCAAATCCGATGTTGCGCTCTTATCCAGGGCGCATCGACGATAACGAGATAAAAGATGAGTTCTCTGCCAGAAGAAAAACTGCTCGGTCTAGTGGAACGTTGGACCATGGTTCAGCAGGAAATGAATGCCACATCCGATCCAAAGGATATTGCGCGCCTATCGAAAGAGTTTGCTGGGCTTGATCCCGTCGTTGCCACAATCAACGCGCTGCGCGAGGCCGAAGAGGAACTCGAAGGTCTCAAGACGATGTTGAGCGACGATAGCGAAGATCAAGAGATGGCTTTGCTGACCCGTGAAGAGATCGCCGAGCTTGAGCCTAAGCTTGAGGAGCTTGAGCAGACGCTAAAAGTCCAGCTGCTGCCGAAAGACGAAGCTGACGGCAAAGGTGTCATCATTGAGTTGCGTGCCGGGACAGGCGGTGATGAAGCAGCCCTGTTTGCCGCCGACCTGTTTCGCATGTACAGCCGCTATGCCGAGACCCACAACTGGAAGGTTGAGGTTCTGGATTCATCAGAGAATGACCTTGGCGGCTACAAGGAGATTACGGCTTCCATCAACGGTGATGGCGTGTTTGCCCGCATGAAGTTTGAGTCCGGAGTGCATCGTGTTCAGCGCGTACCTGCGACGGAAGCGAGTGGGCGCATTCACACGTCGGCGGCAACAGTCGCTGTATTGCCTGAAGTGGAAGAGCTAGACTTTGATATCCGCCAGGAAGATCTGCGCATAGATACGATGCGCGCATCGGGAGCTGGTGGTCAGCACGTTAATACGACGGATTCCGCGGTACGAATCCTACACATTCCAACGGGCATCACAGTCATTTCCGCGGAGAAGTCACAGCACCAGAACCGCCGCAATGCGATGCAGGTCTTGCGCTCAAGATTGTACGAGCTTGAACGCGAAAAGATTGCAACCGAGCGCGCCGAACAGCGTCGTGACCAGGTTGGCTCTGGTGATCGTTCGCAGCGCATTCGCACTTACAACTTTCCGCAGGGACGGGTGACGGACCATCGGATTAATCTGACATTGCATAAGCTCGATCAGATGATGGAAGGTACGGCGCTCGATGAGGTGATCGATGCGCTCGTGACAGATCATCAGGCGACACAGCTTGCTGCCATGAACAGTGATGACTAGTGAGCCGCTCACGCTGCATGCTGTTGTGCGACTTGTGAGTGAACGACTGCAGGCAGCCGGGACTGAAACAGCTGCAGCTGAAGCCAGGCGGCTCGTTTGTGAAGCGCTGGCGATAGATCCTGTGGCATTGATCAGGGATCCCCAGACACAGCTGGATCAAGCGCAAATAGATAATGTCTTTCATTGGTTGCAGCGCCGCGAGCAAGGGGAGCCGCTCGCAAGGATCCGTGGTTGGCAGGAGTTTTATGGTCGACGATTTCAGCTCTCAGATGCAACGCTTGAACCAAGAGCAGACACAGAAACGTTGATCAATGCTGCGCTGGCAATAGCGGATGCGTCGCATGGCCGAGACTACCCTTGGCGCATTCTTGATGTCGGCACCGGCACAGGATGTATCGCCATAACGCTGCTGGCAGAGCTGCAACATGCAGTGGTGACCGCCACGGATATTTCTGCTCATGCTATTCATACTGCACTGTTGAACGCTCAAGAGCATCGCGTCGAGGAGCGCCTTGCTGGGCAGGTGACTAACCTCGCCGAAGGCTTGACTTTGGACTACGATCTCATTGTTTCCAATCCTCCGTATATCAAGACCAGCGATATCGCCGGGCTGCAGACTGAAGTTAAGGGATTTGATCCGACCGATGCATTGGATGGAGGGGGCAGCGGCTTGGTCTATTACGAGGAGCTAGGCAGGCAGCTGAGCAAAGCTGGATGGACTGGTCATCTGATTGTCGAAATTGCGGTAGATGATCATGAACGGGTGATTGCTGGATTTGAGCAGGTAGGCCTGAAATTCATTCGCGGCGCGGTACAGCTGTGGCGAGATCTCACCGGTCGGGTTAGATGTGTTGCGATTGAGACACTTTGCTAAGACTGTCATCAAAAATAGTTGGAATCACTGAAGTATCGGGCTACAGTGTAGGAAATCGATCAGGGCACTGGTTCTAGTTTAGCGCGTTGATACGCTGCTTCTTTAAAGTGCCGGCATTTAGCATCGAAAGCTTGGACATCAAAAACACCGGGATTGAACTGGCCTTCTGACCGACGAGATTTGGATTAGTTGCGGCCATCTCATCCCAATTGCCCGCCCGTGATACGGGCGAATCAAGCCATTGTGAGCTGAGCACGAAGCAGATTGGAACAACTGCGAACCTCTTAATATAGGATTTACCAGACTTTCTAAGTCCGCCCGACCTCCATGGAACTTGGAGTAGGGCGTACCGTGAAAATTGCCTTGAACAATGATGTGTGAATAAGAGACCGAGAACGGAGCCTATGAGGCAGGGACAACAAAACCGACGTGGCCGAGGCCGTAACCGCAAGAGCCAGAATCCATTAACCCGCAGCTTCGAGTCGAGCGGACCGGACGTCAAAATCCGCGGGACGCCGTCTCATATAGCCGAGAAATACATCTCTATGGCGCGAGATGCGCTGTCGTCAGGTGATCCGGTGTTGGCGGAAAACTATCTACAGCACGCCGAGCATTATAATCGCATTATAATGACTTACCGCGAGCAGCAGGCACCGCAAGGTGAAGTGTTGAACGGCGGAGCGAATGGGCGCCATAAGCCGATGGAGAACGGCGAAGGCGATGCGGCTGCAAATCATGACGGCGAAGAAGCGCCGCGTGGACAGGAAATGCAGCCGACCGTCGATATGGAAGATGGTTCCGGCGAACAACCTGCAGCCGAGAGGCCGCAGCGACGTTCAAACGGTACGCGTCACGGGTCTCGTCGGAGGCGGTCTGAAAATGGTGATGCACGAGCTGATGCGGGTGATGCCGAAGATGCTCAACCGACGCAGGATGATGAAGGCGAGAAGCGTCCAGCCCGCCGTCGTGCCGCTATGGCTGATGCGGACGAGCAACCGGATTTTCTAAAGCGACCGGTTCGACGCGGGCGCAGACCGGCTGCTCAGGCACAAGAGAGTGACGGCGATGGTGATGGCGCAGCTGCAGCGTCAGATGAAGCTGCAGAATAGATCCAATCATCTCGTGACGTGCCGGTGGCAGAGTTCTCTGCCTTACACTGCCTGCATTTGAAATCTGACTACCGTGTTGCTCGAGCAGGCTTGTAAGCGCCCATTCTAAAATGGGTAAGCTGGTCAGCTATCTAGCTTCATGTTTCCGCCAACCGCCAGTTGCCCGTCATTTGCGACTTTGGCGTAGATGCCGAAGTCAGAGTGGCCCCACGTTCTGAACAAGGTCGTCGGGATGGCCATGTCGCGAATGCCCTTTTCAGGATTGACGTTGGTCGCCTCGCAGCGCGTCGTTCGGTCGATGATCGATAAAGTCAGGCCGTCGGAAGCCAACTTTTTGCCGACCCAAGTCAGCTCTTCCCATGGCTCGCAGCCATCGAAGTAGACGTTGGCACGGAACCGAAGCGGATCGACCTGGCGGCCGATCTTTCGTTCAAGGTCACGAACGCTGGCGAGGTTGACCAAGTGGAGACACTTCACAGGTACGTCGGAAAAACTGTGTCCTGCTGCAGATACAATCTTTGGTGCGCCGCGAAGGCTAAAATTCATATAGGCAGAGAGAAACTGCTCAATAATACGCCGCCCGGTGGGATCGGTCAGTTGCCCCGAGGCGACTTGCTTGCCATCGCGGAAGATGGTCATCGTCTGTGAGCCTTCGTCAAACTCCGTTCGCAGGGTTGCTAGTCGCTCATCACGCATCAGCATCAGGAAGCTTATTTTGGGAAGATAGCGTGGGTTTTGTGAGTCGAACTTGCTCGAACCATTCTCCACGGCAAATGCCCTGTCAAAGGGTAGTGTCTCTCCGGTTTGACAGGCGACTTGGTCGAGTGACTGTGGCGAGAAGCCTTTTAGCGGATAGCGGTAAATCGATTTGATTTCCATGGTTTTATCGTTGCTCATGCTCTTGCTTCTCGTGCCATTGATGGTCGCGTTGCGATCGCTTGCAAACCTCGATGAAAAGGTCTGTTTAGGCAAGCATTTGCTTGGTAAATTTATCTGAACACCCCGAAATTCTTCGCCATTTGCGGCAGTCCTTGGCATTACCCACCTGCCGTCACGATGAGCTGAAAACACTTTAAACGAGGCGAAAGACCCCTATATCAATGGTGTCCGGTTGCCGCTTCAGGGACCGGAGTTCGTTAGAGATTTACGGTTGATGATATTGCTTCGGAATATTGTCAGCTGGTGGAGGACAGAATGAATTTCGATCGGTACACCGACCGGGCGAGAGGGTTTGTGCAATCGGCACAAGGCTTGGCCACGCGCGAGAGCCATCAGCAGTTCGCACCCATTCACTTGCTCAAAGTTTTGCTCGAGGATAGCGAGGGGCTGGCAGCCGGGCTTGTCGCGCGCGCCGGCGGACGGCCGGAGCAGATCTTGAACGAAGTCGAGCTCGCGCTGCGAAAGCGGCCCAAGGTGAGCGGTGGCAATGGCCAGCTCTATCTTGCACCGGAGCTTGCTCAGATATTTGAATCGGCTGAGAAACTCGCTGAGAAATCAGGTGACTCCTTCGTTACAACCGAGCGCCTGCTTTTGGCTTTGGCGATCGACGCGAATTCCGAGGCCGGTCAAATTCTCACGCGCGGCGGCGTCAATCCACAGAACCTGAACGCAGCCATCGAAGCTATCCGCAAGGGGCGAACGGCTGATACCTCGGGCGCTGAAGAGGGTTACGATGCGCTCAAAAAATATGCCCGAGATCTAACGGCAGATGCGTCTGACGGAAAACTTGATCCGGTCATCGGCCGTGATGAAGAAATCCGACGCACGGTCCAGGTCTTGTCGCGGCGTACAAAGAACAACCCGGTTTTGATCGGTGAGCCTGGCGTTGGCAAAACGGCAATTGCGGAGGGTCTGGCGCTTCGCATTGTGCAAGGCGACGTTCCTGAGAGTTTGAAAGGCAAAAAGCTTTTGTCGCTCGACATGGGCGCGTTGATCGCGGGTGCGAAGTACCGCGGAGAGTTTGAAGAACGACTGAAGGCGGTTCTGCAGGAGGTCACTGCGGAGGACGGGCAGATCATTCTGTTTGTCGATGAAATGCATACGTTGGTTGGAGCCGGGAAAACCGAAGGCGCTATGGACGCCTCCAACCTTCTCAAACCAGCCTTGGCACGTGGTGAGCTGCATTGTGTTGGTGCCACGACACTGGATGAGTATCGTAAGCATGTTGAGAAGGATGCGGCGTTGGCGCGGCGCTTTCAACCGGTGTTCATTGAAGAGCCAACGGTTGAAGACACAATCTCAATTCTGCGGGGCCTCAAAGAGAAGTACGAGCTTCATCACGGCGTACGGATCAGCGACAATGCGCTCGTCTCGTCGGCCACGCTGTCAAACCGATATATTACGGACCGCTTTCTTCCTGATAAGGCCATCGATCTAGTCGATGAGGCGGCATCAAGACTGAGAATGCAGGTCGACTCCAAGCCTGAAGAGCTTGATGAACTGGATCGTCGCCTCATCCAACTTAAGATCGAGCGTGAGGCGCTG
>JBCDBQ010000259.1:0-9324 GCA_039183375.1 Pseudomonadota bacterium
ACGCTGGCCGAGGTGATGCAAGGCGCAGACGTATTCCTTGGCTTGTCGGCTGGCGGCGTCGTCAAAAAAGAGATGGTTGCAAGCATGGCCGAGAGGCCGCTGATTTTCGCGCTTGCCAATCCAACCCCAGAAATCATGCCGGAGGAAGTCAATGAGGTTCGCAGCGATGCTGTCATGGCGTCTGGTCGAACTGACTATCCGAACCAAATCAACAATGTTCTCTGCTTTCCATTTATCTTTCGCGGCGCTTTGGATGTGGGCGCGCGGCAAGTTAATGAAGAAATGAAACGCGCCGCGGTTGTCGCTCTCGCATCAATCGCTGAAAGCGAAGCGTCAGATATTGTGCTGTCGGCCTATGGCGAAGACAGTCTGCATTTTGGCCCCAAGTACATCATCCCCAAACCGTTTGATCCGCGCCTCATCACGGAGATTGGGCCGGCTGTTGCGAAAGCTGCTATGGACACCGGCGTCGCGACGCGGCCGATTGAGGACTTCGAAGCCTACAGGCAAAAACTGTCCGGCTTTGTCTACCAATCCGGCTTTGTCATGAAGCCGATGTTTGACCAGGCACGACGGGCTTCAGAAGTGCAGATGAAGCGCATCGTCTACGCCGAGGGCGAACACCCCTACGTTCTGCAGGCGGCACAACAAGTTGTGAATGAGCGGCTTGCAAGACCAATCCTTGTCGGTAACGGGGAAAGCATCAAACGTTGGATTACGCACCTGGGCCTTCGAATGCGGGACGGGGTCGATTGTGAAATCTTTGACCAGCAATCGGACTCGCGAATTCCGCAGCTGTTTGAAGAGTATCACCGCCTGGTTGAGCGGCGCGGCGTCAGCCCTGGCCATGCCCGGCGTGTATTAAACAACGGTTCAACGGTTACGGCTGGGCTGCTGCTTAAGCGCGGTGACGCTGATGCCATGATTTGCGGTGCGGTCGGAAGATACCATACCCAATTACGGCACGTGTCTCAGGTCATTGGCCGCGAGGGTGGCACCCGAGGCTTTGCAACCGTTTCCGGGCTGATCCTACAGCAAGGCCCCTTGTTCATAGCCGACACCAACGTGACCTATGATCCGACCACGGAGCAGCTCGCTGAGATCACCTTGCTTGCGGCGCAGACCGTGCGCCGCTTTGGCATCGAGCCGAAAGTGGCGCTGGTCTCCCATTCGAATTTTGGCACGAGCAATGAAGCGTCTGCGCGCAAAATGCGCGAGGTTTTGGCTGCCCTGCACGACTGGGCGCCCGAACTGGAGGTCGAAGGCGAGATGCATGCAGACGCGGCCCTGTCTCCTTTCATTCGCGAGGAAATCTTCCCGAACTCCAAGCTGACCGGTCGCGCGAACCTGCTGATCATGCCGACACTTGATGCAGCGAACATTGCTTTTGAGTTGCTGCGGGTTGCCACCAAAAGCATTACGCTCGGCCCAATGCTGCTTGGCGCTGGCAGGCCGGTGCATATCGTGACGCCATCAGCGACAGTGCGAAATCTTCTCAATATGAGTGCAATTGCTGTGGTCGACTCGATCAGGGAGAGCGCGGAGGTCGAGCTTGCCGCCGAGTAGCCTGTGAAGTTCTCTTTATCAAGGTTCCATTAATGCGAATCCTTGAGAGCTAGTCCCTAGCCGATGAAAGAACTATCGGTCGTGCGAGATACCACGACCCAATCTTGCACATATTGCCCGTCTACGATCCTACGCAGACATCTGAAATGTATGGTCATTATGAAATGCAAGACCTCGGATAACTTTCAATTGGCACGTTCGGAACCACGTCGACCCTGCCGCGCGATTGCGGTAACAGGCTTCGCCTTGGTGATCATGGCCGCGCAATCTGCTGCCGCACAGGAATTCCAAGTTGCTCGCCAAACGCAGGATAGTTCGCAAGTCACGACCGCATCGAATGTACCTCGCAACTGCGCGCAACAGTATCACGCCACTCTCAAATCCGTTAAAGAGACAGCCGGTTCCAAGCTGATCGACGCCGCACGCCTGGTCAGAAGAGGACGCCCCGATCTGCCGGGATACTGGCTTTTCTGGAATCCTGGACGTGCCGCCGTTCGGAAAAAGTTAGCTCGCATCGGTAATCCGGCAAACGCCATCGTTATTGAAGACAGGATGTGTGCCCGCAGCGTACTAGGGCGCGGTGGACGCATTCGTTGCTTGAAGTGGGTGCCAAAACCGGAAGGATATCGTCCTCAGCCTGAGGTCCGAGCGGAGGCAGAGTGGTCGGAGCCAGCTGCTGACAAGGATCAACGCGCGGTTCTCAGAAAACTGACCGCGCTCGTGCGAAGCCGGGGTGCGATCCAAGAACTTCGCCGATCCGGCCGACTATTTGAGCTGACACGCCGCGTCGGAGGAGAGTTGATTGGCTATCTCGATCAATCGCCGCGGCCAACGATTTGTACCGGCGCACAGGCGATGTTGGACTTTTACGAGCGCCAGTTACGCCCCCTCGAAGCACAATTTGGCGGTTCGGATGAGCTTGTCAAAGCCGCCCAAGAACTCGCACGCAAGCTGACCACGCAGGCACATGCTGCCTGGTCCAAGCCGGTCAGCGGCTCTAACGATGCCGCCGTTCAAGACAACGCATCATCGCCTTCTGACCAACCACATGCCCTTCCAACAACATCGCAGAATGCTTCTCGAAAGGACCTGGTTCGCTTGAATGCGGCGGTTATGCTGCCGCGTCGCCATGTTGGTTTTATTGCTGCGGAGAAAACCCTCTTCGATCGTCTTGTCCGCGCACGAGAGGCCATGTCGTCTTCTTCAGCCAGTGAAGCTCCGCAGCACGTGCGCTCAGCGGTTTTCAGCGCTTTTCGCGCACTCGAAGTGACCTACTACGCCCACCTCCGCAAAGATCAAATCGAATCTTACCGCAATGCCCTATTCGGCGTCATTGATGCTATTCGGAAACGTCACACGAACAACTGTACGTGCTCTCCGTAATCGCGCCTCCTAAGCGGTCTAACTCCGCAGGGATTTCAAGAAGCGGACGAGGACTTCACCAGCCTGCTCGGGCGTGCCGGTGTTTTCAATTACAAGATCGGCTGCCGCTCGTACTTGTCCGTCCAGATCGCGTGCTGTGCGACTGCCCTGAGGTGTGTCGCGCCCTCGCGCAGCAATGCGCGCCGCCAGAACTTCCGGCGGTGCCGTCACCAAGACAATCTTGATCTCGCTTCTGAGGCGTCGTTCGACGTTCGGCAGAATGGCTCGCGACACATTGCAAACCACAGTCCTGCCTTGGGTGACTTGATCCTGCCAATCCCGACTGATGCCATAGTGTAGTTGGTGAGCTTGCCACCAGAGAATGAATTCACCTCGGCGATTGTGTGCCTCAAACTGTTCTACGGAAAGAGTGTCGTGATCTTCAAACTCATTCTGGGGACGGGTGACTACACGGCGCGCAAATCGGATGAGATCATCATCCTTGAGCACCTTGCGCGCGTACTCAATGACGGTGTCCTTGCCCGCGCCAGAGGGGCCGACAACAAAGACCCAGGCGCCCTGACGGTTTGAATCAGAGGACACGCTGACCTTCCCGCCAGACTGTTCGAACAACAGGCGTCTCGTGATTTCGCACCCGTAACAAGTCAGCACGCTTGCCGATGGCAATCTCACCGCGATCGCTCATACCCACAGTCTCCGCCGGTGCCTTCGTCACCGTCTGGATGGCTTGCGGCAGCTCCATGGACGAGTGTTCCGGCAAAGCAAACGCAGCCATGATCAGGCTGGCCGGAATATAGTCCGATGAGAAGACATCGAGAAGGTCATTGCCAGCCAGTTCGCTTGCCGCCACGTTGCCTGAGTGAGAGCCACCGCGGATGAGATTCGGAGCGCCCATCATCACTGAAATGCCAGCCTTGCGCGACGCCTCCGCAGCTTCGACTGTTGTAGGAAATTCAGCGATTGCTGCACCGTCTGCGCAGCTTTCATCGACATGTTCAACGGTCGTGTCATCATGGCTTGCCAGTGTCACACTGTGTGCCTTGGCTATCTCTACTAACTTGCTGCGATGTGGAACGGCATACATCTCGTGCATGCGGTAGCGATCATTAAAGAACTTTTGCAACTCATCTTCGCTGAGCTGCATCTTACCTTGGTAGTATTCCTTGAGCTTGTTGACATCGCGGAATTGGCGCTGACCGGGTGTATGGTCCATCAACGACATGATGCCCACGGGATGACGCTCCAGGAAGTTCTCTGCAGCACGGACGACATCTTCGGAGCAGACTTCACAGCGCAGGTGGGTGTGGTGCTCGGACCGGAGATTGCCGCGCTCCGCTTCACTCGCGATCGTATTTGCCACCCGGATGGCGCGCGCACCTTCGCGGTCGCGGTTTTCTCGATCTGCACCTATACGCAGACAATCAAACACCGTCGTGATGCCGGCTGCAGCTATCTGGGCGTCATAAGCTACGACCGCTGATGTCGCGTGCCAATCGACCTTCGGCCGCGGCTCAATGTGAACTTCCAAGTGATCGGTGTGAAGCTCGACAAGGCCGGGCATCAGCATGTCACCTTCGAGCGACATGCCAGCTTCTGGTGCCTGGCCCTCGCCGAGTTCCACGATCTTGCCATCCACCACCGCGACCCAGCCGTTTTCGATAATCCGATCGGCTAGAACGATGCGAGCATCGGTCAGTACAAGTGGTGAATTCTCAGGCATTTCCATAAGCCTTATTCGAAATCAATGCTGAAGCGCTGATGACGGCGGAGCAAAGTTCCGGACATCAACTATGCGGTCGGCCAAGGCCTCGCGAACCTCTTCATCATGAAAGATGGCAAGAATCGCGACACCAGTTTTCTTCTTTTCCTGTATCAACTCGATGACAGCTTCACGATTGCGACGATCTAGCGACGCCGTTGGCTCATCGAGCAACAGAATTGAGTGGTCGGCGGCAAAGCCCCTGGCAATATTGACACGCTGCTGTTCTCCCCCGGAAAACGTAGCCGGCGGTAACGACCAGAGCCGCTCAGGTAGTGACAAGCGTGCCAGCAGATCGCGCGCGCGCGCCTCTGCTACGTTATCAGGTTGTTTGATCTCTGAGCGCACAATATCGAATGTGGTCACCCTCGGGATAACCTTTAGAAACTGACTGACGTAGCCAAGAGTTGATGCGCGCAACCGAAGGATCTGACGCGGCGTCGCCTGGGCGACATCTACCGGCCCGTGCTCTCCGTGAATGACTATTGAACCCTGGTCTGCGCGATAGTTACCGTAGATCATCTTGAGTATCGACGACTTGCCAGCACCTGATGGCCCTCCGAGCACAACACACTCTCCAGCAGACACTGAAAGACCTGCGCCTGAGATCACCGGCAGCTCGGTGCCGCCCATTAAGTGCAGCGTGAAGGTTTTGGACAGACCTTCGACTGAGATCATTTCTGTTGTCGACATTTCATGCTCCCTGACACTGACGTCGATTAGACCTGCAGCACTGATGACACCAGAAGTTGAGTGTAGGGTTCTTGGGGATCATCGAGAACCTGATCAGTCAGGCCAGCCTCGACAACGCGTCCCTCTTTCATGACCATGATCCGATGTGAGAGAAGCCGCGCCACGGCCAGATCGTGCGTGACTATTATCGCAGACAAGCCAAGCGAATTCACGAGACCGCGCAATAGATCGAGCAAGCGTGCCTGTACCGATACGTCGAGGCCACCGGTTGGCTCATCCATGAAGATCAGGCGTGGGTTAGATACAAGATTACGCGCAATCTGCAATCGCTGACGCATGCCGCCTGAGAACTGCCGCGGCGAGTCGTCGATTCGGTCGCTTTGGATTTCAACACGCTGCAGCCAGGTGTCGGCCGCTCCGCGCAACCGTCCATAGTGGCGTTCACCAATTGCCATCAGACGCTCGCCAACGTTGGCGCCTGCCGAGACGTTCATTCGCAGTCCCATGGCGGGATCCTGATGGACAAAACCCCAATCTGTTCGCATGAGAAGACGCCGCTCGGCTTCGGTCAACGCGAACACATCGCGCATCACGCCGTCTCGCATGCGGTAATAGACATGTCCCTCGGTTGGTTCGAGCTGGGTCGAAATAACATTAAGGAGCGTCGACTTGCCGGAACCAGACTCGCCGACAATTGCCAAGACCTCGCCAGGCCAAATCTGGAGATCAACGTCTACACACCCGGTGCGCTGACCATAGCGCTTCTCCAATCCCTCGATGCGCAGCAGCGGGGCTTCGTCGTCTTCTGGGTCGTATGCGGTTTCACACTTCCTCTGCATCAGCTCACACCCTCCAAATCAGAAGATGCAATGGTGCTTTCAACATAAGACGGTGCCTCACCAAGCTGTTCTCCACGGTGCCCCGCTGCACGACGGCGCTCGCAATAATCTGAATCAGAGCAACAAAACAAACGCCCGCCTTTGTCGTCGGTAATCACTTCATCCAAGTAGACGCCGGTTGCACCGCAGAGGCCGCACGCGTGCTCAAACTTCGTCTGTTCAAATGGATGATCTTCAAAATCCAGCGAAACGACCTCGGTGTAAGGTGGGATCGCGTAGATCCGACTTTCCCGACCGGCGCCAAACAACTGTAGCGCCTTGCAGTTGTGCATCTTCGGATTGTCGAACTTCGGTGTCGGCGATGGATCCATCATGTATCGACCATCGACCTTCACGGGGTAGGCGTAAGTCTTCGAGATGTGACCATGTTGCGCAATATCCTCATAGAGACGCACATGCATGAGGCCGTACTCTTCAAGTGCATGGAGCTTTCGGGTTTCGGTTTCGCGCGGCTCAAGAAAACGCAACGGTTCCGGGATGGGGACCTGATAGACCAGGATCTGATCTTCTTCGAGTTCGGTTTCGGGAATACGGTGACGCGTTTGGATAATGCTGGCGTCTTCGGTTTTCGTTGTTGTCTCAACACCGGCTGTCTTAGCGAAGAACTTGCGAATGGATACAGCGTTGGTCGTGTCATCGGAGCCTTGGTCGATGACCTTTAGAACATCCTCCTCACCAATGACAGAAGCCGTGACCTGTACACCTCCGGTGCCCCAACCGTATGGCATCGGCATTTCGCGACTGGCAAACGGCACTTGATATCCGGGTATCGCTACTGCCTTGAGCAGCGCCCTCCTGATCATGCGCTTGGTCTGCTCATCGAGATAAGCAAAGTTGTAGCCGGTTGCTTTCGTCATCACTCATTCATCCCATTTGGCTTGAGGGGAAGACCGCGGCTTAACAAGTCCCGGCGCAGCTGTGCCGGTTCGACAAAATGAATTGCATCGATGCCAACGTCGGCCGCACCACGCACGTTTTTTGCCGAGTCGTCGATGAAGATGCAGCTTGCTGCTGCCAGCTGATTGCGCTGCAGGAGCAGGTTGTAGATCTCGGGCTCCGGCTTCACCAATCCCTCGTGGGCCGAAACGACAACATCGATAAAGCTGTGATTCAGGAAGTCGAACCTGCTTGTCGCCCAGTGCCACTTGTCCCGGGCAAAGTTGGTAATTGCGTAGACAGGCACCTGTGCCGACTTGAGCTCCTCAAGAATCTCCACAGAGCCATCGATGGCGCCAGACACTGTGTCCCCCCACCGCGTATCGAAAGCCTCCAACAACTCTTTACGATGGGGAAAACGTGCGACCAAGGCAGCGATCCCTTCCTGAAAAGGGGTACCTCGGTCAAACTCGAGATTGTGATGCAGCAAGTCGACCTCATCGATGAACTCGGCGATTGCCTGATCCGTTGGGAGCATTTGGCGATAAAGCCTGTAGATATCCCAATCCAGCAAAACGCACCCGACATCAAAAATGACCGCCTTACTCATGACCGCGCCCCTTCTGCACCCGCCTCATTTTTGACGGCGGTGTAGCGGCTCAGTCTTTGGCTCAAGGTTCCGGTGTGAAGTTCAAAGAGATGGTTGTCGTCGTCGTAGAAATAGATTGAGCGGCCCTCTCCGTCGACGCGGGGACGCGGAGGCTTGAAGTCCAAGCCTGCACTCTTGATGCGCTCAACGAAGGCGTCGAAGCAATCTTCCGGAATCTTGAATGCGATGTGGTTGTAGGTGCGCTCCGGTAATGACTCGCCTTCCATGATCGCAATCCATAGGCCTGAGAGATCAAAGAATTTTTCGCGCGACAACGAGAACATGTCGTCGCCGCTCGCGTATATTTCCGTTGCCCCCAACACATCAGTCATGATACGTGACATTCGGTCGAGGTCCCGCACGACGAACGTCATGTGGCTCAGGCCCTCGATCATTCTGCGGCTTCCTTATGTTGCTCGGCATGTTCGCGCCTGAGTTGCCGAACCAAGGCCAGCTCTGCCTGGAAATCAACATAGTGCGGCAGCTTGAGGTGCTCGACGAAACCAGTCGCCTGGACATTATCGGAATGCGAGAGAACGAACTCCTCATCGCGCGCAGGCGCATCACGCTCCTCATCAAACTCGTCTGAGCGAAGCGCACGATCGACCAGAGACATCGACATGGCCTTACGCTCAGATTGCCCGAATACGAGGCCATACCCCCGCGTGAACTGAGGTGCTGTTTCCGCGGTTCCGGTGAACTGGTTGACCATGTCACATTCGGTGACTTCGATCTCGCCGATGGAGACTGAAAAGCCGAGCTCCTCCGCGAAGAACTCGATCTCGACTTGACCGTAGCGGATCTCACCAACGAACGGGTGCGTGCGCCCGTAACCGCGCTGAGTGGAGTAACCTAGCGATAACAAAAAGCCTTCATCACCGCGGGCGAGATTCTGCAGTCGAATGTCACGATCTGCCGGAAAGGTCAGTGGCTGTCGCGTGATGTCGCCAACCGGCGCATCATCATCCGGTAGCGGCACCTGCTCAACCAACCCGTCCTGATCGAGCAGCTCCATGACATGCGGCGCTTCAACCGGTTCATCCTGCTGACGCTGCTCCGGTTCTGACACCTCTTCATCGGAGAACTCGAGTAGCCGGTGGGTATAATCGAACGTTGGTCCGAGCACCTGACCGCCTGGCAGATCTTTAAACGTGGCTGATATGCGTCGCTGGATCTCCATCTCAGATGTATCAACCGGCTCACCGTAACCAAAGCGCGGCAGCGTTGTCCGGTAAGCGCGCAAGAGAAAGATTGCCTCGATCATATCTCCGCGAGCCTGGCGCATCGCCCGTGCTGCAAGCTCTGGATCATAGAGGGCGCCTTCAGCCATGACGCGCGACACGCCGACGGAAAGCTGTTCAGTGACTTGTTTGTCAGTGATTTCCGGGATTGACCGGTCACCCCGACGCCGATCGGCAAGCAAGCGATGTGCGTTATCAATCGCCTTTTCACCGCCTTTGACAGAAACATACATTTGCTCAGCCCTCCAAGACCCGCAC
>JBCDBQ010000260.1:0-9310 GCA_039183375.1 Pseudomonadota bacterium
CGAGGCCGTCGATGCGGCTGCCTCAGATGATGGCATTCGCGCCATCGTGCTGACCGGCGCTGGCGACTTCTTTTGCTCCGGCGGCAACTTGCATGGCTTGAAGGAGCGTTCAGAGGCGACGCGCGAAGACCGCCTGTTGAGCGTCGCCAAATTGCACGCCATGATCGATTCGGTGCGCAACTGTCCCAAGCCGATTATTGCCGCGATCGAAGGTGGTGCCGCCGGAGCCGGCGTGCCGCTCGCTGTCTCGACAGACATGATCGTCGCCGCCCGCGGCGCCTACATGTCGATCGCATACATCAAAATCGGCCTGACCCCTGACGGCGGCACGACCGCGCTGCTCGGCCCGATGATCCCGCGCCAGATGTTGACCGAAATGATCATGACTGGTGAGCGTATATCAACCGACCGAATGCACGAGTTGGGTGTCGTCAATGCGTTGTGCGAGCCGGGCGCAGCGTTGAAGACAGCACAGGAGATGGCGGCCCGTATCTCAAAGGCACCGCCGCAAGCCATTGCCAACGGTAAGCGTCTGATCCGCTCTGCGGAGAGCAACAGCTTTGCCGAGCAGCTCGATGCTGAGGCAGACGGCATCGCCACCGCCCTCGGAGGTCCTGAGGCTAAAGAAGGCATCAACGCCTTCCTGGAGAAGCGCGCACCGAATTGGGGATAGGCAAAGCTCGGGAGCTATCTACCCCCTCAAATGGTCCCGCAGCGTGCTGCCAGAATAACGCTTCCTGAAGCGCCCACGCTTTTGCAGCACGGGTACGACGAGGTCAACGAATTCGTCAATCGCGCCCGGGCTGTAAATCGGCGACAGCATGAAACCATCACCTCCCGCATGGTCGACAAAGTCGAGGAGCTGATCGGTGACACTCTCCGGCGTGCCTGCAAATTGCGGAAGACTGACGCTCTGACCGTGCCTTTGGGCAACCTCGGCAACGGTCATCGGGCGCCCGTCGTCGGTGCGATAGCGCGTCTTCATGCGCTGCAATGCCGGGTGCTCGTGGTCTTCCATGATTGAGTCAGGTGGCAGCTGTGAAAGATCGAAATCAAGATGGGCCGAGAGGATCGTCATGCCGGCTTCCGGCTCGACGAGCTCGTTGTGTTCGGCCATTTTCTCTTGCGCTTCCTGCTCTGATGATCCCACTACCACCTGCGCGCCAAACAGCAGCTTGCAGTCATCCGGATCACGGCCGAACTTGGCAACAAGCTCGCGGATGTCGTGGCGATACTTTTTCGCCTCTTCGCGTTGCGGCTGGATTGCGAAGATCCCCTCAGCGTATTGCGCAGCGAAGTCGCGCCCCCGCGGAGATGTCCCTGCCTGCAGGATCACCGGACCGTTCTGAGGCGATGGTGTCACGTTGAGAGGGCCACGCGACCGGAAGAACTCCCCTTCGAAGTCAATACGGCGCACTTTGTCAGCGTCCGCAAACATCGGTGCATCAGGATCCATAACGAGTGCATCTTCATCCCAGCTGTCCCACAATTGACGGCACACCTGATAGTATTCATGCGCACGTTCGTAACGCCGGTCCGTCGGCTCACGTTCTGTGCCGTAATTGGCGGCCTGGTTGTGATTAATGGAGGACACAACATTCCAACCAGCACGCCCGGCTGTCAGATGGTCAATCGTGCCCCACATTCGTGCCGCATAAAACGGATGCTGGTTGCTCACTGAGAACGTCGAGGCCAGTCCAACCCGCTTCGTAACCGCGCCGAGCCACGCCAGAAGCGGCATGGGGTCATGCTCCGGGGCTTGCGAGCCGTACTTAAGTGCCGGGGCTAACGTGCCGCGAAACGAGTCCGAGATGTAGTTGAGGTCAGCAAAGAAGACCATGTCGAACTTGCCACGTTCGCAGGTGCGCGCGATATGTTCATAAAGTTCCGGGCGCCGCCAGTCGAAGCCGGCTTCGCGTGTTTTCGGGTGCCGCCACATGGCATGGCTATGATAGGTTGGTCCGTGAACCAGGAATTGAGCGAGATGTATTTTCTTGGGCGCACGCGCCATTTCGAGCTTCCTCGTGTATGCTGGGATGATGTGAGTTGAAGCAAGTATAACCGGAGAATGAGATCATGCGAAATGTTCGTGTTGGCGGCGCGCAATTGGGTCCCATCCAAAAGGCCGATAGCCGCGAGAACGTGGTGGCGCGGATGATCGCACTCCTGGATCAGGCCGCTGAACAGTCCTGTGATTTCGTTGTCTATCCTGAGCTGGCACTGACGACGTTTTTTCCGCGTTGGTATCACGAAGAGCGTGCTGAAGCCGACACGTGGTTCGAAAAAGAAATGCCGAGCGCCGCAACACAGCCGCTTTTCGATCGCGCCAAGGCAGCTGGTATCGCGATGTCGTTTGGCTATGCGGAGCTGACACCTGAAGGTGAGCACTTTAACACATCCATACTCGTTGATAAGTCGGGGCATATCGCTGGCAAGTATCGCAAGGTTCATTTGCCGGGTCATGTCGAATACGACCCCAACATCGCGCACCAGCATTTGGAGAAGCGTTACTTCCAGCCCGGCGATCTTGGGTTTCCGGTATTCAAGTATCTCGATGGGGTGTTTGGCATGTGCATCTGCAATGATCGCCGCTGGCCCGAAACCTATCGCGTCCTAGGCTTGCAAGGCGTTGAGATGGTCACGCTGGGATACAACACGCCGACGACGAATTCACATGACAGCTCCGGTGAGCCACCGGAACAGCGCATCTTTCATCACAAGCTCTCGTTGCAGGCTGGTGCATACCAGAATTCAACCTGGGTCGTGGCCATTGGCAAAGCCGGCGTAGAAGACGGTCATGGATTGTTTGGTGCCAGCTGTATCGTTAACCCGAGTGGATCCGTGGTTGCTGAGAGCAAGACGGAGGATGATGAGTTGATCGTGGCGGATTGTGATCTTGACGCCACCAAGTTTGGCAAGGAAACGATTTTCAACTTTGCAGCCCATCGCCGCACCGAGGCCTACGATCTGATCACGAGCCAAACCGGCGTCGTTATTCCCGAATGAAGTAAGCAGCGCCCATACCGTGACACAAGCAACCTCATCTTCGACCGTGCAAGCCGGTCAGCAATCCGTCGCGCACGGCATGCTGCTGATGATTGCAGGCATGATCATTCTCCCGGGCATCGACGCAATCGCAAAGTTTCTGTCCGAAACCGTCCAATCAGGACAGGTGGCCTGGGCGCGTTTCATGTTTCAAATCCTGATCCTTGCGCCGTTCGTGTTGTGGCGAGGCGGATTGACGTTTGACTATCGCCTGTGGGCACACGCGGCGCGGGGATTCCTGATCGCTTTTGCGACCGTTCTCTTCTTTACATCTTTGAAAGTGATGCCGCTGGCAGACGCCATCGCCGTGTTCTTTATTCAGCCGTTTATTGTAACGCTGTTGGCGGCGGTGCTGCTGGGCGAAAGCTTTGGTTGGCGGCGCCTGCTGGCGATTGCGGTCGGCTTTGCGGGCTCTCTGCTCATCATCAAGCCGAGCTATGAGTTGTTTGGCGTGACGGCTCTGTTGCCGGTTGGCGCGGCATGCGCGTTTTCACTTTATGTTATCCTGACCCGCTGGTTGGCTCACAGCGAGACGGCCCTGAACATTCAGTTCCTGACCGGCGTATCAGGATGCGTAACGATGTCGATTGCTCTCTTGATCGGCGCAGAACTCCAGCTTGAGCCATTGGTACCGACGTGGCCGACGTCCAGTGAATGGGCGTTGCTGGCATTGCTCGGCCTGATCGCAACCAGCGGTCATTACCTTGTCGTGATGGCTTTCCATCGCGCATCGGTCGCGATCCTTGCGCCATTCCAGTATCTCGAAATCATCAGCGCCACGACATTGGGCCTGATTATATTCGGCGACTTCCCCGATCCGCTGACCTGGGTTGGCATCGCGATTATAGTCGGGTCCGGGCTGTATGTTTTCTACCGCGAACGGAAGCTAGCCCAATAGCGTCTATTCCTTGGCCGTATAATGCGCGAAGACTTCGCTCGTCCCATCTTTCTTGATCAGCAACACATCATAGGCATCGCGCAAACCATCGACTTCCATACCGGGCGATCCGATCGGCATTCCGGGAACGCTGAGGCCAACAGCATCAGGTCGTTCGCGCAATAGACGCTTGATCTCTTTGACAGGGACATGGCCTTCAATGGTATAGCCATTGATGCGTCCTGTATGACACGAGGCATGCTGGTGCGTGATGCCGTGATCCAGCTTGAACTTCATCAACTGCCCCATGACCATGTTCTCGGTCTGCACCTTGAGACCTGATGCTTTGAGGTAGTCGACCCAGATCTGGCAACAACCGCAGGACGCCGTCTTCTTGACACTCATGGTCAGCGGTTCGGCCAGCGCCGAAGTGCTGAAGATCAAAGCCACACAAACAGCGAGCTTGATGGATCGCAACATGCCAATGTCCCCACTTCTCATTCGTACGGTCGCACACGAAGCGCCGTCGACTGACTGTTGACCGAGCGATTGCGGAGAAAGTGAGACAACCGTGGTTGGTGTTGCATTCTCAGCGGTGAGACTTGTCAGCCAAAACTGACGTCGGGCGATTATAAAGGCTAGGGGAATCTCATTAATGAGACGGAATCAGCAACTCAAGGTTACTGCGAAAAAGTATCACCCCATGCGCGACGCATAATTGCCTGATTGCGTCTTTGCGTTTCGCGACATTATTAACTCTCATCCGCCAAATCGTTGAGCAAAGTGTTTGATTATCAATCTTTGCACGCCGCCTTTTATTGTCTACGGTGACGCTTCCGTGACAAGTCGAATAAGGGAGAACGGAATGAGGAAATATTTGAAGGGCGCAGTCGTCGGCGCAATCAGTGCGCTTGGCGTTGCTGCGACGCTGCCGGCGCAGGCTGCAGAGAAGGTCAACGTTGCTTTCTTCTTGGAGTGGGCAACACCGAACCAGATCGCAAAGGTCGACAAAGCCTATGACAAGGCGATGGGCGTCAAGGTCAACTGGACTGATTTCAAGACTGGCGTTGCCATGACTGAAGCCATGCTCTCCGGTGACATCGACATTGCCTACTCGCAAGGTCTCGCTCCGTTCGTGACTGCGATCCAGCAGGGCGCACCGCTGAAGATGATCGGCATTGCTGTTGTCTATGAAGCCAACGATTGCTTCGTGAAGAACGGCCTCGGCATCGACTCATCGAACGCATCTGAGCTCGAAGGCAAGACCGTCGCTGTGCCGCTCAACACCATGGCTGACTTCGCTTTCCGCAAGTACATGGCTGCGCTCAAGGTTGACATTTCCAAGCTGAAGATCGTTGACCAGGCTCCACCCGATGGTGCGAAGTCTCTGGCCGATGGTGCCGTCGACATGGCCTGCATCTTCGGTGGTGCATCCTCGAAGGCAGCTGGTGAAGTTGGCAAGCCGATCATGAGCAAAGATCAGAAGGTCAAAGCTGGCATCGGCTCGTTCGACGTGATCTCAGTAACCGAGAAGTTCGCGACTGAGAACCCAGAACTGGTCAAGTCATTCCTTGAAGTGACTTCTGAAGCTAACGCCGCCTGGAAGGGCAGCGACGCTCAGATCGCCAAGGTTGCCAAAGACGCTGGTATGAACGTCGAGACAACCAAGAAGCAGATGGCTGACTTCATCTTCCCAACTGCGAAAGAGCAGCTTGCGAAGTACTTCTCCAAGGACGGTATCGCAGCCAGCGCTGCAGCGTCTCTGGGCCTCGTTTTCAAGGGCGACTCCGACGGCAAGAAGATTGCCAAGACAATTGATGGTTCATTCCTGAAGTAGGAATTGCCAGGAAAGGCGCTGCAAACCGCAGCGCCTTTTTTCTTAGCGGTCGCATTGTCTTTTTGGTTGCTGATAACCGCGCAGTGTCGGCCATGAAACTCAGACAATAGGTCTTCGAGCGATCAATAATGGCCGACCTGGTTTGTAAAGATCTGTCGATGACGTTCACCAATCCGCAAACTGGCGCGATTGTGAACGCTCTCCAAGACATCAATTTCACGCTCAAGAAGGGCGAACTGCTCTCCGTTCTGGGCCCATCAGGTTGTGGCAAGACGACCTTGCTCAACATCATTGCCGGCTTTCTCAAAGCCACTGATGGTGCAGCTGTTCTCGGAGAGAATGTGATCGACTCGCCAGGCGTAGAGCGCGGCATGGTCTTCCAGCAAGGCGCCCTGTTTGAGTGGCTGCCGGTTGCGCGCAATGTTGATTTCGGCTTGCGCATGAAAGACACCAATGCTGCCGAAAGCGAGAAGCTGGTCGAGAAGTGGCTCGACATCGTCGGCCTGCAAGGCTTCGGCAACACGCCGACTTATCAGCTGTCCGGCGGCATGCAGCAGCGCGTGGCATTGGCCCGCTGTCTCGTCAATGATCCTGATGTCATCCTGATGGACGAACCGCTCGGTGCCCTTGACGCGCTGACGCGGGAGAAGATGCAATCGCTGGTCCTCGAACTCTGGAAAGAGACCGGTAAGACGATCATGATCATCACCCACTCGGTGGAAGAAGCACTGCTGCTCGGCGAGCGATTATTTGTGATGGCGCCGCGACCGGGTCGCGTGCACAAGGAGTACCGGTTGCCGTTTGCTGAGCGCGGCCTGACCGAATCTCTGCGTGACATCAAGCAAGACCCGAAGTTTTCAGAAGTGCGCGAGGAGATCCTCACGATGATCTGGAACATGGAAGAAGAGATTATGGGCCGTGGCTGAGTGGCTATCAGATAACAGGGCGGGTTTTGCCGCCGTCATCATCATCCTGCTTCTCATCGCGTTCATCACTTCGATCGTGATCGGCCGCAAACAGTCGGCACTGACCGCCAAGGACGAGGTCTTCGGCGACCCCGAACGTACCAAGGGCGGGTGGTATTGGGCCGTCTGCGGTATCTCGGCATTGATGCTGATCTGGTTCTATTTCTCCTGGGGCGTTGGCCGCGCTTACTTCCCGCAGGCCGCCAACGAGATGTGCCAGGTCGGCAAGCTGGAAGAAGTGCTCTCGCCGGTAAAGGCGGCGCTGCCGATCGGCTCGCGCTATTACAAGTCGACGCTTTTGGTGGGCCGCAATGCCAACCAGCTCAAATCGCTGCAGGGCGAGATGCCGACGGCGGCATTCAATGCTGCCGAGCAGAAGAAGCTCAACGAGTTCATCGACCAGATGCTGCGTCTGATCGCCAACGCGTCGGACCCAACGAAGCTTTCTGATCAGTCCAAGAAGCAGCTGGAAGAGCTCTCACAGAAGCTCGGCGGCCTGAGTGAGAAGTTGCGTGCGGGGCCACAGGGTCTCAAGCCAACGGAAAAGGCACTGGCTCAGCCCAAGTGGGGAACCGCATTTGTTGAGATCCCGCTGCTGCCGACCACGGCGCGCGGTGTCCTCTTCGACAATGCATCCGTTGAAGCCGGCGAGGTTGCTAAGCTCTTCTACAAAATCCGCAATCATCCGCCCGCCAATGTTGCGATCATCAAAACTCTGAAGGATGAGATTGAGTCCTTCAAGGAAGCATCAGAGGCTGGCAACTACGACGAGAAGACCGCTAAAGCACGCGCTGATTACATCAAAAGTGTGCAGCGCATCTTCCGCCGCCTCGACGACGGCACGATCTTCCCAGCCGACGCTTTGAAAGGCGTGAACAACGCCGTCGCTGATCTCGACAACGCGCGCGACGATGCTCGCGGCAGTCTGGCCGTCGTCCAGACGCTGTTCTTCCCAGGCCAGGGCGTCGTCAAGTCACGGACGCAGTGCACCGAACAAGGCTCAGCGCGCTGGCTGCCAAAGCCAATGGACGTCATTGCCACCTTTGGGAAACTGGCTAACCCGGATGTCGAATCAGGCGGCGGCTTCAAAGGCGTCGTCCTGTTCTGGTGGAAGTGGTTGCCAATCGCAGATGTCGTGGGTTTCATCGTTCCAGATGGGATTGCCGATCTTATTCCCGGTGAATACTCCACACACGCCAGCGATGGCACGATCACACCGGGCTTCAAGGATAATCTTCTCTCATTTGCGCGCGGCGATATCTATCTCGGTTCGATCCCAATGCTCGATGGGCACATCTGGGATTCGGTATTCCGTGTTCTTGTTGCGCTGGCACTTGGCATCCTGCTCGGCGTCCCGCTCGGGCTCTTTATGGGCGTTTCGCGCTTCTTCAAGTCGTTCTTCGATCCTCTGATCGAACTCTATCGGCCGGTGCCGCCACTGGCATGGGCGCCGCTGATCTTGACGATTTTCGGCATCACCGACGACGGTAAGATCTTCCTGCTCTTCATGGTCGCTTTCGCCATTATGGTGATCTCGGCGCGTACGGGTGCATCCGGTACCCAGCTCTCGAAGATCCGCGCGTCACATTCTCTCGGTGCATCATCGTCTCAGATTATGTGGAACGTGATCCTCCCGAACGCCTTGCCAGAGATCCTGACCGGTATTCGTATCGCCATCGGTGTCTGTTGGGGTACGTTGGTCGCCGCCGAGATCCTGGCCGGTACCACTGGTGTCGGTTTCATCGAGAACGTGGCGCGCACGGTCTCGAACTACGAACTCATCTGGGTGACCATTCTCATCATGGGCGTGCTCGGTCTCGCATTCGACCTGATCATGCGCTGGGTGATTGAGAAGACAATTCCATGGCGCGGCAAGGGTTGATAACCGGCGCGTACGGCACATGAGTACCGACCCGCGACACCTCGTTGAGCGATTTTACAACGAGGTGTGGAACCAGGCTGACGAAGCCGTGGCTCGCGAAATCCTGGCTGAAGATTTCAGGTTTCGCGGTTCACTTGGTCCGGAAAAAATCGGGCAGGATGGCTTCGTCGCTTACATGCGCGACATTCATAGCGCCCTGGGTGATTACGTCTGCACAATCGAAGACCTGGTGGTGACCGATAACCGCGCAGCTGCCCGGATGCTGTTTAAGGGCACCCACCAGAATGAGTTCTTCGGCGCTGCAGCCACCGGCCGCGAGATTGCCTGGGTCGGCGCCGCGTTCTTCACCACCGATAGCGCGCGGATTACCGAGCTATGGGTACTGGGCGACGTTGACAGTGTGAAGGCACAGTTGTCGAGTTAGCGGCCAATTGGTGGTTTGGTGCTAGATCGACTGAGATTAACGGCCCTCCAGCCCTTCCTTGACAGTCTCAAATTTTGTATCGACGTGTCGCCGCAAGGCGTCCGCGAGCCCGGCCCCATCACGCGCGCGCAAACGATCCAGGATATGTTCATGCTCCTCGACAGCCTGTCGCCAGCGGTCATCGGACATCTCGCCCTGGAAGCGCGACCGACGCACACGTCCTGCCAGCTGTTCGATCTGTTTCGTCAGGGTCGTGTTGCGTGCTGCCTCCAGAATGGCC
>JBCDBQ010000261.1:0-9297 GCA_039183375.1 Pseudomonadota bacterium
ATCGATGCCGCCAAAGAACTTGTATCAAGCCGTCGCGCCTAGTTTGTTTGGAGTGTATTGCTGATGCGCTGCAATAGTGAAAGCTTTAGAAGCCCCCTCCAGGATTGAAGCTCTTTTGACAAAGGCGTCGACGGGTTAACAGGATAGGCCGTGAGATGAGTAGGACTTTGATATCCACATTAAGTTGTGCACACAGTCTAGCGTTCATTGGGCTCAAGCAACGCGTATGTAACCGGCAAGACCTGTCTTCTGGTGCTCAATCACGTGGCAGTGCAACGCCCAGTCGCCGGGATTGTCAGCCACAAAGCCGATGTCGATGATTTCATTCTTTCGAACTACGATGGTGTCTGTCCAATTCGAAGGTAGTGTTCGTTGATTGGAGCGGAGAGGTCGAAAGACAAGTCCATGGATGTGAATGGGATGGGTGTTGGGGCTCTCATTGCGTAACCGCATCACGTAACTCTGCCCCAGTGTAAGCTTGGCGATCGCTCCAGTCTCTTTTGCGGCATCGCCAGGCCATGCGGTGCGATTGATGGCCCAGAAGTTTGGACCAACAGAGCCGCAAAACCCGTTGTTAGGCTTGGTCCCGTCTGGTGACCAACCGATGACAAGATCGATCTTTTGAGCCGTCTTGGGATCAAAGTTGGGGACCTTATTCGCTGCCAATGGCGACAGATCACGCAAGCTACGGCGCTGATCGGATCCAACGCTGCGCAGTCTTGCTAAGGCGCGAACACGGCCTCCTCCACGATGCGCAATGACGACTTCGCGGCCCTCTTGCGCAGGCATGACAATAGCGATATCGGAGCGTTGACCAGGACCGAGCACCAGTGGTTGTTCTTCACTTGGCCAAGGCACAGGTTCACGTATCGGGTGACCGTCCATTGCTAAAATGCGTCCCGCTGCACCATCAATGGTGATTTGGTAGATACGCGTAGTATCAGTCGCTGCAAGTCGGAGCCTGACCAATGAACCGGCCAAATGTGTGTAGACCGGATTCTGCTCCCAGTTGGCCGTCATGACATTGCCCAAGGTGCCACCACGCGCGGCCTTGCGTGCAGAGTAAAGCTTGGTGAATTGATCATCCTTACCCAATCTGAAATCACGCAGATTGAGAACTGTTTCACTGTCAAAGCCGGGATCCTCGCGCTCTTCGACGATCAAAATGCCAGTAAGACCGCGGGCCATTTGCTCCATTGTCATGCAATGTGGATGGTACCAGTACGTTCCTGCATCCTGCGACGTGAACTCGTAACGCCAAGTTTCACCTTGCATGATTGGCCACTGCGTGAGGTAGGGCACGCCATCCATTCTGTTGGGCAGGCGGATACCATGCCAGTGCATGGCAGTGGCATCGGAAAGCGTATTGACAACGTCGGCAGCAAAAGGGCTACCTTGCTTGAGGCGCAGGATCGGCGGAGGCGCGTTTGGTGATAGACTCACCATGCCATCAGTTATGGACTCGCCAAGCCGATATCGAGCGGTTTGAATCCTGAGCTGAACTGGCGTCGGACGAGAGGCTGCCGCTGTCATTGCCCAGGTGCCAGCCAAAGTGGCTGCGGCGGTTGCACCAGCGGTCTTTAAGAATTTGCGTCTATCCATACTTGCTACCCTGACCTCAAAAGCGCTCAGTGACCACCCGGCTAAGATCGTATCAGCCCTTCCCCATACCGCTTCTCAATTCATGCCATCGAGCGCGGGACGCACTCCGGCAAAATTCCGCACACCTGTCGACATGTTCGGGTTGTGATGACAGGCGACCTTGGAGACGAACTGCCTTATTAGACCGAATGCCTGATTGATTATGTTCGGCTAGCCTTCTCAACAGAAAGCATGGTAGCAGGTTTCTTGAGACTTGGCAGTGCAGCAAAGCAATCGTCACAGTAGCAGATTTGTACCTATTGCTACTGGACTCGATAATAGGTCGCCTGGTGCGGCTACTATGTTATTTGGAAGATCATGTCGCTCGCGAACTTGTTCGAGCAATATCGAGCTCAGCTCATCCAGCTTTCTCGGGGCATTGTTGGTTCCAGGGATCTGGCTGAAGATATCGTCCAAGACGCCTTTGTTCGCTACGCTTCGAAGGTGCCCGAGGATACGATCGACCAACCGATTGCGTATCTGGCTCAGATTGTCAAAAACCTGTCCTACGATGAGGTGAAGTCGCGTGCGCGCGAACAACAAGTTCTCAAGCAAGAGTTTGGTGAAGCAAATCTCCTGCACCTAAAGCAGGACAGTTTATTTGCACAAGACACGCCCACCGACGAAGAAACTCACGCTTTAGTCTACGAAGCCTTGCAAGAGTTGCCAGTAGAGACGCGCAGGGCTGTGGTGATGCACATCGTTGAAGGCAAAAAGATACGCGAGATTGCCGAAAAGATGGGCATGTCAGTTGGCAAGGCTCATTCACTTGTCAAAGACGGGACAAAGCACTGTCGCGAGCGAATAGTCTCGCGACGTACCCGATCCTAACTCAGATGCAAGCTCGACCTGCAAAAGAAGAACCCAAAAATCGATAAACAGATTCGTAGACAAGCATAGGCACATTAATTAGATCAATTCTAACCTGGCACATCGAGGGTGCGTGCAACAATGTCTTCGCACAGAGATCCAAATGACGAAGCAATCGACTGGATGGTTGCACTGCAGGAGACGCCGGAAGATTGGCGCGTCCGCAGCGCATTTCAAACTTGGTTGGACAGCTCGGTGGAGAACCAGGTCGCTTGGTCAGAAGTTGAACTAACGCGCGGAGCCCTCAGATCGGCAATTTCGAGCCGGCGACAGGGCGATGCGGTAGCAGGTCAAGATCGAGCCATATCACCAGTTGAGGAGACTCAAAGTAATCATCGGCTTCCTCCTGCGCCAACTAAGGCTTCAAGGCGCACAGTGAGCCGGACAACAGCCGCCGGTATCACTGCTGCTATTGTCCTTTTATTGGTTTCGCTCGTGGGTCTACCTGAACTTCTCGTACGCTGGCAAGCTGATCACTTCACCACGGCTGCCGAAACAAAGACGGTGGTTCTCGCAGACGGGAGCACAGTCAGTCTTGCCGGCAAGAGCGCCATAGTCGTTGCAACGAACAGCGACCAGCGAAGCGTTGAACTTCTGCGAGGTGCAGCCTATTTCAGTGTCATTCCTGATGCTCAGAGACCATTCACAGTGCTCTCCGGCTCGTTGAAGGCCAAGGTTATCGGTACGGCCTTTGAAGTTAGAACGACCGTGCGCGGTGGGGCCGTAGCCGTTGCACAGGGAACCGTTGAAGTCTCATCTATTCCAGCCAAATCCTATGGTTCGCAACAACCCCAGTTGAAGAATATGTTGCTCAGTGCCGGTCGATCTGCAGGCATCGCAGGCAATCGCCCAACCGAACTGATTGGAGCCGAAGTTGATCCGGCGAGCGTCGCAGCTTGGCGCGAAGGAAAACTCATTGTCGATGACTGGTCGGTCGGCGATGTGCTTGATGCACTTGATCGCTACTATAAGGGCATGATTGTCATTGGTTCCTGGGAACTAAGCAATAAGCGCATATCGGGCGTCTATGATCTCAAGAAACCGCTTGAGGCGATCGAGGTGGTTGCGGCCACGCACGGGTTCAAAGTGAGACGCGTTCTCCCGTGGACTCTCGTTGTGACTCCTTTCTGAGCTGCATTGCGAGTGACATCAGCGATCCGACGGCCCCGTTGAGCGGATAACTGGAGGCATAGTGCCTCCTGACTGCAATCCAAAAAATTCGAAGCTTGCAATGTTGCATTGATGCATCGATGTGGCGCTCTAACAGTCATAAGTTTCTGAATTTCTTCTCTCTCTAGTACTCTCAATCAATTCAACAAGATATTGATATAAAATACTTTTTTATCACAAGGCATCAATTGATATAGGGGTTCCTGGACTGTCGACAAAACTACAGACTGTTGATTGTAGAAAATCTCAGGAAACAATCTTTGAACCAACGCTGCGCGGCGCAGTCATCCATTCGAGGCCGATATGTTCGCACGAGTGCGTTCGTGTCCTGACCTCACCGAAGAAAGCGTATGCGTTGGAGAGTTGAGTATGAGAGTGTTGCGCTCTAGGTTTTGTGATAGGCGAGACGGGGCTAGTCGCCGGGAAGTTAGTCAAAAGGCGCAGTTGGGAATGACATCAGCCATAGCCCTGGCAGCCGCCACGTTTTTGGGAGGCGGGTTTCAAGCTGAAGCGCGATTAGTTGAACGCGCAGTTCAAGATACCCCCTCACGTGGCCTGTCGATCGTCCGGGTCGCCGAGCAAAGCCCACGGCAAGCCGTCCAAATTCCCGCCGGTCCGCTCGATATAGCGCTTAAGATGGTTGGTCAGCAGACCGGTCAGCAAGTATCGTTTAACCCTGCTTCGGTGGCGGGTCGGACGACAACCGGTTTCTCTGGCACGGCAACTATCAAACAGGTTCTGCGGCAACTGGTATCTGAAACACGGCTTAAAGTTGAGACTGTTGGAACAAACAGCTTCGCAATAACCGCGCCTCCGATCGCCGTAGCCCAGGCAACGGAACTTCAGGGGATTGTCATTACTGGCGAGATCATTGACCGGAGTGTTCAGGATGCCCAGACGAGTGTGACAGTTATCAGTGGCGAGGAACTAGAGGGAACTAGTGACGCCGACTTTCGCGCAATCGCAGAAAAAGCAGCAAATGTTGACCTCGCCGCTCGCGGGATCGGCTTTGTGATCCGAGGCGTCAATCAACGCGGCGTCGGAGGCAATGCCGATGGAAGTGGAGCTTTGGTTTCAACATCTATTGACGGCCTGACAATGACCGGCCTCGGGCGAAGCAACCAGACGTTCCTCTCAACTTGGGATCTTGAGCAGGTGGAAATCTTGCGCGGTCCTCAATCAACTCAGACTGGGAGTAACGCGTTAGCTGGTGCCATCGTTATTCGCTCAAAGGATCCAACTTACGAAAAGGAACTGAAGGTTCGCGGCGCCTACGGGAGAGGCGACACGTATCAATCGGCGTTTGCACTCAATCAGCCAATTGTCGACGGGAAGCTCGCTGTGCGTTTATCGGGCGACTTCAACGGTACAGACGGTTTCGTCACAAACCCGACCCTCGGCAGAGATGATGAGGCCGAAAAAAAGCAAACGACAGTGCGCGCGGGCATTAGGTTTGATCCAACTGCAGACTTTTCTGCAGTATTAAAGCTGGTCTACATCAAGCACGTTGACGGCTTTGATATCTCTCGCGCAGATGCGTTCCCAAATCGCATAGACCTATCGAACGAGGATACGTTTGATAAGGGCACATACAGGACGGCGCATCTGCGCACGAATTACAAAGTTACCGACACAGTGAAGGTGGTAACCCAAACCTCCTATGCCGATAAGGAGTTTGAATTCGCATCCGACTTCGATGGAACCGCCGCGGATGGAGGGGTGATCGGCGACACGAATCCAAGCGAAACCTTCGAACACGAAACCAAGCTACTCTTCAACAGCGGGCCAGTGAAAGCGGCATTTGGCGGTTATTACAACAAGGTGAAAAATCTCGGCAACCGTGTCGGCATACTGCAATCGTCTGCATTGAGCCCGCTACTGCCCGCTTTTACAATCACAGGTGTCTCTCCGAGCCAAACGGATGTGGAGAACTACGCGCTGTTCGGTGAAGCGGAAGTGAGGGCATTCAAAAAGTTCAGATTTATCGCAGGTGGCCGCTATGACTATGAGGATCAAAGGTTCTCAACTTCAGTCACTACCGTCGCAAGCAACCCGGCTTTCCAGGGGTTGCTGCAGTCCGTTCAACCTGACAGCTCTTCGACAACGGAAACTACGTATCAAGCGTTCCTTCCGAAGCTTGGAGTTGTCTACGAAATTACTAAGGATGTAAGCCTTGGGTTTACCTATCAACTTGGCTATCGCGCAGGCGGTGCTAACTTCAATTTCATCACAAACACGCAGAACGATTTTGATCCGGAGTTTGCCAAGAACTACGAGCTAGCGTTCCGATCGCAGTGGTGGAACAGACGCCTGACAGTGAATGCGAATGCATTTTACGTCGACTGGACTGATCAACAGGTACAGGTGCTGGGACCGAGTGGCAATCCCCTTGATGTAACAACCGAGAACGCAGGCAAATCTCAGGTCCTGGGGGGAGAGCTCGAAGTTCGTGTGCAAGCCACTGATCAGCTCGAACTCTATGCAAACCTCGGATACACAAAAACCGAGTTTCTGGAGTACATATCGGCCGGTGTTTCTCTTGCAGGGAACGAGTTCCGTAACGCGCCTAAATTCTCAGGTGCCGTTGGCGGCAAGTATACGTTTGATAATGGCCTGTTTGCTGGTGCCGATCTGAGCTACACGTCAGCTGCTTTTGGCGATGCGGCAAATACATTCCGTTCGGACACACGATTTCTTCTAGATCTCAAAGCCGGATACAAAAATGGACAGTATGAAATATTCGGCTATGTGAAGAATGTCTTCGACGTTGACTACGTTGCCGAACAGAGTAGTGCTGACTTCGTAACTGCGGGTAACCCGCGAACCTTCGGGGTTGTCGGGCAAGTAAAATTCTAGCAAACGTAAGCTCACGTCGCTTGCTTGTAACTTGCCGGATGTATCTGGCCGGCAAGTCTCTTTGCAGCTTGCGGCCTCGCTTTCGTGCTAAGTCGGCCGAGAGAGCCCAATCCCAATGAAAACTATAGACCCATTGCTGAGTAGCTGGCAGACACCCTTTCAAGCGCGATTACGTAAGCAGCAACTCGGAGCGTCGGAACATCTTCATGTTCGTGCCAGACGCGGCGCATCTCCTGGTAGGCGGTCCGCATGGTATCATCCAAACCCGATCGGACCAGGTCAAGCTCGCTCGCACCACTCAGATATTTGTCCTTGAAGGCATCGGGAAGTTTTTTGCCAATTGCGTTTTCAAGTTCATCAATCAGTAGCTGATGCCTGGCCTCCTCCTGGCGCCGCTGCATGCGTCCAAAGCGGATATGCGACAGGTTCTTGACCCACTCAAAGTATGATACGGTTACTCCGCCAGCATTCGCATACATATCCGGTATAACCACCGTACCGTTCTTAGTGAGTACCTCATCCGCACCGGCCGTAATTGGGCCATTGGCGGCTTCAATGATGAGAGGCGCCTTAATCCTCTCAGCATTCGACAGGTTGATGACCCGCTCTAGTGCGGCCGGTATCAGAATATCGCAGTCGCGTTCTAATACACTGGATCCATCAGCAGTGAATTCACCACCAGGGAAACCGGCAACTCCGCCAGTCTCGCTAATGTGTTTCTTGACTGCTTCGACCTGCAATCCCGCTTCGTTGATCAGCGCACCATCACGTTCGATGATCGCGATTATTTTGCAGCAATCTTCTTCCTGGAGGAATTTGGTCGTATGATAACCAACATTGCCAAGCCCCTGAACAATGACGCGCTTACCACTTAACTGGCCTGACAACTGCGCACGGCTAACGTCTTCGGGGTGCCGGAAGAATTCCCGCAGTGCAAACTGTATACCTCGTCCGGTTGCTTCGACACGGCCAGCAATGCCACCAGCATGAAGTGGTTTGCCCGTTACACATGCCCGACTATCAATCTCGTCGGTTTTCATGCGGCGGAATTGGTCTGAGATCCAAGCCATTTCCCGTTCGCCTGTACCCATATCAGGCGCTGGCACGTTTTGGGCTGGGTGGATCAAGTCCCGCTTGATGAGCTCGTAAGCAAAGCGGCGCGTTATCTGCTCAAGTTCGTTGGCACTCCAGTCCCGTGGATCGATTGCCAAGCCGCCCTTTGAACCACCGAATGGCACTTCGACAAGTGCACACTTGTAGGTCATCAACGAAGCAAGCGCTTCGACTTCGTCCTGGTCAACGCAGCTGGCATATCTAATGCCGCCTTTCACGGGTTCGATATGTTCGGAGTGCACAGAGCGATACCCGGTGAACGTGTGGATCTCGCCTCGTAGTCGCACTCCAAATCGGACCGTATAGGTCGAGTTACATACACGGATCTTTTCTGCCAAACCCGGTTCCATATGCATGGTTTTGGCCGCCTGCGCGAACATCAACTCAACGGATTGCAAAAAACTTGGTTCGTCATTCGTGCCGTGGATGTCTATCGCTTCCGATTGAATTTGCATCGAACGAGCGGGGGTAGACTCAGAAAGATCTGCCGAGTCTTTTTCTGTGTTGGATGGCTCGGTCGGAGCAGCATCTCTATTGCTTGTCGAGTCAGACTTGCTTCGCCAAAACATCTTATCCACCCTCTACGTGTTCGATCACCGCTGCGAAACACTTCATCATTCGCATATGCACACCTCTCCTCGGCCCAACAAATTCTCATGGGAGATTAGCGCATACATCCGATCGAGTATGGCGACAGCACGAGAAAGCTATTTCATTATTTTGTAGAAAACAATTATCATCAATAACTGCTTTTGAAGTTGAACACATTTGATTGATGATGAAGCGAGAACGTCCGCTATTTGTTCGGGGAACTCTTTCTATTGATCCTCAGAGTTGGCAGCCTTCTCTGCTTGCTGCACATTTTGACTGTGTTGCTGCCACAAATGCGCATCCCACTTTAGGCGTTCAACGTACTCTATGCACTTTTCAGGATCGCCTACGTAATCGGGTCCACCGGGCGTAAGGCCTTGTAAGTGCGTACTGAGTGCACGGATGCGGATCATCAGGGCCATAACGGCTTGTTCCCAATCCTTCTCAGCTATAGGTGTGCTCGCATCAGGGCAATACATCTTTGCCAGGTCGAGCAGTTTCTCATGATCTCTTGAATTCATAACTGTCGCTCTGTTGCTACTGTTTGTCTGGGTATGAATCAGCGTCGAGTTCCACGGCGCCTTCGAATACGGCCACGCATCAACAACTGCGGCGTATTAGAATGGAAAATGCTGCTTGGGGTTTTCAATTGTAAGCCAGCGGACAAAGGTAAATGCATCGATGCCAGATTTGCCTCCGAAGCGCCCATAACCGCTGTCCTTGACACCACCAAACGGCATCTGAGCTTCATCGGCAACGGTTGGACCATTGATGTGGCAGATACCGCTGTCAATTTTATCTGCGACCGCTAAAGCTCGCTGAATGTTAGAGCTGTAGACCGACGCGGCGAGGCCATAGGCGGTGTCATTTGCGATGTGCACGGCCTCTTCGTCGCTTTTCACTCGAATGATTGGTTTGACAGGGCCAAAGCTTTCTTCCGTGTAGACCCGCATGTCTTTTGAGACACCATCGATCAGAGTGGCATCAAAGACGGTACCACTGCGGTTTCCGCCAGCGACGACTTTAGCCCCCTTCTGCACAGCATCTGCAATGAGG
>JBCDBQ010000262.1:0-9279 GCA_039183375.1 Pseudomonadota bacterium
GAGAATGACAATCCGTCTGAACAGGCTCAGCGGCGCATCCTTTGTCTCATCTGCCATTACGTTCCATTAGCATGTTGACTGCGTCCATAGACTTGTGCGCCCATTCCTCAGGCTTCCCAAGACACACGCCATCCACAATCATGCGTCGTCGTGAACATCTACGATGCGATGTCCCGAAGCATGAACACCAAGAGTCACGAGGGGCTGACTTCCGGTTGCAGCAAACCAATGCCGGACATCAGCAGGTAGAACAAGCGTGACCCCGGGCTTGAGCTCAACAATATCGTCGCTGCCTTCCAACCAGGCTTCACCTTGGCCTTCGAGGATTGTGATTGTCTCCATGTAGGGGTGCGAATGCAGCGGTGTCCGATAACCGGGCGGAGAGGTCTGCACACCGAGACGAATGGGCGTCGAACCTTGGTCGTCACCGACCAGCGTTTGGTACTCCGCACCACCGCGAAACGCTTCACGATCAACATTCTGGTGTGAGATAACAGGCATTCGACTGATCCTCCCGGCTCCAAGAATAGCGGCAAAACCAGCGCAGCCATTCCTGAGACAGAGTCTCAGCGAACAACGTCGGCGTCAACCGCGCTGAGGAACACTCTGCGGATCTTGCAGATCCTCCTTAGCTGCCGGCCCCAGCGCGACGGCAAACAGCCCGGAAAGAACCAGCAGAACCGTTGCCGTCAGCAAGCACGCCGTCAGGCCGCCAATCTGATAGGCGATACCAGAAAACAGCGTCCCAAACAGGCGACCGGCCGCATTTGCCATATAGTAAAACCCAACATTCAAGGCCACCTGATCTGAGTTTGTGAGAGCCAGGATCAAATACGAGTGAACCGCTGAGTTAACCGCGAACAAGAAGCCAAAAACACCAAGCCCGACAATCAAGGTCACGGTCGGATCGAAGCCCATCTCAAGCGCGACGGCGATCAAGGTTGTAACGGCGGCGAGTGCAAAGACCCAAAACTGCGCGGCCCTGACTTCAGTCGTTCGTCCATCATCGGAGCGCTTGATCATCAGCGGTGAAGCCCCTTGAACGAAGCCGTAAGCGATGACCCAGAGAGCAAGGAAAGCGCCGACCTGCGTGAAACTCCAACCCAGCACGTCATAGAGAAACACTGGCAGGCCCACCACAAACCAGACATCGCGCGCGCCGAACAGAAATACGCGCGCCGCAGACAGGAGATTGATCGCTTTCGACTTAGAGAGGATCTGAGAAAACTTGGTCTTTGACTTTGCGACGCCCATGTCACTCGGCAGCGACAGGATCGACGCAACCAGGATAACCCCAAGGCAAGCCGCCATCAGCCACAATGCCGGGCCAAAGCCAAGTGTCGCCAACAGAAGGCCACCCAGGAAGAACCCGACACCCTTGAGGGCATTCTTTGACCCTGTCAGCAAGGCCACCCATCGGAACAACAGCGAATGTTGATCATCACCGACAATCAGCTTGATAGCACTCTTCGAGCTCATCTTCGTCAGGTCTTTGGCAATCCCTGACAGACCCTGAGCAAACAGCACGTACACAACCGACCACAGTTTCGGCCACTGCGGATTGAGCAATGACAAAGCAAGCAACGCTGCGATCTGAATGATCAGGCCGGAATAGAGTGTCAGCTTCAAACCAAAGCGCGAAGCAATCCAGCCACCGAGCAAATTGGTCACGACGCCCATCAGCTCGTATAGGAGAAACAGGAGGGCCAGTTCAAACGGCGTATAGCCAAGCGTATGGAAGTGCAGAAGCACCAGCATACGAAGGGCACCGTCGGTCAGGGTAAAGCCCCAGTAGGCCGAAGTCACAATGGCATAGTTACGGATACCGGCAGCCATTGCGGCCTCCCGTCGGTTAAAAAAGCTCTATTCGGCTGCAGCGCGATACGCCGGCTCTGCCGTCGCCACACGGGCAAGTAACTCGACCATCCGATTGACGTAGCCCCACTCATTGTCATACCAGGCGATGATCTTCACTTGGGTCCCGTCAACAACCATAGTCGACTTGGCATCGATGATGGACGAGTGCGCGTCCGTCTTGAAATCCGACGACACCAGCGGCCGATCTTCGAAATCCAAGATCCCATTCAGTTCGCCATCTGCAGCCTGCTTCAGCAGACCGTTGACTTCTGCCACTGTCGTCTCGCGACCCACCTCAAACACACAGTCCGTTATCGAGGCGTTGAGCATCGGCACGCGGACAGCCAGGCCATTGAGTTTGCCTTTGAGCTCAGGGAAGATCACCGTGATCGCAGTCGCTGAGCCCGTGGACGTCGGCACCAAGTTGAGCAGTGCGGAACGCGCCCGGCGATAGTCCTTGTGCGGTGCATCAATAATCGTCTGGGTATTGGTGACATCATGGATTGTCGTGATGACGCCGTGCTTGATACCGAGGCTTCCATGAATGACTTTGACGACCGGCGCCAGACAGTTCGTGGTGCATGATGCAGCTGTGATGATTTTGTGCTGGGCCGGGTCATAGAGATGATCGTTGACACCGACAACCGCATCAAGAACGCCTTCCTCCTTCACAGGTGCCGACACCACGACGCGCTGAACACCAGCATCGAAATAGGGTTGCAATGCTTCCTTCGACTTGAACTTTCCAGAGCATTCCAGAACGATATCGATACCGAGCTCAGCGCAGATCTTTAGTGGAGGCGTTTTCTCCTGACTATAGCTGATTGTCCGATCACCAACCTGTATCGAATCTCTGTCACCTGACGTTGCAACCGGCCAGCGACCGTGGACACTGTCGAATGCAAGCAGGTGCGCAGACAAAGCGGCGTCGGCGTTCGGCTCATTGATATGAACGATATCGAATGTACCATTGCCCCAGTCACGCGCGGGCACTGTCAGCGATTGAGGGGTGGTCGGCTCAAAACCCCAGGCGGCGCGAAAGCCAAGCCGCCCCATGCGTCCAAAACCATTAATCAAAACGCGCATTGTCGCCCCACCCTTGTCTCGCTGGCAAATCTGTTCGACGGCTATAAATACGCGCGCATATCACAGTTTTATTACAGCTCTATCTCCATCCCATCGAAAGCGCAGTCTTCTTCCACATCATCCTGCCGAGCCAGCATTTCTGGCCCCATGTGCGTCAGCACAATGCGCTTGGCAGTGATCTCAGATCGATGCGCTTCGATGTCGACATAGTTCATATGGAATGGCACCGGTTTCGAATGAAAGTAACATTCGCTGATAAGGATATCGGCCTCGTGCGCCAATTGAGGAATGTGCTCGTTCCAAGCGCTATCACCCGTGTAGGCGATGACCTTGCCGGCAACTTCGACCCGCATCGAAGTCGGATTGGTCGCCGCGGTATGAATGGCAGGGTAGGTTGTCACTCGCAGGTCACCAATGGCTTGCGGTTCAAGCGTCGGCATTTCGATCGTCGTATAGTCAAACTTCGGCGACATCCCGCCCGAACCCGGGAACAGCGCTTCCTGCACCAGCTTCAAGCGGCTTTCCGTCTCAGCTGGGCCTGCAACGATCAATGGTGTCTGCCGCTTCGCACCCAGCATCGCATCCATCAACATGGTCGGCACGCCGGCACAATGGTCACCATGCAGGTGCGTCAGCAGAACCATATCAATTGAGTTATGATGGATACCAAGCTTATTGAGCGCCACCAGACCCGTTGCACCACAATCAATCGCAAAGCGAATGCCGGGAGCATCGACCAATATGCAGGTGTTCATGCGTCCGCCGGAACCAAATGCGTCTCCTGAGCCGACGAACGTAATTTTGACTGTCATTGGTTTGTAACCTCTGATTTTTGGAGCGGTTCTAACAGCAACAGGCAGTCACCGAAAGCGTTCAAAACGCAGCATGATAGGGCAGCTCTAAACCGGCCCGCAGAGCAGATCCTGTCCAAACGACAATCAAGAGAGCAAGCTTCAAGTAATGTGAACTGACGGCGGGTCGAAACGGCGATAGAATTCAGCCAAACGGGAGTAACCGGCATGCGATTGATAAGTACCTTCACCCTTCTTCTTTTGATCTCTGCAGCCCCGGCAATTGCGAATTGGACAGTTACAGCCTCCAATGGTTATGCCTGCAAGAGCCCCGAGGCTCTCAAGCAATTGCGGATCATGTCAGCCGTTCCCTCGGCCTTCGATGTCGCTTTGCTAGACAAACTGTCATCCGGTGAGTGCCGCAAGCTGCAACAGGGTGAAGCGGTTGAAAAGCTGGAGGACGATACGCTTCCACCTTCGGCGATAAAGCTCCGCCGCTCCAATGGCGATGAGCTCTACGCACCGGAACGCTTTGTGGGTCAATCGACATAACCAGCCGTGCTATACGTTGCAGTTCCAGCCGCAGCATGACAAGTAATGCGTCAGGGATGCGGGCTGCATGAGGCCAGCGGTGAACTACAAAAGTCTATGCAAGCGTTGCACGAAGCTTGGCAGCGCCAATCAAAAGGTATGCAAAAATGCGCTGTGAAGTCGTCGCCATCGGCACGGAACTTCTGCTTGGCATCATCAATGATACAAACTCGTCTTGGATCGGCGAACAACTCGCGCAACGCGGGATTGACTCTTACTTCCAGGTCAAAGTCGGCGACAACTTTGACCGCATCGAAGGCTGCATTCGCACCGCCCTTGAGCGCAGCGACGCCGTCATTTGCTGCGGCGGCCTCGGTCCGACCCAGGATGACATCACGCGGGATGTCATTGCGCATATCATGGGCAACGGCATGACCCGCGATGACGCCATCGCAGCAGAGATCCAACGCCGTTTCGAATCCCGTGGCCGGCGCATGGCGCCCAACAATCTGCGCCAGGCGGATGTGCCAAACGGTGCAACAACAATTCCACAAATGCCCGGCACCGCACCAGGCCTCGTCTGCCCTGTCGGCGACAAGGTCATTTACGCTATGCCCGGTGTGCCGCACGAAATGAAGGAAATGATGCAGGGCACGGTGTTGCCCGATCTGCAGCATCGCGCGGGCTATCAAGGCGTGATCCGCTCGCGCGTCCTGCGAACCTGGGGCCTGAGCGAGTCCGGCTTGGCCGAACTGCTCGATGACCGAATCAAGGAACTGGATGAGACAGGACACGCGACCCTGGCTTTTCAGGCATCCGGTATTGAAGGCATCAAGGTCCGCATCACGGCAAAGGCTGCAGATGATGCCAGCGCTGTCAAAGTATTGGATGCCGAGGAAGCGCATTTGCGGCCTATCCTCACGAACGCGATCTTCGGTATCGATGACGAAACCATGGAGACCGCCGTCCTCAACGCCCTGCGTGAAAACGGCCGGACCCTTGCCGCAGTGGAAACGCTGACCGGTGGAATACTGTCGTCACGTCTCACCTTGGCCAATCCGGAGATGGATATTTTCAAGGGCGCTGCAATCAGGCCTATGACGGATGGCGACGGATTGCCGGACGAGAAATCCGAAGCTCAGGCCTTACGCCTGGCTCAGGAGGCCCGCGATCTCCACGCAGCAGATATCGGCCTATCCGTCGTCACACCGAGTGCATCAGAAGAGGCTGCCCCCGGTACGATCATCATGGGGATTTGCTGCGAAGAAGTCTCGTTCACAAAGCTAACCGTTCTGCAGCCAGGCCGGGAACGTATGAGGAATTTCTCTGTTATTAGCGTGCTTGACTTGTTGCGTAAGGCAGTAGCTGCAGGATTCAAGGTTCCATCATCAGAGGTGCATCGCTAACCACTGGCACATCTCTGGCTCCATGGTCACGAGGTTCTAAAATACGCAGCAAGCAGACGGATATGATTGGTTTTGCTTGTCAATGATCAGTGTTCGGTACGGCACTGTGTTCACAGCAAACCATTCATCGATCACTAACCTTGCCTGTTAAGAAGTAACTTCGGTGAAAGCTTCGCGAAGTTGACTTGCCTAAAAGAACTATCTTAAACCGGAACAATAAGCCGGGTAGCATAGAATCCATAAAAACAGAGCACCCGCGAAACGATCGGAATTTCAAGGTTCGGGACGCAGTCGATCGCGCAAGTCTTTCAAGAAGGAACGCTCTTACAATGGGTCTGCAGTTAAAGCCAGGTGTGGTATTTGGCAAGCAATACCAGGATCTTATTGAACATTGCAAAGCCAATAAATTTGCATTGCCGGCGGTCAATGTCGTCGGAACTAACTCAGTTAATTCCGTTCTAGAATCTGCTGCCAAGAACAAGTCAGACGTCATCATCCAACTGTCGAATGGCGGCGCCGGCTTCTTTGCCGGTTCTGGGCTCGCCGATAAGAATGCCGGCATGGTGCTCGGCGCCGTTTCTGCAGCACAACATGTCCACCTGCTGGCCGAGGCCTACGGCGTTTGCGTCATCCTCCACACCGACCACGCCAACCGCAAGCTGTTGCCATGGGTTTCTGGCCTTCTCGATCACGGCGCCAAGTACAAGCAACAAACCGGCAAGCCGCTGTTCAGCTCGCACATGCTGGACCTGTCCGAGGAACCACTTGAGGACAATCTGGCTGAATGCGAAGCGTTTCTAAAGCGCACCGCAGAGCTCGACATGAGCCTCGAGATCGAACTCGGTGTGACAGGCGGTGAAGAAGACGGTGTCGGCACCGATATCGACGAAGTCGACAACGCCAAGCTCTACACACAACCGGACGAAGTGCTCGCCGCCTACGAACGCTTGCAGCCGCTCGGACACTTCTCAGTGGCAGCCGCGTTTGGCAACGTCCACGGTGTCTACAAACCAGGCAACGTCAAACTGCGCCCTGAGATTCTAAAGGACTCGCAAGCCAAGGTCCGCTCAACCCATAATCTATCCGAAGACAATCCGTTGCACCTCGTCTTCCATGGTGGTTCGGGCTCGGAACCGGAAAAGATCTCAGAAGCGATCGGCTACGGCGTGTTCAAAATGAACATCGACACGGACACGCAGTTTGCCTTTGCCAACGGTGTCGGCGGTTATGCCGATGAGCACGGCAACGCGTTCAAGTACCAGATCGACCCAAAAACCGACGAGCCACTCAAGAAATACTACGATCCGCGCAAGTGGCTGCGCGAGGGCGAAAAGAGCATGGTCGACCGTCTGACACAGGCCTTCGATGAGCTGCGCTCAGCCGGCAAATCGGTTGCATCGGCCTAGTCAGAACGACAATTCTGGACATGTGCGGCAGCGATCTATTCGCTGCCGTTTTCTTTTGTACTTGCCAGGCAGGTGACGCAGAAGCCTTGCACGACTATATAAGCAGCAGTTAAACGCCAGCAATTGCAAGCCGGGCCGTGCGCTGTTTCCAGGTCGACCAATGGATGACGCATGCAACCGGCCGTCGAGGCCTATCATGAATGCGCCGTCTCCAGCTGACCAGTTCTTCAACTTCGACAACACCTATGCGAAGCTGCCGGATCATTTCTATGCCCGCCTTTCTCCGACGCCGGTGAAAGAGCCTGGTCTGATCAAGCTCAATCATAGTCTTGCCGTCGAGCTTGGACTTGACCCGGACGCCTTGACGAATGAGGCAGCGATTGAGGTTTTTGCCGGTAATCGCCTTCCACGTGGATCGGATCCGATCGCCATGGCCTATGCCGGCCATCAGTTCGGCAACTGGGTCCCGCAGCTGGGTGATGGCCGTGCGATCCTGCTTGGCGAACTGACGGACAGCAACGGCACCCGCCGCGATCTCCAACTCAAAGGCTCCGGGCCAACACCATTTTCGCGCATGGGCGACGGTCGTGCAGCAGTCGGACCGGTTCTGCGCGAATACATTATCAGCGAAGGCATGGCTGCTCTTGGCATTCCGACGACCCGCTCACTGGCTGCAGTGACGACAGGCGAGTGGATCTTTCGTGAAGCAGCCCTGCCAGGCGCCGTACTGACCCGCGTCGCCCAAAGCCATATCCGTGTCGGCACGTTTCAGTATTTCGCATCCCGCCAGGACAACGATGCCTTACGCTTGCTGGCCGACCACGTCATCGCGCGTCACTATCCCGACCTCAAAGACAGCGACAAGCCCTACCACGATCTGCTGCAAGTCGTGATGGAGCAACAGGCAGCACTTGTTGCAAAGTGGATGGGCGTCGGCTTCATCCACGGCGTCATGAATACCGACAACATGTCGATCGCCGGCGAGACCATCGACTACGGTCCTTGCGCATTCATGGACGAATTCCACCCCGACACGGTGTTTAGTTCCATTGACCAGATGGGCCGCTATTCCTATCGCAACCAACCGCGCATCGCGCAATGGAACCTGGCCCGCTTCGCCCAGTGCCTGCTGCCTTTGATGGATGACGACCAGGACAAGGCCATCGAGGCAGCACAAACAGCAATCGACGCCTATGCGGACATTTATCAGCCGAAGTGGTTAGACGTGATGCGCGCGAAGATCGGATTGACCACGGCGCAAGATGGCGATTTGGAACTCATTCAGGGATTGCTCGGCGTTATGTCCGAACAGAAGGCCGACTTCACATTGACCTTCCGAGACTTGTCATTTGCGTCCACACAAACGCCTGTCGAGCAGTGGCAGGTGCGCAATCAATTCGGCCAACCAGAAACATTCGATACCTGGTCTCATAACTGGATTTCACGGCTACAGCACGAAGCGTTTGAAGACGCGGAGCGCCAATCGGCTATGCAACAAGTCAACCCGCGTTTCATTCCTCGCAATCATCGTGTCGAAGAAGCCTTGTCCGCGGCACAAGCCGGCGACTTCCAGCCATTTGAGAAGCTGATCGCAGTCCTCGCCAAGCCTTTCGACGAACAACCGGAAAATACCGACTACGCTTCGCCGCCGATGCCGGATGAAGTGGTGCAGCAGACATTCTGCGGGACGTGATCAGGTTCCCACATTGCAAGAGGCGCTCGATCTCTCCTACAGAAGAAGGCGATCCGTTGTGCTGTCGGAACTTTAGTCCAAATGAGACGAAACATGAGCTCTATGATCACCGACCAATCGCCGATTGTTTTCCAGGATCCGGTCGACACCGCTGTCGACGTGGTCGTGATCGGGGGAGGCATCGCCGGCGTCTCGACGGCCTACTTTCTGGCTCAACAAGGCATATCGGCGATGGTCTGCGAGAAGGGCCGAATTGCGGGTGAACAATCGAGCCGCAATTGGGGCTGGATCCGCCAACAACGCCGCGACGCCGCCGAGTTGCCCATCGTCATGGAGTCGGCCCGCATCTGGCGGAACTTCGCTGCCGAAACCGGTGAGGCTGACCTGGGCTTCACCGAGTGCGGATGCCTGCAGTTTATCGAAGACGAAGCCGTGATGGCCAAGTGCGAGGCCTGGGTTGAGACCTCAAAGCAGCACCAGTTGGCCTCAGAAGTCCTTTCACCCAAACA